>JBEBHI010000112.1:0-12077 GCA_040080935.1 Terricaulis sp.
GAGCGCAATCCGGCGGCTGCAATGGCGATGCTGGACTTGTTGAAGGCGTAATTGCGGCAACGCCCACGCGCCTTGCCTAACAGGCGCCGCACGCTCACATTACGAATCACGAGGGCGTATTCGACGCCGACGAAGCAAACATGTCCGAAAACCGCATCGGTCACATCCGCCTGACTTCCCATCCGGGGACCGGCGCTGCTGTGCGTTTCCCAATTCATTGGGGCGCGCCGAGCGCGGCTGAGCGCGGTCCGGTGATTGGCTCAGTGACAACGGAGCGCAACGCGATCGGCGCTTACGGCGGTGCGTATTCCGTGTATCGCGCACTCGCGGTGTCGGCAGGCGCGCTCAATCCGAGTGTGCGTCCGGATTTGAAAGACACCTCCCCGCTGGTGCAGATGGGGCCGTCTCCGCAATGGGGCGACGCTAGCAAGATCGTGTCGCTCGATCCGTGGGGTCACTTGGTTGCGGATGCTTTCAAGACGGAGATCGACACGGGCGTCGATATTCGGCCCACGATCGCAATCACGAAAGCGCGTTTGTCGCTCCCGGAAGTGCGCGAGGCGATCCGGCTTGAACGGTTGAAAGTTGACGGCGCAATCGTTCACGAGAGCGGCGATGTTGCAGTGACGAAAGCGGCGATTGATCCGGTGTGGCACTTGCCGGGCGTAGCCGCACGGTTTGGCGTGAGCGAAGAGCGCTTGCGGCACACGTTGTTTGAGCAGACCGGCGGCATGTACCCGGAGCTGGTGACGCGACCAGACCTGGCCGTCTTCCTGCCGCCGATCGGCGGCATCACGCTTTACATCTTTGGCGATCCCACAGCGATTGCAGATCCGGCGCGGCGCCTCACGTGTCGCGTTCATGATGAGTGCAATGGCTCGGACGTGTTTGGCTCGGACATCTGCACGTGCCGCCCCTATCTCACCCACGGTATCGAAGAGTGCGTGCGCGAGGCGCAAAGCGGCGGCGCGGGGCTCATCGCCTACAATCGCAAGGAAGGCCGCGCGCTTGGCGAGGTGACGAAATTTCTCGTCTACAATGCGCGCAAGCGTCAGCCGGGTGGCGATCAAGCGGCAACGTATTTCGAGCGCACGGAATGCGTCGCCGGCGTGCAGGACGCGCGGTTTCAACAATTGATGCCGGACGTGCTGCATTGGCTCGGCATCACGCGCATCGATCGATTCGTCTCGATGTCGAACATGAAGCACGACGCGATCACGGGCGCTGGCATCACGATCGGCGAACGCGTACCGATCCCCGCAGATCTGGTGCCGTCGGATGCGAGCGTTGAGATGGAAGCAAAGAAGGCGGCCGGCTATTTCAGCGCCGAAGCTGCGCCGACCGAAGAGGACTTAACCCGCACGGTGGGGCGTGACCTCAAAGACTTCTGACGCACGCGCCCTGCTGAGTGCGGCCGCGGTGCGTTCGCGCGCGGACGAAGCGTTTGCGTTGGCCGAGGCCGGCAAGCTCGATGATTGGTCCCTCAACCTCGAAGCGTTGCCTGCATGCGCCGACTTTGTCGCGGAGATCGTACGCAAGCGTTATCCGACGCTGGACGTGCCGTTTCATGCGCGGTGGCGCCATTTCGTGTTTGGCGGACGCGATCTTTGGCGTGAGATCGCCAACGAAGTCGCGTGGCGGAACAGCGATGCGAAGGCGCGCGCAGAGTTCGATTTGGCGATTACCTCGGTGCTGCTCGATGCCGGCGCAGGCGCCGCTTGGAGATTTGAGGACCCAACCTCAGGTCTGATCGCGGCGCGATCGGAAGGTCTGGCGCTCGCGAGCTTGCGCTTGTTCGAGTGGGGCGGCTTCTCTGCCGATCCTGCCGATCCATTGCGCGCTGACGCGGAAGGGTTGGCGCGATTGAATGGCGCGGCGCTCGGTGACGCGTTTCAGGTGCGCGACACCAATCCTCTCGAAGGGCTAGAGGGCCGCGCTCGCCTGCTCAATCGGCTCGGACAGACAGTGGACGCACGTCCCGCTCTTTTCGCCCTCTACGACGCACCGCGGCCTGGCGGACTGTACGATGTATTGAAGGGACGCGCTGCGAACGGAATCCTCGCCGCGCCGATCATTCTTGAAGTCTTGCTCGAAGCGCTGGGGCCGATCTGGGAAAATCGACATGCGCTTGATGGCGTGCCGCTCGGGGATTGTTGGCCACATCCACAGCTTGGCTACGTGCCGCTGCACAAGCTTTCGCAATGGCTTGCTTACTCGCTGATTGAGCCGCTTGAAGCGGCGGGTATGCGTGTTGTCGAGATCGATGGGCTGACCGGATTGGCCGAGTATCGCAACGGCGGACTCTTCGTTGATACGGACGTGCTCGTGTCGCGTGGGGATGTCACGCGCGCTTACAATGTCGGCGACCCAGCGATCGTGGCTTGGCGGTCGCTGACCGTCGCACTCCTGGATCGCATTGCGCCAATGGTGCGCGAGCGGCTAGGCGTGGGCGCGGAGCAATTTCCGCTTGCTCGCGTGCTTGAAGGCGGCACTTGGGCGGCGGGACGTGAGATCGCACGCATAAAGCGCGCCAATGGCGGGCCGCCTCTTCTCATTCATAGCGATGGCACGGTGTTTTGATGCAAGGCGTTACGACCGTCGATCACCCGTTGGTGCAGCACAAGCTCACGATCTTGCGCGACAAGGAGACCTCGACGCGCTCGTTCCGAGCACTGCTACGCGAGATCAGCGTGCTGCTTTGTTACGAGGTGACACGTGATCTGCCACTCGAAGATGTCGCGATAGAAACCCCCGTCGCGGCGATGACGGGCAAGCGGCTGGCAGGGAAAAAACTCGTGTTCGCGCCGATCTTGCGCGCGGGAATGGGGTTGCTGGATGGCATGCTTGAGCTGGTGCCATCAGCGCGCGTGGCGCACATCGGCCTCTATCGCGACCCGAAGACGCTGAAGGCCGTGGAATATTATTTCAAGGCGCCGAGTGATGTAGCGGAGCGGCTGGTGATCGTCGTCGATCCTATGCTGGCAACGGGGCACACGGCTGTCGCGGCGCTTGATCGATTGAAGGAGAATGGCGTGACGGAGATCCGGCTCGTGTGCCTGCTCGCTGCGCCCGAGGGTATCGATGTCGTTCGCAGCCATCATCCGGATGTGCCGATCTGGACAGCGGCGATCGATGAACGGCTCAACGAGCACAGCTACATCGTCCCCGGCCTCGGCGACGCGGGCGACCGGATGTACGGGACGAAGTGAAGCCTACTGCGCTCGCGTTGCGGCGATGTATTCGTCCACCTGGCGTTCAAGGACCGGCAGCGTGACGCCGCCATTGCCGAGCACGACATCGTGGAAGGCGCGGATATCGAAGCGATCACCTAGCGCAGCTTCGGCGCGTTGGCGTAGCTCCACGATTTTCAGTTCACCCATTTTGTAAGCCAGCGCCTGCCCCGGCCAACCAATGTAGCGATCGACTTCCGTGCGGATTTCGTGCGTCGCGAGAGCGGTGTTCTCGGTGAGATAATCGAGGGCGCGTTGGCGCGACCATCCCATTGAGTGCATGCCTGTATCAACAACAAGGCGGCACGCGCGCCACATCTCATAAGTGAGACGGCCGAAGCGTTGATATGGCGTATGATAGATGCCCATCTCTTCGCCGAGCCGCTCCGAATAAAGCCCCCATCCTTCGCCGAAAGCGTGTGGGTAGAACGAGCCTCGGAACTCCGGAAGATTTTCTAACTCACGCGCCATCGAAATTTGCGTGTGATGGCCTGGCGCCGCTTCGTGCGCAGTGAGCGAGGGCAACACATAGAGCGGGCGCGTGTTGAGCGCGTAGGTATTCAACCAGTACTCGCCGGCCTGATCCGTGAGCCCGCCGCTGTAGCGACCAGCGGTGTAGTTCGGCGCAATCTCAGCAGGCACCGGGCGCACTGTGTACGGACGACGGGGGATGCGGCCGAAGAAATTCGGCATCTGGCCGTCAATCTCGCGCGTGATCCAAGCGCCTTCACGAAGCAGCTGCTCCGGCGTCGTTGCGTAAAACTGCGGATCTGTACGGAGGAACGTGAGGAACTCCGTAAAGGTGCCCTGGAAAGCGCTCGCGTGCATTTCCACTTCCATCGCGACGCGGATGCGCGCGACCTCACGGAGGCCGATCTGGTGGATTTGTTGCGGCGTCGCGTCGGGCAGCGTCGTGTAGTAACGGACAAGATCGGCGTAGTAGGCCCGGCCGTTGGGCAGACGCTGCGCGGCAATCGTGTTGCGGGCTCGCGGCGCGTATTCGGTTTCGAAGAAGGTGCGGAACTCGTCGAATGCGGGAATGACGTTGTTCGCGATGGCGGCGCGCCCTGCTTCGCGCAAACGGGCGCGTTCTGACTCCGGCACAGTCGCGGGGAAGTTGGCGAACGGCGCGTAAAGGCCGATCGCTTCTGGGCTTTCATATCGGAAACCGCCAATGACCTGCGAGACGCCGCCGATGATCTCACGCGGCAACGTGAAGCCGTCGCGAATGCCAACGCGCATATTCGCGATTTGCTCGCGGAAATAGCGGCGCGTGTCGTTGAGGCGCGCGATGTAGTTTTCATAGTCGTGCACAGTGCGCGGCGATTGCAGATCGTCGAGCAGCACGATGTCGGAGTAAAAGCCGCTGTCGCTGTTGAGCGGCAGGCGCCAATCGTCATAGCGGCCGAGGCGCACACGCTGCCCGACCATGAAGTCGAAGAGATCGTAGCTGACTTGCTCCTGGTGCGAGAGCTGGGTGCGGTTGATCGCGTGCAAGCGCGTCAGGAAGGTTTGGTTCTCGCGTAACTGCCGCGCGTTGGCCTCTGGCGTCACCGAAGGCAAGCGGTCGTCGTAATCGTGAATGCCCGCACCTGTCGCCGAGAGCGGATCTTCGCGATAAACGAAAGCGCGCTCATCCGCGAAGAGCCGCGAGAGATCGGCGTTTTGCGCTGCGGCTGGTGTTGCGAGGCTCATGAGAGCAGCGGCGGCGGTGAGCAAACGTTTCATAATCATCCTATGAAGCGGCCGGCGTGCCGGCGTCAGGCGTGGCCTTTTTCGCGAACAGCGCCGAGCGTAGCAGCAGTGCTGCGGCGTAGAGCACGACGATGACGACCAGCCACCGCAACGTGACGAGGTCGAGGGATTTGACGACGAGCGCGGCGATCAGCACCGCGGGTATGCCGCCGAGCGCAATGCCGAGCACGATACGCAAATCGATGCGCTCCGATTTCAAGAAGTTGAGGCTCGAGATAGGCATCAGGAATGCGCACGAGCCCATCATGATTGGGAACGCAGCAGCGGGGTTGAGGCCGAGTAAGCTCAGCACGATGAGCGACGGCGCATAAAGGCCGATGCCGAACATCATGAGCACGCCCATGATGAAGTGCGCAACGACCGCGATAATGAAGTATGTGCCCTCCAGCGAAAGCGCATCGCCGCCCGCTGGGCCAATGCCAAGATTGCGCATCGCGTAGAGCGCCGCGGCGATCAGAAGCGCCACACCCACCACGCCCTGCACTAGCCGCACCGGAGAACGTTGAACGATCGGCGCGCCGATGAAGGCGCCGGCGCACGAAGCGACGATGCATGAGATCAGAAGAACCGGGCTCACTTGCACGAGCGTGATGAAGATCAGGGCCTGCGCGACAGTCGGCAGCGCGTGACCCGCATTGAGGATGGCGGGGAAATAGCTGTCCGGCGCCATCTTGCGAATTTTCATCCACGCAGTAGTAGGCGCGAAGGAACCGATACCGAGCGTGTCGAAGAAGTTGGTCACCGCGCCGAGGCCAATCGCCTCCACTTTCGGCGCAAGCTCACCGCGTTTGTGCGCCGTGCGTAGCAAGGCGGTGGTGAAATAGATCGCGATCGCCGAAAGCGCGGTCAGCAGACCGCCCACAATCGTCGTCAGCCAGCGAATGACTAGCTCGAACGTAGCGCCCACGTGTTTCTCCCCCGCACGTCTTTTCTCGAATTGAGCACGCGCCCGGCGGAGGTGCAACGCCGATCAGACGACTTGGAAGCCGTGCGCGAACGGGTCCTCGGTATCGATCCAGATTTCGTTGCGGCCTGTTGCTATAGCAGATCCCTCGATCGACGGGATGATTGCGGGTTTGCCGCTGAGCTCTGCCTCGGCTTCCACGCGGCCGGTGAAGCGCGAGAGGATGTAGCTCTCGTGGACAAAGCTATCGCCGACTTTGAGTTTCCCCTTCGCGTAAAGGTGCGCGAGGCGAGCCGAAGTGCCCGTGCCGCATGGGCTACGGTCGATCGCTTTGTCACCATAGAAAACGGCGTTGCGGCCGTGCGCGCCCTCGCCTTTTGGTTTGTCGGCCCAGAGGACGTGGCTCACGCCGCGAATGGTTGGATCAATCGGGTGAACGGGCTCGATCTTATCGCGCACGAGTTGGCGGATGATCGGTGAGAGTTGGAGAATGCGCGCTGCGCCGAGATCGTCGAGGCCGGTGTAGGCGCCTTGCGCTTCGATGATGGCGTAGAAATTGCCGCCATAGGCGACGTCGAGCGTGAGCGGGCCGAAATTGGGGACGTCGATGCTTACGTTCTCGGCCGCGAGATAGCTTGGAACGTTGCGGATGCGAACGCTGCGGACGCGCTCACCCTCTTGCACGTAGTTGAGTTCGATCTTGCCCGCCGGCACTTCTGCGACGAACCGCCCAGGCGAACGCGGTTTGATCAGCCCACTTTCAATGCCGAACGTGACGATACCGATCGTTCCATGGCCACACATCGGCAGGCAGCCGCTGGTTTCGATGAAGAGAATGCCAACGTCGGCATCCGGCGTTGTTGGCGGATAGAGGAAACCGCCACTCATCATGTCGTGGCCGCGCGGTTCGAAACAAAGGCCTGTGCGGATCCAATCGTAGCGCGCCATGAAGTCTTGGCGGCGTTCGCTCATGCTGGCGCCGTTGAGTTCTGGCTTGCCTTCTATGACGAGGCGAACGGGGTTTCCGGCTGTGTGGCCGTCGATGCAGCGAAACGTGTGGCGCGTCACGCGGCGGCTTTCAGCTTCGGGCGGGTCGCAGCCGCCTGCTCCACCATGGCGGTGACCTCGGCGCGGCGCGCGCCAGTGAGCGGATAGCGCGGCGGGCGCACACGTTCGCTGCCGCGGCCCATAATCTGCTCGGCGAGCTTGATGGATTGCACGAGATCGTGCTCGGCGTCCAAGTGCAGGAGCGGCATAAACCAGCGATAGATAGCAAGCGCTGTCTCAAGATCGTTGCGCTTGAAGGCGTTATAGAGTTCCAGAGACTCCTTCGGGAATGCGTTGGTGAGACCCGACACCCAACCCTTAGCGCCGAGGATCAACCCTTCGAGCGCCACATCATCGAGGCCGGCGAACAACATGATCTTGTCGCCAACGGCGTTGTAGAGATCGGTGAATCGGCGCGTGTCGGGCGCGCTTTCTTTCAAGCATACGATGTTCGGAATATCCGCGAGTTGCTTGATCGCTTCGATGCCAACGCTCACGCGATACGCGGGAGGGTTGTTGTAGAGCATGATCGGCAGCGCGGTTTCCTTCGCCACAGCTTTGAAGTGCGCGACCAGTTCGGCCTCGGTCGGCACATAGACCATGGCCGGCAGCAGCATCAGGCCATCGGCGCCACTCTTCTCAGCTTCCTTTGCGAAGGCGATCGCGCGATTGGTGTCGAACTCAGACACGCCGACCAACACCGGCGCACGCTTGTCGACGGCCTCGACAGCAGCGCGCAGCACGTCACGCTTTTCCGCGGGCTCAAGCGAGTTGTTCTCGCCAACGGTGCCCATGATGATGAGGCCGTGGACGCCATCGCGGATCAGCGCGTCCTGCACGCGCTGGGTCTCGGCGATATCGATCGAGAGATCAGGCCTGAACTGCGTCGTCGCCGCCGGAAACACACCACGCCAATCGACTTGCATTGCCGCCCTCGCTTGCTAAGGCGAACAACCTAGACGATCCGGTGTGACGATGAAAACGATTCTGGTCATTGGCGGCGGGCTTGTTGGCGCCGCGTGTGCGTTGCGGCTGCAGGCGGCCGGCGTGCAAGTGACCTTGATTGATCCGGGCGATAAACGGCGCGGCGCTTCATATGGCAATGCAGGGCACATTGGCTCGGAGCAGGTCGCGCCTTGGTCGGCCTGGGGAAATGTGCTGCGCGCGCCGCGCTCAAGCTTCGGCGCCGGCGGCCCGCTGGATTTTCGCTGGAGCGATGTTGCGCTGTGGACGCCATGGGCGATGCGCTTTCTGCGTGCGTGCGATCCAAGGCAATTCGAGCGTGGGCGCCAAGCGTTGGACAATCTGCTCGTGGATTCGCTGCCGGCTTGGCAACGGATCGCGGAATTGGCGCAGGCCCCGGAGATTGTAATTCCACATGGCCACGTCACAGCTTGGATGACGGAGCGCGGCGCTGAACTTGGGCTGGCGGCATGCGCGACGGCGAAATGGGGACGCGCGAGCAGCTATCGCGAAATGAACGCTGCAGAGTTGGCGCGCTATAGCGCCGTGCTCAATCGTGAGCCAAAGGCAGCGGTGATCTTCAGCGGCACTGGGCAAGTGAGCGAGCCACAGGCGGCGCGCGACGCGATACTAGCTTCGTTTGCCGAGCGCGGCGGTGAGACACTTGTTGGCACTGTCGTTCGCGTTGAGGCGAACGCGCGGGTGTTGTTGGCGGACGGCGCGGCGCGGCAAGCGGATGCGGTGTTGGTTTGCGCCGGACCCTGGTCGAGGGCGTTGATGGAGCAGCTTGACGTGCGCGCGCCGTTGATCGGCGAGCGTGGGTATCACTTGCAGAGCGCCAAGACGAACTGGCCGCAAGATTTGCCGACGACGGTGTTCGACGAGAACTTCATCGCGGTTTCACGATTCACGAGTGGGCTGCGCTGTACGAGTTTCGTTGAATTCGGCTCGCCGGATGCGCCGGGCGACGAACGTAAGTGGCGGCGCTTGCGACAACGGATCGATGAACTTGGAATCAAGTTTGAAGCGAATCCCGATCGGTGGGTTGGCTCGCGGCCTTCTCTGCCCGATTTCATGCCGGCGATCGGGCGCTTAGAGCGCGCACCGAAAGTGCTCTACGCGTTCGGACACGCGCACTTGGGCCTGACGGAAGCGCCGATCACGTCTGAGATCGTCGCGGCGATTGCAGCGGAGAAGACGCCGCCGGTTGATGTTGCGCCGTTCAGGATTGAGCGGTTCGGTTAGCGCAAGCTCGCGTTGATCTTTTCCAGGTCCGCCACTGACGGAATGAGATCCGCGTCCGGCAATTTGTTGAGCGGAGTCGTCACCGTGTGCATGGCGTCGTGCAGATCGCTCGCTTCCGGATCGACATAGAGCAGGCCCGTTACGATCTCTCCCATCGCGGCTTTGCGGGCGAGATAGCCCAGCGCTTCGTTGCGGTCAGTGGCGTCGTAATCGTCTTCGATTTTGCGCAGGCGCAGGATCGAACCGTCGTGTTGGACGACTTCTTTCAGCTCGCCCGGCTTGTAGTCCGCCTTGATCGGCGCGCGCGGGGTGATGACGTCCATGCGGTTCACCGCTTCGTTGTGCTCGCGCACGTAGTCGAAGCTCTTGGTGGAGCCGACGTGGTTGTTGAACGCCACACACGGGCTGAGAACGTCGATGAAAGACGTGCCTTTGTGCGAGAGCGCGCCTTTGATCAGCGGCACGAGTTGGTGCTTATCGCCTGAGAAACTGCGGCCGACATAGGTGGCGCCGAGCTGAAGCGCGAGCATGACGAGATCGATGGCGCTATCTTTGTTCTCAGCGCCCTTCTTGGCCTTCGAGCCTTTGTCGGAGGTGGCGGAGAATTGGCCTTTGGTGAGGCCATAGACGCCATTGTTTTCGCAAATGTAGGTCATGTTCACGCCGCGGCGGACGGCGTGGCAGAACTGGCCGAGACCGATCGAGGCGCTGTCGCCGTCTCCGGAGACGCCGAGATAGATCAAATCGCGCGCGGCGATGTTGGCGCCAGTGAGCACGGACGGCATGCGGCCATGGACGGCGTTGAAGCCGTGCGCGGGGCTGACGAAATAGTCCGGCGTCTTCGACGAGCAGCCAATGCCAGAGAATTTCGCGAGACGATGCGGCGCGAGATCGATCTCGAAACAGGCTTGGATAATCGAGGCGCTGATCGAGTCGTGACCGCAGCCAGCGCAGAGCGTCGAGATGCGCCCTTCGTAGTCGCGACGGGTGAAACCAAGCGTGTTCTTCTCGAGCGACGGGTGATGTAGCGGCGGCTTGGCGATGTAGGTCATGACGCTTTCTCCCGCAGCGGCGCCGCATGCGGGCCTTTGAGCTTTTCAGTGATGGCGCTGATGATAAAGCGCGCCGTGATCGGCGTACCGTCATAGTGCAGAACGGAAACCAGACGCGCTGGATTGATGCCGCCTTCGTTTACCAGCAGCGACTTCAGTTGCGCGTCGCGGTTTTGTTCGACTACGAAGACTTGTTCGTGCTCGTTGATGAAGTCGAACACGTCATTGCAGAACGGGAAGCCGCGAATGCGCATGGCGTCCAGATGGATGCCGTGGCCTTCGAGCGCGTGCAGCGCTTCTTCCATCGCAGGGTCGGTAGAGCCCATGTAGATGACGCCATCGGGCGCAGCCTTGGAGGCCTTGCGTACGATCGGACCCGGCACGTGGGACTTCATCGTCTCCCACTTGCGCAGCAGGCGCTCCATGCCTTCGGTGTAGTCTTCACCTTTTTCCGAATAGCGCGCGTCTTTGTCGTGGCTTGAGCCACGCGTGAAGTAGCTGCCCTTCGTCGGGTGCGTGCCAGGGAGCGTGCGATACGGCACCGCGTCGCCGTCGACATCGCGATAGCGGCCGAAGGCGACGCCCTGCTCTAGATGTTCGTAGCTCAGCACCTTGCCGCGATTGAGGTGGCGCTTGGCGTCCCACTTGAACGGCGGCGTCAGCCATTCTTGCATGCCGATGTCGAGTTCGAGCATGACGAAAATGGTGGTCTGGAAGAAGTCGGCGAGATCGAACGCCTGCGCGGCCATCTCGAACGCTTCGGTCGGGTTGGCCGGGAAGAGCAGCGGATGCTTGGTGTCGCCATGCGAGGCGTAGGCCGCGAGCATCAAATCGGATTGCTGCGTTCGCGTTGGCATGCCTGTTGAAGGGCCGCCGCGTTGCACGTCGAAGATCACAGCGGGGATCTCGGCGTAATACGAGAAGCCGACGAACTCGTTCATCAGCGAAATGCCCGGACCGCTCGTGCACGTGAACGCGCGCGACCCGGCCCAGCCGGCGCCCATCACCATGCCGATCGAAGCGATCTCGTCTTCAGCCTGGACAATGGCGAAGCGGTTCTTGCCGTCCGGATCTTTGCGGAGCTTGTCGCAGTATTTCTGAAACCCTTCGGCGAGCGAGGTCGATGGCGTGATCGGATACCAAGCGCAGAACGTCGCGCCGCCATAGACAGCTCCGAGTGCTGCGGCTTCGTTGCCTTCGACAAAAATGCGGTCACCGACTTTGTCGGCGCGCTTAAGCTTGAGGCTGATCGGAGCGAGGTGATCTTTAGCGAAATTGAACCCGATTTCGAACGCCTTGAGGTTCGGCGCGATCAGCTTGTCCTTACCTTTGAACTCTTCGCCGAGCAGTTGCTTAACGACTTCGGTCTCGAGGCCAAGCAATTGCGCGAGCACCCCGACGTAACAGATGTTCTTGAACAGCTGTCGCTGGCGTGGGTCGGTGAATTCGGCAGCGATGAGCTCGGTGAGCGGCGCGCCAATGATCGTGATGTCGTCGCGGAATTTCGAGGCGGGCAGCGGTTTGGACGAATCGTAAAGCAGATAGCCGCCGGGCTCGATCCCCTTCACGTCTGCGTCCCAGGTCTGCGGGTTCATCGCGACCATAAGATCGATACCGCCGCGGCGGCCGAGCCAGCCGGCTTCCGACACGCGCACCTCGTACCAAGTCGGCAGACCTTGGATGTTTGACGGGAAGATATTGCGCGCCCCAACCGGCACGCCCATGCGCAAGATGACTTTGGCGAACAGTCCGTTCGCGCTCGCGGAGCCCGAACCGTTCACATTGGCGAATTTGACGACGAAATCGTTGGTCGCGGCGAGTGGCTTGGCCATGCGTGGGTGCGGCGCTCTTGTTGCCCTCACCGAAGCGGCCCGTCCGCCG
>JBEBHI010000113.1:0-12030 GCA_040080935.1 Terricaulis sp.
GCTCACAATGCAAACCGGTGCGCCGGCGGCTTTTGCCGAGCCCACGTCAGCTGCGCCGTCGCCAACCATCACCGATCGCCGCACAACGCCGCCCGCGCGTGTTACCGCCGCGCGGTAGTGATCGGGGTGGGGTTTGCGATCAGTCACCGCATCAGCGCCTACGATCGCTGAGAAGCGCTCGGTGAGGCCGAGCGCGTCAAGCAGTTGAACTGATAGCGTCGTGCGCTTGTTGGTGCAGACGGCGAGTTTCGCGCCAAGGCCCGCCAGGATGTCGAGTTGCTCAACGACGCCGTCGAACGGCTTGGACTCGCGCGCGATGTCTGCGGCATAGAACGCCACGAACTCATTCGTCAGCTGATCCAACCGCGTGGCGGAAAACGTCACCCCTTGCAGCGCCGAGGCGCGTTCGATCAGCACACGCGCGCCATGGCCGATGAGGTTGCGCACCGTTTCGGCCTTCACCCGCGGCAGGCCTTCGAGGTCCATCGTTTCGTTGAGCGCGCGCACCAAATCAGGCGCCGTGTCTACCAACGTGCCGTCCAGGTCGAAAACAATGGTCGCGTCGGCCAGTTCGCCGCTGCTCATGGGATGCCTCTGAGAAGGCGTTGGGCTAGAACCTCCACAGGATTCGGACAAGGTCGGAACACATGAGCCGGGCGCGAGCCGCGATTATTCTGGCGGCGGGACAGGGCAAGCGGATGAAGTCCGAGACGCCCAAAATGCTGCATAAAATGGGCGGCAGGGCGCTGGTGGATTGGTCCATTGCGCTGGCGCGTGATCTGAGCTGCGCCCGCACCGTCGTTGTTATCCCGCCAAACGCACCGGCCCTGGAAGAGCGCGTAACTTCCGTTCTGGGCGCTGGCTCGACTGCGATCCAGGAAGTCCCACGCGGCACCGGCGACGCCGCCAAATCCGCCGCTTCAGCGCTTGCTTCGTTCGACGGCGATGTCGTGGTCTACTTTGGCGACACCCCGCTCATCCGTGCCGAGACGCTCGCCCGTATGTTCGCCGCCCGCGACGCCGGTTCGAACGTCGTCGTGCTTGCCTTCCACGCCGACGATCCGACCGGTTACGGCCGCATCATCACCGACGCCGCAGGCGAGTTCGTGAAGAACGTCGAACATCGGGACGCCAACAAGGAAGAACTCGCGGTCAACCTCTGCAACGCCGGCGCGCTTGTCGCCGATGCGAAGACGCTATTCGACCTGTTGGCGAAGCTTCGCAACGACAACGCCCAGCAAGAATTCTATCTCACCGACATTCCGGGCATGGCTCGCGCCGCCGCAATGAAGGTGGGGATCGTCGAAGCGCAGGAAGAAGAGCTGCTTGGCGTGAATTCGCGCGCCCAACTCGCCGACGCCGAAGCCGCGTTCCAAAGGCGCGCGCGCGATGCCGCTATGGAAGCGGGGGTCACGCTTATCGATCCGGGCAGCGTTTTCTTCTCGTATGACACCGTGATTGAGGCCGACGCTATCATCGAACCGCATGTCTTCTTCGGGACCGGCGTAAAGATTGGCGCGGGCGCAACGATCCACGCGTACTGTCATTTCGAGCGCACCGAAGTTGGTCCGAAGTCGGAAATCGGCCCATTCGCGCGCTTCCGCCCGGGCACAAAGCTCGCAGCGAAAGTGAAGATCGGCAACTTCGTTGAAGTGAAGAACTCGAACTTCGGCGAAGGCGCGAAGGCGAGCCACTTGGCTTATGTCGGCGACGCCGACGTCGGCCCCCGCGCCAACATCGGGGCGGGCACGATCGTCTGCAATTACGACGGCTTCGACAAATATCGCTCTACCATCGGTGCTGACGCCTTCATCGGCTCAGACACCGCGCTGGTCTCGCCGGTGACAATCGGCGACGGCGCCTACACTGGCACAGGCAGCGTCATCACCAAAGACGTGCCAGCAGGCGCGCTCGGCGTCGCGCGCGGGCGCCAAGTGAACCTCGAAGGCTGGGCAACGAAGAACAAAGAAAAGAAGCTCGCCGCCAAAGCGGCGAAGAAGAGCGAGACGTGACGAAAGCGGATCGTTTCGAGATCACGGTCACACGCAAGCGCTTGGATTATTTCTGGGGCCTGCTCTTCGATGCCTTGAGCAGTCGCGTCTTCTGGCTGGCAGTGTTGATCCCGCCGGTGGCGCAGGGTGTGCTGCACTTCAAACGAAGCGAAGGCATGGAGATCGCCCCGCGAACGCTCGAAATCGTGACGCAGATGGCGATCACCCTCGGCATCATCGCTCCTGTGGTTTTCGCGGTTTTCTATTTTGCCGCAAATCTCAACGCGCGCGCGCCAGGACACCTCGCGCACACGATATATTTTGTTTCGCCAGATGGCATCGCCAACAGCGGTAAAACTGCCGCCTGGAGCGCCTACCGTGGCGCGATCGAAACCAAAGCGCTGTTCATCTTGCGGCAAAAAGAGAGCGCCATTCAGATAATTCCCAAGCGCGATCTTTCGACTCAAGCCATCGGTGCGCTGCGGCGACTGCTTCGCCAAAATCTAGGACGTCGCGCCCAAGTTCAGGAGAGCGCCCCGTGAGCGGAGACATCGCCAAATTCAACGCGGCGCAAGCGGCGCTCGATTACGTGAAAGACGGCATGGTCGTCGGCCTAGGCACCGGCTCGACCTCCGCGCACTTCGTTCGTCAGCTCGGCGAACGTGTGCGGCAAGGCTTGCGCGTGAAGGGCGTTCCAACCTCCGAAGCGACACGCAATCTCGCCGAACAAGTCGGCGTCCCGCTTCTTGAGATCAGCCAGATCACATCGCTCGATCTCGACGTTGACGGCGCAGACGAAGTCGATCCCGCATTCCGTCTGATCAAAGGCGGCGGCGGCGCGCTGTTGCGCGAGAAGATCGTCGCGGCGGCGTCGAAGCAGATGGTCGTCATTGCCGATGACTCAAAGTGGGTCGAAACGCTCGGCGAATTCCCGCTGCCGGTGGAAGTCACCCGCTTTGGTTTCGCGCTGACGCAACAACGGGTGACGGAAGCTCTGCGTGCGTCCGGGTGCGCCGGCGACGAGGTGGTGCTCCGCATCACCGGCAAGTCGAACGAACCAGTCATCACCGATGGCGGCAACTACATCCTCGATGCCAACGCCAAGCGCATCCCCGATCCGGAAAAGCTGGGCGCTGCGTTGAAGGATATTGCAGGCGTGGTCGAGCACGGCCTCTTCATCGGCCTCAGCCAAGTCGTGATTATCGGCAAAGCCAAAGGCGCTGACGTAAAGACGCTCTAGCGTTCCTTACGCGAAGACTTTTTCGCGGTCGTCTTCTTCACCTTAGTTGCGGCGCGCTTACGAGCGACTGTCTTGGCTGCGGCCTTCTTCACCGATGCGCGCTTTTCTTCGCACTTCGGGCAGGCGCAGATGTCCTTCAGGTACTCGTTGAAATAGTTCTTGCCGTAATCATAGTTCAGCTCTTCGCCCGGCTTGATCTTACGCTTGGCGTGGATGAACACGCGGCCTTTGTGAATGTTCGGCTCACAATTGGCGCGGCATGAGTGATTGATGTAGCGGGCGGTATTCCAACGCGGCGCGCCGTCGATCGTTTTGCGCGCGTGGATTTCGAACAGATACTTCGAGCGGCTCTTTTCTTCCTGCTCTTTGGAGATCTGCACGCCGGTATATTCGATGATGCAGGCGTTCTTCGGAATTTCGCTTTCCGCGAACAGACCGAGCCCCGTCGCCGAGCGCTTCACAACCAGTTCAAAGTCACCAGGAATATAGCTCTTCCGCGCCATCATCGCTCCGTTCTGAAACGCAAGTCTTCTTGGCCCGCTGGTCAACACGCTGACAAGCGGTTCGTTACGTCACTTCCTATCGGTAGTTCGCTGGCTGGGGTGCTAGGATTCGAACCTAGGAATGGCGGTACCAAAAACCGCTGCCTTACCGCTTGGCGACACCCCAAAACCGGCGAAGCGCGTACTTAGAGGCGCCCGCATCCGGATGCAACAGCGCCCGGCTGACGCATCTCAAGTCTTTGGCCCAAACGGGGTTTCAGCACTCAACCACGTTGACGGCGAGGCCGCCCTGGCTGGTTTCCTTATACTTGGAGGACATATCCACCCCGGTCTGGCGCATGGTCTCGATGACCTGATCCAGGGAGACTTTGCTCGGCGTGTCCGAATGGAGCGAAAGCCGCGCGCCGTTGACCGCCTTCACAGAGCCGACCGCGTTGCGCTCGATGCAGGGGATTTGGACGAGGCCGCCGACCGGGTCGCAGGTGAGGCCTAGATTGTGCTCCATCCCGATCTCGGCCGCGTTGGCGACCTGTTGCGGTGAACCGCCCCAAACGGCTGATAGTCCCGCTGCCGCCATCGAGCAGGCGACGCCGACCTCGCCCTGGCAGCCCATCTCCGCCCCGGAGATCGAAGCGCGCTGCTTGTAGAGGAGGCCAATGCCGCCGGCGGTCACTAGGAAACGCCGCACATCGCGCGTTGGGTTTTCGCTGCTTAAGCAATAGTGCCGTAGGATCGACGGCAGGATGCCCGCTGCGCCATTCGTCGGTGCAGTGACGACCTGGCCGCCCGCCGCGTTCTCCTCATTCACCGCCATCGCATAGACGTTGAGCCAATCGAACAGCCGCTCCGGTTCATTGGCGCCGGGCTGGTCCTTGAGCTTTTGCCAAATTGCCGGCGCGCGGCGTGTCACCTGCAACGCGCCTGGCAGAATGCCTTCCTTGTGCAGCCCGCGATCGATGCACGCCGACATCACCTGCGCCACGCGATCCAGCCGCGCGTCGGTGTCCTCGCGCGGACGCATGGCGTCTTCGTTGGCGTAGATAATTTCCTCGATCGTCTTGCCTTCGCGCGCGCAATGCTCAAGCAGCTCGGCGGCGGAGCCAAACGGGAACGGGACTTTCCTGCCGGTGGTGATGATGTCTTTCGGCGCTGGCGTGCGGAGCTGCTTCTCTGTCGCGATGAAGCCGCCGCCGGTTGAGTAATAGGTCTGCTCGAACAGCAGCAGGCCGCCTTCGCCGAAGGCGCTGAGCTTCATGCCGTTTGGGTGCAGCTCCGGGAGGATGTGATAGGCGAAAACGATGTCGCTCTCAGGATCGAACGCGATCTCGTGCGATCCCAGAAGCTTCACGCGCTTCTCAACCGCGACGCGCTCCACCGTCGCCTCTGCGACATCGGGATCGAGCGTTTCCGGATCGAGGCCGAACAACCCCAACACCACGGCTTTCGGCGTCGCGTGGCCCTTGCCCGTCAGCGCCAGCGAACCCTGCAGTTCCACGACCACCTTGGCGACCGCGTCCAATTCCACAGCGCCTTTGAGGTCTTCCAGATAGCGCTTTCCAATGCGGATCGGCCCGAGCGTGTGCGAGCTCGAGGGGCCAATGCCGATGCGGAAGAGGTCGAGGACTGAAAGCATGAAGGGCGCTTGACGTTAGGCGATTGTCGTTCTGCTAGGTAGGAGATAATGGACTGATTTCCAAACACTTGGATTTAAGCGCGGGTTAAGACCGCGCTTACCGCATCGAAGGAGAGGCCGTTGAAAGCGCTGGTCAAACGCGAGGCCAAACGTGGGCTTTGGCTTGAAGAGGTGCCGGAACCTGAGGCAGGCCCGAACGATGTGAAGATCCGCGTGAAGCGCACCGCGATCTGCGGCACCGACATCCACATCTACAAGTGGGATGAGTGGGCGCAGAAGACGATCCCGGTGCCGATGGTTGTCGGCCACGAATTCGTCGGCGAAGTTGTCGAGGTTGGGGACAACGTCAACGACTACAAGCCTGGCATGATCGTCTCGGGCGAAGGCCACATCGTCTGCGGTCGCTGCCGCAATTGCATGGCCGGCCGCCGACACCTTTGCCCTTACACCAGCGGCGTTGGGGTGAACCGCGCCGGCTGCTTTGCCGAATACATCGTCATCCCAAACGCCAACGTCTGGCATCACCATGACGGCATTGATCTCGACATCGCCTCGATCTTTGACCCCTTCGGCAACGCGACGCACACCGCGCTGCAATGGGACATGGTCGGCGAAGATGTGCTGATCACGGGTGCTGGCCCGATCGGCGCAATGGCCGCAGCAATCTCCAAGCATGTAGGCGCGCGCCACATCGTCATTACCGACATCAACGATTATCGCCTGGCGCTAGCCAAGAAGGTTGGCGCGACGCGGACTGTGAACGTCTCCAAGGAAACGCTCGGCGACGTACAAAAAGAACTCGGCATGACCGAGGGCTTCGACGTTGGCCTCGAAATGTCCGGCGCGCCGAACGCGCTTTCGGACATGATCGACAACATGGCGCACGGCGCCAAGATTTCGATCTTGGGCATTCCGTCGGGCGACATGAAGGTCGACTGGAACAAGGTCGTCTTCAACATGCTGACGATCAAGGGCATTTACGGCCGCGAGATTTTCGAGACCTGGTACAAGATGACGACGCTCATCCAATCCGGCCTCGACCTCTCGCCGATCATCACGCACCGGCTTCCGTACGATAAGTTCGAAGAGGGCTTTGAGACGATGCTGGAAGGCAAGTCCGGCAAGATCGTTCTGAACTGGGAAGGCGCCTAACGCCATGTACGGCGAATTTCAGAAGCACGTTGAAAAAGAGATCGCCGGCATTCGTGAGGCGGGCTTTTACAAAGAAGAGCGCGTGATCGCGACGCCGCAGGGCGCGGAGATTGGCGTCACTGGCGGCAAGTCCGTCATCAACATGTGCGCCAACAATTATCTGGGCCTCGCGCAAGATGAGCGCATCAAAGCTGCGGCGCATGAGGGCTTGGATCAGTGGGGCTATGGCATGGCCTCGGTGCGCTTCATCTGCGGCACGCAGACGGTGCACAAAGAGCTCGAAGACGATCTCTCCAAGTGGCTGCAGATGGAGGACACGATCCTCTATCCGTCCTGCTTCGACGCGAACGGCGGTCTGTTCGAAGTTCTTCTCGGTGCCGAGGACGCGGTCATTTCAGATGAGCTGAACCACGCTTCGATCATCGATGGCGTGCGGCTCTGCAAGGCGCAGCGGTATCGCTACAAGAATAACGACATGAACGACCTCGAAGCGCAGCTGAAAGCGGCCGATGCCGCCGGCGCGCGTTTCAAATTGATCTCAACGGACGGCGTCTTCTCGATGGACGGCGTCATCGCGTCGCTCGATCAGATTTGCGATTTGGCCGAGCGTTACAACGCACTTGTGCACGTCGATGACTCGCACTCGACCGGCATTGTTGGCCCAGGCGGTCGCGGCACGGCTGAGTATCGTAATTGCATCGATCGCGTGGACATTCTGACGAGCACGCTCGGCAAGGCGCTTGGCGGCGCGAGCGGTGGTTTCACCAGCGGCAAACGTGCAATCGTCGAACTGCTGCGCCAACGCTCGCGGCCGTATCTCTTCTCGAACACCGTGCCGCCGCCGATCGCGGCGGGCGCGCGCAAGGCTGTTGAGCTTGCGGCGAAAGGCGATGATCTGCGCAGGCAGCTCAAGGCCAACATGGAGTTCTTCCGTAGTGGCCTGGAAGCGGCGGGCTTTGACTTACTCCCCGGCGAGCATCCGATCATCCCGGTGATGCTCTATGACGCGAAGCCCGCAGTGGCGTTGGCCGAAGAGCTTCTGAAGCGCGGCGTCTATGTGATCGCGTTCTCGTATCCGGTGGTGCCAAAAGGCAAAGCCCGCATCCGCACACAGATGTCGGCGGCGCACACGCGCGACGAAGTCGAGCGGGCAGTTGGGGCGTTCGTTGAGGCTAAGAAGGTCGCCGGCGCTTAATCGGGAAGAGCGCCGCAAGTGGTCGGAGTAGCAAGATTCGAACTTACGACCCCCACGTCCCGAACGTGGTGCTCTACCAGGCTGAGCTATACTCCGACGCTTGCGCGAGGCGGGCCTTTTACACGGTTCTGCGGATGGCGCAACGCGCTTAGCCCGGCCAGTTGAAGGCGAGCCAGGTTGCTCCAAAGCCGACGGCGATGAGCATAACCCAGCGCATGGTTTCCGCTGCCGCGTGCACGAAGCCGCGCGCCGGGCCGAACATTGATAGCGCGAGGACGATGGCGAAGGTCGAGCCGGTGGCCATCCAGATGTCGAACTCGCCGAAGCGGGCATCCACCCCGGCAATCCAGGCCAGATAGGCGGCGAATGCGGCCAGCAGGAAGCGGACGACCGCTTTGAGAATAACGCTGCCGGTCCGGTGCGGATCGGCCTCGACGATGGCTGCGATAGCGTCGGCAGGTACGGGTTGATAAGGCTGGGGTTCGGGACGGACGAACTTCTGGCGCATGCGGCGCCAGCCTTCAGCCTCTGCCTCTGCACGGAGCTGCTGCTCCTGCATCCAATCGTCCGTAGCGAATGCGGGTCTACCGCGTGACACGGCCATTCCGAGCCAGCCCTCCGCTGTGCATCATGCTCTACGCCGTGCTTGGGGAAAAGTTGCGTTGCGGCAAGGTTTTGACGCAGCTGGCGGCCCGGCCAAGGTGCGCATTTATCATTTTTCGATAAAATTCCGCTTGCCTCGGACCCCGCTCCATATCATTTATCGATAAACCCGCCATTAGGGGCCGGGTGGGAGTCTCCTGTCGTGAAGCAATTCCTCATCACCGTGGCGGGTGTGCTGACCGGCCTGGTGCTGTTCCTGGTTCTCGCGCCGATCATCCTGATCGGCATGCTGAGCGCCTCGTTCAACAGCCAGCCGCCGCAGCCCTCGCACATGGTCCTGGCGCTCGATCTGCGCGAACCGCTCACCGACCAATCTTCTTCCAACCCGTTCGCTTCGTTTAGCGGCGGCGGCAACGCGCTTCTCGACGTGCTCGGCAAGATCGACGGCGCACGCACCGACAACGCGGTCGAAGGCATTTACATCCGCGCCAACACGGGCGGCATGCAGCCTGCGCAAGCTGAAGAGCTTCGCGCGGCGCTCGCGGCGTTCCGTGCGTCTGGCAAGTTCGTCGTCGCGCATATCCAGAACGACGGCGTCCGCATGGGCATGCCAGGCTACATGGCGATCGCGGACTCGGATGAAGTCTGGTTGCAGGAGACCAGTGAATTCCAACCGATGGGTCTTTCCGCGGAAGTCACATTCTTCGGCCAGACGCTGCAGCGCTATCACCTGCAAGCGCAATTCGAGCAGCGCGAGGATTACAAGACGTATCCGAACTCGCTGACCCAAAGCACGTTCACGCCGGCGCACCGTGAAGAGGTCACGAGCCTGATGAACGGCATCTACGGCAACATGATCGCAAACATCGCAACCGACCGTGGCATCACGCCGGAAGCGACTCGTTCGGCGGTCGAAGCAACGCCGTTCACGGCGCAGCGCGCCCGCGAACTCACGCTGATCGATCAGATCGGCCGTCCTGAGGAAGCGGAACGTGCGGCTCTGGCTCGTGCTGAAAACGCCGAACTCATCGACTTCGCTGATTATCGCGCGCCGGTTCATTCGGGCGGCCGCGTGATCGCCGTGGTTCAGGGCGAAGGCGCTATCGTCTCCGGCCCGATCAGCCACGACCTCTTCAATGACGAGTCGCAAATGAACAGCGACGCCATCGCGCAAGCTCTGCTCGATGCGTCGGAAGATGATGACGTCGCGGCGATTGTGTTCCGCGTCTCCAGCCCTGGCGGCTCCGTGGTTGCCTCGGATCAAATCCTGGCGGCGCTGCGCACGGCCAAGGAGCGCGGCAAGCATGTTGTCGTCTCGATGGGCGATGTGGCGGCCTCTGGCGGCTACTACGTCTCGGCATTCGCGGACGAGATCATTGCCTCGCCTTCGACGGTCACCGGCTCGATCGGTGTTGTCGGCGGCAAGCTCATCATCGGCCCGGCGATGGACTATTACCTCTCGAGCAATACCGAGACGGTCACGGTCGGCTCGCCGATGGTTGAGATGTTCTCGACCAATCGCGGCTTCAACCAAGCCGAGCGCGCCACGTTCGCGGCCTTCATCGATCGCGCCTACACGCAATTCCTCGGCCTCGTTGCCGAAGGTCGCGGTATGACGCCCGAGCAGGTTCGCACTGTTGCGCAAGGTCGCGTGTGGACCGGTCAGCAAGCGCTTGAGCGCGGGCTGGTCGATCATCTCGGCGGCTTCTCGGTGGCGCTGGCGCGCGCACGTGCGCTGGCCGGCATTGACGAGGACGCTCGCGTTCAGCTGCGCTTCTATCCGACGGCCGAAAATCCGTTTGAAGCGTTCGGCGAAATGTTCGGCGCCTCGTCGGCGAGCGTTGAGGGCCTCGTGCGCCTCAACGCGGCGCTGTCGGACCCGCGCCTGCAACGCGTGATGTCGGCGATGCGCGAAGAAGACGCGAACGCTCGGGCTGAAACGGAACGCATGACGATCCACTAAGCCAAACAAACTCCATAGCCTTGGCCCTCCGCGAAAACGCGGGGGGCCTTTTGTTTTAGGCAGCACGAAGGGCTGCGCTTGCGTGTGCGCAAGGCAGTAAGCGTTCGATCGTGCGTTGGTTCATGGTTCCGGGTTGGCGCTGTGCGCGCGGCGGAATGACGACGGAGGGCGCGCGTTAGGAAGAGTCGGCGAGTGCGGGCGTTGTTGAGGAGAGTACGCGTGCGATCTCGTTTGCGGGCGCAACAGCGACTAGGCGGCGGCTGACGAGGCCGGAGGTGATGCGCTTGGCGAAATGCGCGATGTAGGGCTCGGGATCGGCGAGGGCTATCGAGACGCTGGCGATGCGAGCGGCGAGGTTGCGACTCTTGGCGCGAATGCGCGCGCTCTTCAGCAGAAGGCGGATGTTTCCGCGCGCGTGGCGAAAGCCGATCGGGGCACCGCGTGGATGTCGGAAGCGCCGACGGGGCGACGCGGCGTTCTGCGCGGCGACGAGGAAGCAATAGCACGCGACCCAACGCTCAGCGCGCTGCACGAGACGGCGCAAGCGGCGGCTCTTTGAGAAGACGCCAATGCAAAGCGCGATTTGCAGTAGCCAGCCCATCCACGCAAACGCACTCGCGCGAACTTGCGCGAGGCGTTGATCGGAGATGAGGTGGCTGAGTGTCATTGGCCCGCCAGTTTACGGGCGCTCAGAACCTCGCCGGATAGATCGGCGTGCTATTCGTTTGTTGTCCGAGGCTTAGACGTCTGGTTCGTAGGGATTGAGGCGTCCCCATCCGGCGCCTCTGCACGGGACTCGTCGTCATAGACGATCGGCATTTGCGGCGTGGCGTCGGCTTCGTCGTCGGAAATGTATTCGATCGCGTTAGGATCGATGATCGCGCCAACCAGGATCGCTTCTTCTTCGACCGCGAAGTCCTGCGCCGCGACGCTCATGGGAACGGCGATCGCAGCAACGGCGAGGACCGCGGCGGCCGCTGGCCTGAGAGTGTATGAGACACAGATCTTGTCTTTGCAGCCGGAGATAAGGTCTACGCGCTCGGAGTTCGACAACGGGTTGAGGTCGACGACGCGGCGGTCGCACATGCGGCAGAGATCGCCTTCCATGTATTTGGAAAGCTCGCTCTTGTACGGACATGGGCCTTGGATTTTTGGAAATATGGACATGGCTCGCCTCCCTGTATGTGAAGCAAAGCCTGGGTTCGGCGCGCGTTGCAAAACACGCGGCCGTGAATCGCGAGGATGTGATGCGGCCTCAGCCTTTGTTTTCGACTTCGTACTTTGGTAGGTCGGCGCGGAGGGTTTCGTAGAGGCGTTCGACGAAGCGCTCTGGGTCATCGTCGACGAAATCGTCGAAATAGGCTTCGAGATTGGACTCGAAGACGTACTCGCCATCTTCCGCGAAAATAAAACCGAGTTCTTCGTCGGTTTGGACGTGGAGCACGATGATTTGCGTTTCTTCATCGTCGTCGTCGCCGAGCGTAAAGGTCAGGCGGCGCGAAGAAATCTTCTCCGAGAGGATCGGCGCCAAGGCTTGCAGCGCGGCGAGATCGTCAAACCCTGTCTCCTCGTCCATCGAGGCTTCGA
This sequence comes from Terricaulis sp., assembly GCA_040080935.1. Lineage (GTDB taxonomy): Bacteria > Pseudomonadota > Alphaproteobacteria > Caulobacterales > Aquidulcibacteraceae > Vitreimonas. The sequence continues at coordinate 11,868 of JBEBHI010000113.1, forward strand.
GGCGCTTGCGGGCGCTGTCGACTTCGGCGTCGAAGCCTGCGGCGGCGGTTTTCTTAGGGGGCGTGCTCATGCTGCTTCCATTAGGCTTTGGAAGACAGCAGCGCCGCCGGTGCGGCCGAGCACGGGATCGGACGCGCGTTCCGGGTGAGGCATCATGCCCATG
>JBEBHI010000009.1:0-40369 GCA_040080935.1 Terricaulis sp.
TCGGGCGTCGATCTCTCGAACCTCAAAATGTCGATCAATCCGTTCTGCGAAATCGCGATCGAAGAAGCGGTGCGCATGAAGGAAGGCGGCGGCGGGCACGCGAAGGATAGCGCGACGGAAGTCGTCGCCGTCTCGATCGGCCCGGAGCAAGCACAAGAGACCCTGCGCAACGCGCTGGCGATCGGCGCTGACCGCGGGATTTTGGTGAAGGCTGACGGCGAAGTTGAGCCGCTGGCGGTCGCAAAGATTTTGAAGGGCGTGATCGAAGCTGAGAAGCCGGATCTGGTGATCCTCGGTAAGCAAGCGATCGATGACGATAACAACGCCACCGCGCAAATGCTGGCGGCCCTGCTCGATTGGCCGCAAGCGACGTTCGCGTCGAAGATCGTGCTCGCTGGCTCGAAGGCGACGGTGACACGCGAAGTCGACGGCGGTTTGCAAACGCTCGATGTCGATCTGCCTGCAATCATCTCGACCGATCTGCGCCTGAACGAGCCGCGCTACGCGTCGCTGCCGAACATCATGAAGGCGAAGAAAAAGCCGATCGATGCGAAGACGCCGGCTGACTACGGCGTCGATATCACGCCGCGCCTGAAGGTCACCAAGACGGCCGAGCCAGGCAAGCGCCAGGCGGGCATCAAAGTGAAGACGACGGCTGAACTCGTCGGCAAACTCAAAGAAGCGGGAGTGATCTAAGATGGCCGTTCTCGTTATTGCTGAGCACGACAATGCGTCCGTGAAGGACGCCACAAACAAAGTCGTCACTGCTGCGAAGGCGATGGGCGCCGATGTTGACGTGCTGGTTGCCGGTTCGAACGCCGGAGGCGCTGCTGCTGCCGCCGCGAAAATCGATGGCGTGCGCAAGGTGCTGCACGCCGATGGCGCGACGTTGGCCAAGCAAATGGCTGAGCCGCTTGAAGCTCTGATCGTACCGCTGGCGGCGAACTATGACGCGATCCTGTTCCCTGCTTCGACGACCGGCAAGAACGCTGCGCCGCGCGTCGCCGCGAAGCTTGATGTGATGCAAGTGTCTGGCGTGATCGGCGTTGAAGGCCCGGACACGTTCGTGCGCCCGATCTATGCGGGCAACGCGATCATCACGGTGCAGGACTCGCAGCCGAAGAAGGTTCTGGTTGTGCAGCCGACGGCGTTCAAAGCCGCAGGCAATGGCGGCAGCGCTTCGGTTGAAACGACTGCGGCACCGGCTGGTCCGTTCAAATCGGCATTCGTCAGCGAAGAGATGGCGAAGTCGGATCGTCCTGAGCTCACTGCTGCGAAGCGCATCGTCTCAGGTGGCCGCGCGCTGGGTTCGAGCGAAGAGTTCCATAAAGTGCTGGAGCCGTTGGCCGATAAACTCGGCGCTGCTGTCGGCGCTTCGCGCGCTGCAGTCGATGCGGGCTACGCGCCGAACGATTACCAAGTCGGCCAGACCGGCAAGGTCGTCGCGCCGGAGCTTTACGTCGCCATCGGCATTTCGGGCGCCATCCAGCATTTGGCCGGCATGAAAGACTCGAAGGTCATCGTCGCCATCAACAAGGATGAGGACGCGCCGATCTTCCAAGTCGCCGATTACGGCTTGGTCGCGGACTACAAAACTGCTGTCCCAGAGCTGATGGACGAGCTGACCAAGGCAGGCGTTTAACGCGAACCGCTCGCCCCTACCGGGCGAGCGGATTGCAAAGTCCCCTTGCGCCAGCCGCTCCGCCATGCTGCACTGCAACAAGAATTGCAATTCAGCGGCGCGTGAGCGCCTATGACGGTCAAGATGAGCAAGATTTCCACGGTCGGCGTCGTAGGCGCCGGGCAAATGGGTAATGGCATCGCGCACGTGTGCGCGCTGGGTGGCTATGACGTGCTGATCAACGATGCGGATCCTGCCCGCATCGATGCCGCGATCCAGACCATCACCAAAAACCTGACGCGCCAAGTCCAACGCGGCATCATCAAGCAAGCCGACATGGATGCTGCTCTGAAGCGCACCAAGGGCGCCGCTAGAATGAGCGACCTCGCGGCGTGCGATATCGTCATCGAGTCGATCGTCGAGCTGGACGAAGCCAAGCGCAAAGTGTTCTCGGATCTGAAGGCGGTGTTGCGCCCGGATGCGATCCTCGCGTCGAACACGTCATCGATTTCGATCACGCGCCTCGCGGCGGCGACCGATCGTTCAGACAAATTCATCGGGCTTCACTTCATGAACCCGGCGCCGGTGATGGAGATCGTCGAAATCATTCGCGGTCTCGGCACCAGCCAAGAAACGTACGACACGTCGGTCGCATTCATCCAAAGCCTCGGCAAGAATATCGCCAACGCCGAGGACTTCCCCGCCTTCATCGTGAACCGCGTTCTGGTGCCAATGATCAACGAGGCGGTTTACACGCTGTACGAAGGCGTCGGCTCGGTTGAAGCGATCGACAAGGCTATGCGCATGGGCGCGCACCACCCGATGGGACCGCTTGAACTCGCGGACTTCATCGGCCTCGATACGTGTCTAGCAATCATGCAGGTGCTGTACGAAGGCCTCGCGGACTCGAAGTATCGCCCGTGTCCGCTGCTGGTAAAGTACGTGGAAGCAGGCTGGCTTGGGCGCAAGACGCAGCGCGGCTTCTACGACTACCGAACCGATCCCCCAACGCCGACTCGCTAAGCCGTCGGTGTTTCGATTCCCAAGACTGCCAAATAACTGAAGGTGCGCGGGAGCGCGGGCGTTCTGCCTGCGCTCCCAACGCGATGCGCCTCACAACGCGATCTGCGCCATCAAGACCGCGCCTTGAGCCACGTACGCCGCAACGGCGATCGCGAAGGCGCTGCCGATCACGAGTTCGAGCAGCGAAATTGCAGTGCGCATGAAACTTCCTCAGTTGCGCGAACAGTTGCGTTCGCGACCGGGAGATAGGCGCCTTTCGCGACACGAAAATGGCCCGCACATTAAAAGCTGGTGACATTCACCATACGCGGCGCCGGGCTTGCATTCTTGCCACGTGACTACGGGGACACTGGCAAATGAACATCGGCGCGGTTGGCTCTAATCCACTGCTTTCTCTTGTTTCTCGCGCACAAAACGCGGGTTCGAGCGCGGGGGTGTTTGCGCCGGTGAACACAAACGCCACGGCAAATTCTGCCGGGCCGTTGTCGATTTTGCCTAGCAGCTCTGCGGTTCAGCTGTCGTTCAATAACATTCTGGCGCTGCAGAGCCTCGCCAGTGAAGAGCCAGCGCAACTCACCGAGATGAGCGCGACGGAGAAGTTTTTGAAGGAAGCGCAGAAGACTCCGATGGAGCGGATGCGTGAGCAGGTTCTCGGCGCGCTGGGGCTCACTGAAGAAGCGCTGGCGCAGATGACGCCGGATGAGCGGCGCTCAGCGGAAGATAAAATCCGCCAGATGATCGAAGAGAAAATCCGCCAAGGCGTGAATGGCGGCGACAAATCTCCGGACTCGAACGCGGAGATGATGGAGCAGATCGTCTAGCGCTCGAACACGAGCGATAGATTGTTCGCCGGCATCTCGATGATTTCGCGCAAGCGTAGGCCGTTGACGTTGGCGGCTGCCTCCACCTCTTCCAGATCGCGCACGCCATAGCTTTCGTCGCGCTCCTTTAGCCACGCATCGAAGGCTTCGTTAGAAGGCGCAGTGTGCTCGCCGTCACGTTTGTAGGCGCCATAGGTGAAAAGGATGCCTGGGCCCCGCGTGGCGTTGGCTAACAAGACGCCAGCGCCGCGCATCAGGCCCAATGTCGCCTGCCACGGCGAGATGTGGATCATGTTGATGGCGATGATGGCGTCATAGCCGGACACGAAGGCTCGCTCCCAGCCCTCCTCCTCGACGTCGAGATCGAGCGGCGCAGCGATGTTCTCGGTGCTCTCGTGTTCGATCCAAGCGGCGACGCTGGCGCGGGCGTTCTCGTCCGGATCGCTTGGCTGCCACTCGACGCGCGTGAGGTTCTTGGCGAAGTGGATTGCGTGCTCGCCCGAGCCAGAGGCGATCTCAAGCACGCGCGAACCTGGCGCGATCACACGCTTCAGCACACCGAGGATCGGATCGCGGTTGCGGCTCGTCGGGATCGAATGTTGGCGCGCGTCCATGAACGCTTTGAAACATAGATGGACGCCCAAGCAAAACCTTTTGGGGAAATGGCTCGCGTGGCAGGCTCAGCCTCAGTGACGCCGCGATGTTCGCGCGTATGCTCGCGCCATGCGCGGCCAACCCATACCGCAACGCATTCCGCCGCTGAGTTGGCGGAAGCCGGCGTTCCTCTGGACGCCGATTGCGCTGGCGCTTTCGATCGGCTGGCCTGTGGCATTGTTTTTTGAAGACGTTGGGCCGCAGCGGATGGCGATCGCCGCGCTCTTTGTTGTGTTTGCGATTGCGCTGGTGACGCTTGGCGCGAGCTGGGTCATGGGCCGGCCGCCGAAATCGCGCCGGATTGTGGTGCTGCATGTGGTGACGGCTGGCGTGCTGGCGGCGCTCGCCGCGCCGTTTGCGTTGACCTGGCTGCTTGCCCTGATCGCACATGAGGGTGCGGCTGAACAATTCTCGCTGGCGATGTCGTTCGCGACGACGCCGTTGGTAGTGATGTTGGGTCTGCCGGTGGTGCTGGTGTCCGGGATCGTCTTCGCGTGGACGGCGCTGAAGCGCAGCACGCCGGTTAGCGAAGAAGATTATCGCCACGACGTGCAGCCGTTTCGCTGACGCTTGGCCGCGGGGCGCGAGTATGTGAGGTTCCTGCACGCAAGGGAGACACGCATGGTCGCGGGCAAGGTTTGGTGGATCACGGGCGCCTCTTCTGGGATCGGCGCGGCGTTGGCCGAAGCGCTGGCGAAGGATGGCGCGAAGCTCATTCTTTCGGGCCGCAATGTTGAAGCGCTGAACGATGTCGCCAAGCGCGTTGGTGGCGAAACATTGGTGCTGCCGTTCGAAGCAACAGACTACGCGCGCATCCCCGCCATCGTTGAGCAAGCCTGGGCCTGGAAGGAACGCGTTGATGGCTTGGTGAACAATGCCGGCATTTCGCAGCGCTCGCTCGCGGTCGATACGGTGTTCGAGGTTTATGAGAAGATCATCGGCGTTGATCTGCTCGCGCCGATTGCACTGACGCAGGCGCTGTTGCCGCGCATGGCCGCGGCGGGCGGCGGCGACATCGTTGCGATCTCAAGCGTCGCCGGCATCGCGGGCCCACCGCTCCGGAGCGCTTACAGCGCGGCGAAAGCTGGGATCATTGGCTATCATGACAGCGTGCGGGCTGAGACGGCGCATCTGGGGATGCGCGTGCTCGTGGTCGCGCCGGGATCGGTGAAAACGAACGTTTCCAAGAATGCGCTCGACGCTAACGCAGCTACACGCGGCGTCAGCGACAGCGTCATCGATAACGGCATGGACGCGGGTGTGGCCGCGGGACGGATCGTTGAGGCGTTGCGCAATGGCGATCGGGAACTGATCCTCGCCGAAGGCATGGAACTTGAGATCGCGCGATTGCGGCGCGCTGATCCGAACAAGTTGTTCGATCTGATGGTGCAACTCGTTGCTGGCGGCTACGCGAAACAGCTCGGCGCGGAGAAAAGCTAGCGCGCCCACATTCTCAGCAGGTTGGCGATGCTCTTGTCCAGCTTCAGCAATTCTTCGCGCGCGACCCCGGCGCCCGCGAGACGCGAGCGGGTGACGGAGAGATCGAACAGCGTTTCGCGTTGCGTGAGATCGGGGATGAAGCTCTGGATCCAACCGACGGCGGCGAGCCGCACGCCGCTGGTGACGGGCGCAACGTGGTGGATTGAGCCCGCCGAATAAAGGAAGGCATCGCCGGCTTCAAGCTTGACGCCCTGCTCGCCCAGGGCTGAATCGACGACGAGTTCGCCGCCTTCGTATGACGTGCTGTCGGCCAGGAAGATCGTGAAGGCGAGATCGGTGCGCAGCTTGTCTTCGCCCTTGCCCATCAGCGCATCGTCGGTGTGCGCGCCGTAGGTCATGCCGGGTTCGTAGCGCGAGAACAGCAAGCGTGATTGCCGGGACGGGCGCGCGGCAATCTCAAACAGCGGATGACGGCGCAGCGCCTCGACGACGAAGCGCTCAAGCTCCTGCACGCGCGGGTCAGAGCCGTCGGTTTGCAGGTTCTCCTTCACGACTTTCGCGGCGGACCCGGCGGTACGCTTGCCGGACGACCAGGTCAGCGCCGCCAGTTCGGTGCGAACGCGGTCCAAATCTTCGGCTGCCAGCACTTGTTGGAGAACCAAGCTCATTTCACATAGATAGCCGCTCGTGACGGCCACTGCGACGGCCTGATAGAGGGGCGCTTGGGTGGGCTAACGGTCGCATCGCGTTGCGAACCATTCGCACCTAAGAAATCTGCAAATCTGCCCACGGAGGGGCGCCGACGTATGATTACGCTGAAACTCAAGCATTGGCGCACGGTTGGCGTCGCAGCCACCGCCCTCGGATTGGCGGCCTGCGGCGGCGAAGGCGGCGAGAGCGGCGCGGACGTGGGCGAAGGCGGCGACGGTGAAGCCGGTGAGCCAGCGCCGATCGGCGAGAATGGCGGAGCGACGCCCGCCGTCGATGACGCGGGCGAGGCTGGTGAAGCGGCACGAGGCGAAGGCGGCGGCGAACACGGCGAAGCCGGCGCCCTCGCCGCCTATGCGGGCCTCTCGGGTGAACAACTCACGGCGATGCGCATTCAGCATCTGCGTGGCTACGTGATGGCGGCAGCGCAAGTCGTCGCCGATCGTGGCAGCAACAGCGGCAATCCGGCGGATGCAGCCATCCTCGTTCAGCAAGGCCTGCTGGAAGTCTATGAACCGGCGCCAGATGCTTTCGGCGGACTCGATGTGACGCCACTGCGTGAAGCGGCAGCCGGCACGACTTTCACGCGGGCGCAAATGATGCAGCGCTTGCGCACGGCGCAGGAGAATCTAACGCACGCGATTGGCCCACTGCATTTCGACGACGCACAGCTCGTGGTACGCATGATCGATCTCTCAACCGGGCTCTATCAGCACGCCGTTGCCGACGGCGTCACTGACCCGACGGAGTATCAGCATAGCATGGGCGCGGCATTGGCGGCGCAGCAAGCGTTGCTGTTGCGCGAAGACGATCTCCGGCGCGAAAATCTGGGCGCATATAGCCGAGGCGTGGGCGAACTCAATCGCTTCGTCGCGCTCTTCCCATCGTATAACGCACCGGCAACGCCAGCGACGTATCAGCAAGTGCTCGTACAAGGCTCGCGCGTGCGGTTGGCGCTTTCGCCTTACCTTTAAGCGCGCTGAAGCAGGACTGAGGGTTCGCCCTTGTATGTCGTGCGCGTGTACTCGCTGAAACCGTGCTTGGCGGCGAGTGCGAGCGATGGGCCATTGCCGGGCGAGATCATGCAGACGAAGTCGCGGCGATCAAAATGCTGCTCGCCCCAAGCAATCATCGCGGTGACGGCTTCGTTGGCGAAGCCCTTGCCGTGCATGGTCGGCATCAGCGCCCAGCCCATTTCCGGCGCTTCGAATGCGGGCTCCATATCGCGCTTGAACGTGCCGAAGCCGCCCTCGCCGACATACGCGCCGCTCGCCTTTTCCTCGATGAGCCAGAAGCCATGGCCGAGCAATTGCCAGTGGCCGGGATAGCGCAGGAACCGGCCCCAGCTTTCTTCACGCGTTGACGGCTTGCCGGAGATGAAGCGCACGACGCCAGGCTCGGCCCACATCGCCGCGCACGCGTCGAAGTCGCGCAATGCATGCCCGCGCAAACGCAGGCGTTCCGTTTCGATAACCGGGACCATTATTGCTCCGCCAACGTAGCTTCGATGAAGCGGCTGGCATCCTCGCTGCCCCAATTGGCGCCGCCTGCTAAGCGGGCGATCTCTTGGCCTTGGCGGTTGTAGATGATCGTCACCGGCAGGCCGGCCGCCTGCGCGTCGAAGAGCACGCCCCGGGTCATGTCTTGCAGGAACGGCAGTGAACCGCCTGAGAGGCGTTGGAGTTCGCTGATCGCTTTGGCGCGCTCACCCTCGCTATCGACGCTGATCGGGACAACGGCGATGCGGCCTTCGAAATTGCGCTGGAGCACGGCTAGCGAGGGCATCTCTTCCATGCAGGGGGCGCACCACGTGGCCCAAAGGTTGAGCACCACCACTTGGCCCTGGTAGGCGGCCGCGAGCGTCGTCTCGTTGCCGGCGGCGTCACGCAACGCGCGCGTCGGCATCGGCGGCGGCGCTTCCTCCGCATAAAGGCGCGTCATCTCGCCTTGTGCGAATCGGCTCACATCAGTTGCGGTCTCGGGCTTTGAAGAGGCGGCGAAAAGCACGTACAGAACAGCTATCGCCCCAGCCGCCACTAGCGTTAGTGCAGCCCACAGCGCCCAGGGTTTCTGCGGGGGCGCGGAGTTTGCGTTCGTGTCCAATTCAGAATCCTCAGGCGGCGGTCAAAAGATGTGGGGCGGGCGCTTTGCTGCCCAACCCGCCGACGCCATGCAAGCCATCAACGCTTCGATCGATGTCGATAAGCGCTTGTGGCGCGAGGACATCGAAGGCTCGAAAGCGCATGCGGCCATGCTGGCGGCGCAAGGGATTATTACGGCGGAAGATAACGCCGCGATACAAGCGGGATTGGACCAGATTGCCGCGGAAATCGTCCAAGGGACGTTTGTTTTCTCCGTGGCGCTTGAGGACATCCACCTCAATATCGAGGCGCGGCTGACGGAGCGGATCGGGGAAGCTGGAAAACGGCTCCACACGGGCCGCTCACGCAACGATCAGGTGGCTACCGATTTCAAGCTTTGGACGATGCGCGCAAGCCGCGAGGCGGCGGATGGCTTGCGGGCGCTGCAGACTGCGTTGCTGCGCCAGGCCGAGGCGCATGCCGATTGGGTAATGCCGGGCTTTACGCATTTGCAGACGGCGCAGCCGATCACCCTTGGCCATCACCTGCTCGCTTACGCGACGATGCTGGAACGCGACCGTGTGCGGATCATCGGCGGCGCGCTCGAGGCGGCATGGGAATGCCCGCTGGGTGCGGCTGCGCTTGCGGGCACAGGCTACAAGATTGACCGCGAAGCAACGGCGCAGGCTTTGGGCTTTCATGCGCCAGCGTCGAACTCGCTCGATGCGGTCGGCTCGCGTGACTTTGCGCTGGCGGCTTTGAGCAATCTTGCGATCGCGATCACGCATATGTCGCGGCTGGCTGAAGAGATCGTACTGTGGACGTCGCCGCAGTTTGGGTTTGCGCGGTTGAGCGATGCTTGGTCGACCGGGTCATCGATCATGCCGCAGAAGCGCAATCCGGACGCGGCGGAGTTGATCCGTGCCAAGGCCGCGCGGATCGGTGCGGACTTCTCAGCGTTGAACGCGATCGTGCAGAAGCTGCCGCTCGCTTACGCCAAGGATCTGCAAGAAGATAAGACGCTCACCTTCTCGGCGTTCGATGATTTTGCACTTTCGGTCACCGCCATGATCGGGATGATGGATACGATGCGCTTCAATCGCGAGAAGATGCGCGCGGCGGCAGCGATGGGATATTCCACAGCGACGGACCTCGCCGACTGGCTGGTGCGCGAACTGAAAGTGCCGTTCCGCGAGGCGCACGAAATCACTGGCCGGATTGTCCGCGCCGCTGAAGATTCGGGCGTGGCGGAGTTGGCACACTTGCCACTGGACGCGTTCCAAGCCGTCGATCCGCGCATTACGGACGGCGCGCGGGCGTTGTTGACGGTTGAAAAATCGGTCGAGAGCCGGGATAGCTATGGCGGGACCGCCCCTCAGCGCGTGCGCGAGCAGGTTGAGCGGTGGAAGGAGATGTTCAAATGAGCCGCATCGTTCTGGCACTTACGGCGCTGACGCTCCTTTCCGCATGCGGGATCAAAGGCGACCTCGAACGCCCCGATCCGCTCTGGAACCGCGAAGAAGCCATTCGGCGCGAGTGCCAAGCAGCGGCTGAGCGCAATCAACCGCAAGATCCGCGCTGCGCCCAGTATCAAACCGGCGCTCAGACGACGCCGTGAACCACTTTGACTATCGCGGCGGCGCGCTCTGCTGCGAAGGCGTGAAGCTGTCTGACATCGCTGAAGCGGTTGGCACGCCCTGTTACGTCTATTCCACCGCAACGCTTGAGCGGCACTATCAGGTGTTCCGCGACGCGTTCTTGCCACGCAACGTGCTGATCGCGTTTGCGGTGAAGGCCAACGCGAACATCGCAGTGATCGCGACGTTGGCGCGCCAAGGTGCGGGCGCCGACACGGTGAGCCGTGGTGAAATCGAGCGCGCATTGATGGCGGGTGTACCGGCGGAGAAAATCATTTTCTCCGGCGTCGGCAAGACCGCGGATGAGTTGGCGTTCGCCGTGAATGCGGGCGTGCATGAGATCAATGTCGAGAGCCGCGCCGAGCTGGAGTTGCTTTCGGAGATCGCGCGCGGACTCGGAAAGCAAGCCCCGATCGCGATCCGCGTGAACCCGGACGTGGGCGCTGGCGGTCACGACAAGATTTCGACCGGCAAGAGCGATGCGAAGTTTGGCGTTTCGCCGGAGCAGGCTTTGGCGCTTTACGCACGCGCGGCGGACGATCCGCATCTGCATGCGCAAGGCTTGGCGGTTCACATCGGCAGCCAGATCCGTGATCTTGCACCTTTAGAAGCGGCGTTCCGCGTGATGCGCTCGCTGACGGAAAAGCTTCGGAGCGAAGGGATCGCGATTGAGCGGCTCGATCTCGGCGGCGGGCTGGGTGTGCCGTATTTCAACGAACCCGATCCACCCTCGCCGATTGAATACGCGGCGATGGTGAGCCGCGTCTTCGATGGCTTCGACATTTCGCTTTCATTTGAGCCTGGGCGCTTGATCGCGGCTAACGCTGGCGTGCTGCTCTCGCGCGTGGTGCGGCTCCAGGAGCGGCCGCGGCCGATCGTGGTGCTCGATGCTGCGATGAACGATTTGATCCGTCCAGCGATCTATGACGCGTACCATGGGATCAAACCGCTGAAGCAAGCGACTGCGGCTGAGCAGGCGGTCGATGTGGTCGGCCCGATTTGCGAGACGGGCGATACGTTCACGCGCAATCGCATGCTGCCGCCGTTGGAGGCGGGCGATCTGGTCGCGTTCATGACGGCGGGCGCGTACGGGGCGGTGATGGCGTCGACCTACAACGCGCGCGCATTGGTGCCGGAGGTGCTGGTCAGCGGCGATAGATTCGAGGTCGTACGCCAGCGTTGGGATGTCGCTGAGCAGCTGAAGCTGGAAAGCTTGCCGGCCTGGATGGAGAGCTAGGTTGATCAGACGTGCGTTTGCTGGCGCTACATTGGCCTTAGCGCTGAGTGCTTGCGCGTCTGTGCCGGCAGCGCCGCAGGATCAGTTCTTCGCCAACCTCCGCGCGCTGTGCGGGCAGAGCTTTGAAGGGCGCGTCGTCACGACGGATGCAGCCGATGCGAATTTTGCGAGCAGCCGATTGGTGATGCAGGTGCGCGAGTGCAGCCACAACGAGGTGCGCGTGCCGTTTCATGTTGGCGCGAACCGGTCTCGGACGTGGGTGATTGCGCGGACGGCTGACGGATTGCGGCTCAAGCACGACCACCGTCACGAGGACGGCAGCGAGGATACGCTGACGCAGTACGGCGGCGACTCGATCGGCGAAGGCTCAGCGGAGCGGCAGGAGTTTCCGGCGGATGCGTTCTCGCGGACGCTGTTCACGCAGAACAACATTCCGCAATCGGTCGATAACGTTTGGGCCGTCGAAGTGCATCCGGGGCGGACGTTCGCCTACGAATTGCGGCGACCGAACCGGCACTTCCGTGTCGAATTTGATCTGACGCGGCCCGTCGCCGCCCCGCCCGCGCCCTGGGGCGCGGACTGAGGCATACGCCCTTAGAGCGCGATCACTGGCGCATCGACCTGCACGGCGCCGCGCTCAACCACCGGGAATTGGTAATTGCTTTGGCCGTCTTGCGTGTTGGCTTGAATGCGCTCTTCGCGGGCGAATTCGCGGCGGACGTAGGCGCCGAGTTCACCTGCTGTGATGACGCGATCGCGGTTTTCGTCCGCGGCGCCTTCGAGGCCGGTTTGAATGAAGTGCGAGAGGAAGCCACCGGCTTGGAATTTCTCCGCGACTGAGCTCGTCAGATCTTCTTCGGAGCTGAAGATGCCCATCACGCCCGGACGGCTGACCACGTTACGCGCGAAGCCGCCGCTGAAGCATGAGTCCAGCACCAGCAACGACGTTTGCGTGCGCACTTGCTGGAACATCTGGTTCATCTCTTCGTCGGTGATCGAGCCGTCGACCATTTCGATGGTCTCATTCTTGCCGTCTGGCTCGGTGGCGCTAACCGTGCCGCGCACTTGGTTGCCGTGGCCTGAGTAGAAGAAGAGGAAGAGATCGTTCGGGCCAGCTGCTGCGGCGACGCGTTGGATGGCGGCGCGCACGTTCGCGCGCGTGGCTTGAGCATCGACAAGCGTGACGCTTTCCGGCGCGAGCGTGCCTTGGCGTTGCAGCGATTGCTGCAGCTTGCGCGCGTCCTCCGCCGTGAGCGGCAGATCGTTGCCGGTGCCTGGATAGTCGGAAATGCCGACCATCACCGCATAAACGCGGCGGGCACTGTTGCTGGCGGAGACTTGCGGGGCCGTGCCCTGCTGGAGCGTCACGACATAAGCGCCAAGTTCGCCCGGCTGATAGGAAGTAGCGCCGATCCGGTAGTTTCCGGTCTCGGTCAGCGTCGTTTCGATGCGCGCGTTGCGATCGGACGACGAGACGTCGTCATTGTCTTCCTGCGCACCTGAGGGTGCCAGCAAGATCAGATACGGGTCCATCGCCGTCGAGCGCATGTCGATGGTGACGCGCTGACCGGCTTGGCCTTGGAAGTTGTAGTTGTCGATGAACTCGCCGGTTTGCAGCGTGGTGTCGCCGGCCGCGAGTTCGCCGTTCATCGTCTGCCCGGCGGCGAAGGTTTGACCGGGGCCGCCTTGGAGGGCGTCAGCCGCGGTCGTCGATTGTGCTGGACCGATGTTGAGTTGATATGCGCCGGTTTCACCAGCGGCATACGAGGTCGCGTGGATCGTGTACTCGCCGGTGGCTGGCAGCGTCACGACGAGGCGGCTGTTGCGCGTGTTATTCGTCGTGTCGTCGTCGTTGTATTGCGAGAAGCCGCCTGGGCCGCTGAGCGCGACGTAAGTGTCGAACGTTTGCGAAGCGAGGCTGATCTCGACTTGCTGACCGGCAACGCCTTGCAACGGATAGGTATCGATGAACTCGCCGCTCGGCAGCGTCGTGTCGCCTTGTGCGAGTTCGCCGGCGAGCGCTTGCGCGGCGATCGGCGTCACTTGGCCCGGCGTCGTGTTGCCGGCGACGTTGGTCGTCGCTTCACCGGTGCGCTCGAGGCGGAGATTGTAGGCGCCCGTCGCATTGCGGCTGAAGCTGGTGACGTAAACCTGCGCGGTGCCGTTCTCGGGGAATGTAATGGCGAGGCGCGAATTGTAGCTGCCTGTGCCGTCGTCGTCGTTGTCCTGCGAGAGCGTGCCGGGCCCGCGGACATAGAGATAAGGATCGAACACGTCGGAGGTGAGCGTCAACGTGTATTGCTCGCCCTGACGACCGTTGATCTGATACACGTCGGCGACGGCGTTGTTCTGGTCGGACTTAGTTTCCGTCGCTTCGAGCGCGCCGGTGACCGTTTGGCCGGGCTGCAATCCGCCGCCGCCCAAAAGCTGCCCGCATGCTGCAAGGCCGGCCGCCATAACTGCGACCAGGGCTGTCCGAATGTTCATGCGTAGTTCCCCTCAAGAGCGGAGCGGAGCTTAGAGCCGCCCCTATGGCCGTCAACATGGGGAACCTCGGCGGCTGGCTGCGTCTTTGCGAGGGATGGTCATGGTTTGGCTCAAAACGGGCTGATACCGTAACGGCGCGGAATGAAGCACCAAGACGCCCTCAACCAACTCGCCCGGGAAACGAACCGGGCCCGGCGCCGGCTGGCGCTCGAGCGGCTGTTGCGCGCCGGTCTGGTGCTGCTCGGCGCGGTTGGCGTGTGGGCGGTATTCGCGTTGCTGGGCGGCCACGAACGGCTGCCGCTCTTGCTGCAAAGTTTGACCGCGATTTTTGCGCTGGTGCTGTTTGCGTATCTCGCGGTGCGGGCGCGTCGCGAATGGCGCGCGCCGACTGAGGAAGAAGCGCGCGCGCAGTTGGCCGTGGATTCGCGCATGGACGCCGGCGCCTTTGATGCGCTGCGCGATCAACCGACGAAGTACGATCCGTTTTCAGTCGCGCTGTGGAATCGCGAGCGCGAGCGCTTGCTGGAGAGCACCGGCAAGTTGCGGCTTGGTCCTCCGCGGCCACGGCTTGATGACCTTGATCCCTACAAGCTGCGCTATGCGCTGGCCGTGTTGCTGATCGGCGCGGTTGTTGTCGCTGGAGCGCAATCGGGCGATCGGCTGGCGCGCGCGTTCTTGCCAGACCCCGGCCCGCTCCTTGGCGATCAGGAGATGGCGCTTGAGGCTTGGGCGGCGCCTGCGGAGTACACGCACGCCGCGCCTGTTTCGTTGAGCGATCTCGTTGGCCAACGCGTGGTGACGCCGCCATCGGTCCGCGTGACTGTGCGCGTGACTGGACCGGCAGGCGCCCCTGTGTTGCGGTTCAACGGCCAAGGCGGACGGCGCGAAGCACGCTTCACGCAAGCGGCGGACGGCGCTTGGGAAGCTCAGCTCGATATTCCTGGCCGCGGCGAACTTAGCGTCGTGCGGTTTCACACGCGCGCGCGTTGGCGCTTGGCGCCGGCTGCGGATCTCGCGCCGCGCGCGTCGTGGGATGCGCCAATCTCTACGCTCTCGGATGAGCGCGTTAGTCTCTCGTGGAAGGCGCGCGACGATTTCGGTGTGCGCCGTTTGGTGTTGCGCGTGCGGCCGCTCAATCCACCGGCGGGCCTGGTGCGCGCCGATCCGGTGGACACCGAGCTTGAGGCGCCCGCGGGCGACCCACGCGAGAGCGAAGCAGAAACGGAAGTCGATCTCGCTGCGCATCCCTATGCCGGCATGGAAGTCGAAGCGCGGATCGTTGCGATTGATGCGCTTGGACAAGAAGGCGTCAGCGATCCGCTGCATGTCACGCTGCCAGAGAAGATTTTCCTCCAGCCGCTGGCGCGCGCCGCGATCGAAATTCGCCGCCACGTCCTGGCTGAGCGCAGACCGTACCGGCGCGGACCTGGCGTGCAGCGGCATACGCAACCGGCGGGCTCTATTCTGCTCGGCAACGAGCGCATCGAGGTCCGTGACTATGACGCGCGTCCCGCGCTGCGGCGCGCGCCGGAAGGCATTCAACGTGCCGCGCGTTTGATCGATGCGTTGACGATGGCGCCGCAAGATCGTTATTTCCGCGACCTTGCAGTCTATTTCGGATTCCGCACAGCACGCTCGCAGCTCGCCGTGGCGCGCAATCCAGATGAAGCCGACATCGCCGCCGACACGTTGTGGCGCACGGCGCTGCGGGCCGAGTATGGCGGCGCTGCCGATGCCCGGCGCGCGCTTGAAGAAGCGCAGCGGCAATTAGCGGAAGCATTGTCGCAAGGTGCGCCGCAGGAGCGCATTCAGCAATTGGTCGAGGCGCTGCGGCGCGCGAGCGAGAACTACATGCAGGCGCTTGTGCAGGAGGCGCTGCGCAACGGTGAGAGCCCCGAGAACCTCGAAGACACCGAGGACCATGCAACGATCTCGCAGCGCGATATTCAGCAGATGTTGCAGCGTGTGCAGGAACTCTCAGCGCAAGGTCGCAACGCGGAAGCGCAACAATTGCTGCAGCAGCTCGCGCAAATTCTGTCGAACCTCGACGTGCAGATGAGCCAAAGCAGTGATGGCGAAGGCCAACAAGGCGAAGGCGATCAGCAGATGCAGCAAAGCATCGATGAATTGTCCGAGACCATGGGCGAGCAGCGCGCTTTGCGGGACGAGACACGCCAAGAGCAGCAACAGCAGCAAGGCCAAGGCGGCAGCGGCGGCGACCAACAGGGCGGAGAAGGCGGCGACGAACTCGCGGAGCGCCAATCGCAATTGCGCCAAGGCTTGCAGGCGGCTCAGCGTATGGCGGACGAAGCCGGCGCGGCGCCGAGCAATGATCTGAATGCAGCCAGCGAAGCGATGCGGCGGGCCGAGGACGCACTGCGGCGCGGCGATCTTGAAGGCGCCGAAGCCGCACAGAACGCAGCGCTCGACAATCTGCGTGAAGGCGCTGAGGCGCTGAGTGCAGAGATGCGCGAGCGCGGCCGCGCTGGACGCGAGGGCGAAGGCGAAAGCTCAGGCGGCGACCGTGATCCGCTCGGGCGCTCGATCGGCAACGATGGCACTGAAGGTGTTGATCTCAACGGCGCAGACCCAATGCGGGCGCGCGAGATTTTCGATGAAATCCGCCGCCGTGCGCAGGACCCGAACCGGCCGGAAGCAGAACGAGAATATCTGCGCCGCTTGCTGGATCGCTTTGGCGACAGCTAAGCGACGGGTCGCCTTGAAATCGACTTGGCGCGCTCCACTCTCACTTCCCACACCTGGAGGGTTTTCATGCGCGCTTTTCTGCTGACCACTGCTTTCGTCGCCCTGCTCGCAGCGTGCTCGCCGCCGGCGCAGCAAACCGAACGCCCCGACACGCCGCCCGGCCCGACGACGGTTGCTTGCAACGACGTGACGCCTGATGCGGCGCGGCAGATTGCGGTGGGCGAGGAAGTTGTGACGGCCGCAGCGGCTGCCGATCTGCGCGGCGGCTCGATCGCGCCAGGCACATACGATCTTATCAGCGCGTCACGCATTGGCTCCGCCACAGGCTGGACAGGCACGCGCGCTGTCGCGCTGGAGGTCAGCGAAGGTGAAAGCGGCGGCGTGACGTTCAATTGGGCCGGCGCAGAAGCTGGCGGCGCGACTGACCGTTGGACCGCGACCTTCACCGAGGCGCCGCAACCGCGCGTCGCCTTCACCTGCGGCCGAATTGGCGAAGTCGCCGCTGATTTCGCGGCCCAGAGCAACGCTCTGCAGCTTCGCTTGCAAGACGGCGCTGGCGGCCAGCTGGCGCTGCAATTCCAGCGGCGCAGCTAGACCCCATATTCATGCGGTTGTGAGCGCGGCCCGGCGCGCTCCATCACATCATCTGGCTAAGCGGCGCGTCCTGCCCCAGAGTGGCGCACCGCAAAGGACCTCATGCTTTGAGCCAATCTCCTCCTCGCGCACGCGTCGCGATCGTCGAAGACGATGCGATTCTGCGCGAGGATTTGGCGCAGATGGTTGCACGCGCAGAGGGCCTCGAAATTGCGGGCGTCGCCGATGCGCTGGCCAGCGGCCGCGCCCTCCTTGAACCCGGCCTCGATGTGTTACTGATCGATCTGGCGCTGCCGGATGGCAACGGCGTCGAACTGATCCGCGAAGCGCGCGAGCGACTTGCGAACATCAAGATCATCGTCGTGAGCATCTTCGGTGACGCGCGCAGCGTTGTGCGAGCGATCGAAGCCGGCGCGGACGGCTATCTGCTGAAGGGCGCAGGCGAGCAGCAAGCGGAGGAAGCGATCCGCAGCGTGCTCGGCGGCGGCGCGCCGATTTCACCGGCGGTCGCGAGCCACATCCTCACGCGCATGCGCGAACGCGGGTCTTCGCCGCGAGCAGAGCTCGACGCGCCGCTCACGGAAAAAGAGACGGCTGTGTTGATCGATCTCGCCAAGGGCTTCCGCTACAAGGAAGTCGCACGCTTGCATGGAATTTCGCCGCACACGGTCGCGGATCATGTGAAGTCGATTTATCGCAAGCTGGCCGTGAATTCGCGCAGCGAGGCGGTGTTCGAGGCGGTGCAGGCCGGTTTGATCAAGCTGAAGGATTGACGCGCAGTGGCCGTCTCCGCCAATCCAAGCGGATGACGCCGCGGCCAAGCACCAACTCAACGCCTCGTTGGCCGACGGTTCTCACGATCCTGCTGCTGCTGGCTGCGTTCTGCGCGGGGCTGCTCGTTATCAATGCGACCGCGGAGAACGTGCCTGGGCGCCGCGTCACCGAGGTGCTCGCGGCTTCCTCGCGGGGCGCTCCGTTCCGCCCGGCGACGTTGCCGCACTGGGAATGTTGCTCAACGACGCCGCTTATCTTCCGCACGACTCTAGACGAAGAGACCGCGCGGGCGAACGCGCCTGCCATCCTCATCGTGAGCGCACATGACAACGCGCGGCTCTACGTTGATGGCGTGCTTGTTGGCGGCGAAGGGCCAACGCGGGGTGATCCGACCAATTGGAGCAGACGTCCGCGCTTAATCCGCATTCCGCCGCCTATGGCGCATGCCGGCGCGGTGCTCGATATCGAAGTGCAACGCGGTGTCGGCTTCGGTCATTTGCGGCCGGTGTATTTGGGCGAATACGACGACCTCTATCCGTCCTACGGGGCGCTGCGGTTCTTGCGCGCCGACATGCATGTGGCGACGGGCGTGATTGCGGCGTTTGTTGCGGCGTTTTGCTTCGCGGCGGCGTCGCTGCTCGGCATGCGCGGGTTGATGTACGCGCTGGGCGGGCTTGCTGCGTCTTGGGCGCTTCAGGTGATGGGGCTCTCGCCGAGCGATCCGCCGTGGAACGGGACTGTCGCGAACGACATCTATTTCACCGGCTATTTCGGCACGAGCATTTTCCTGCTCTGGTTTTTCATTGAATGGACGTCCGCGTTCGCAACGACGACCGGGCAGAAACACAAACTTGGTTGGCTTACTGCGCCGTGGCCGCGCCCGTTGCGGCGCAAGCTTGGCTTGGCAGTGATTGCGGCAATGGCGATCAGCCCGGCGCTCATCGCGCTGGCGCTGTGGAATGATCCGGCGATCGGCTCGCAGAATGTGGATCGCATCTGCGGCTTTCTTGGGCTCGCGGTGATCGCGTTCTGCTTGGTGCGCGTCGTCAGTTACTATCGGCGCAACGGTTTCCGCGATCCATTCGAGGCGTCCGCTTTCATCTTCGTGCTAATCGCGGCAATCGCCGACATCATCATGGTGCGGTTCTTCTTCATTTACGGGGTCTCGCTTGGCGCCGCGGTGATGTTCTTTCCGTTGGCGTTGTTGCTTTCGCTTGCGGCGCGGGCGCGCGGTGTGTTCGAGGCAGCGACGGCGACCGCTGAGAAGCTCAACCTGTTGGTGGCGGAGCGCGAGCGCGTCATCGTCGCCAACATGGAGGAAATCCGTCGCAACGAGCGCGCGGCGATGCTGCTGGAAGAACGCAGCCGTATCATGCGCGACATGCACGATGGCATCGGCGGCCAATTGCTGGGGCTCATCCTGCAAGCACGCTCGCAGAAGCTCTCGGACGACGCGCTGGTCAGCGGCTTAGAGCAAAGTTTGGACGATCTGCGGTTGGTGGTGGATTCGCTGGAGCAAGGCGAAGGCTCCCTCACCGGCGCGCTGGGCGCGTTTCGCGCGCGCATCGAACCGCGCTGTGAGGCAGCGAACGTCGCGCTCGATTGGGAGATCGAAGATGTCGGCGCGACGCCGAACATTGGGCCGGACAAAACGCTGCAGATCTATCGCATCCTGCTTGAGGCCTGCACCAACGCACTGAAGCATGGCGCACCGAAGCGGATCGGCGTGGTGCTGAAGCGTGAGAGCGATCAGATCGAGATTGCGCTCGCCGACGATGGCGCCGGGTTCGCGCAGGGCGCGCCGGCGGGACGCGGCCTCACCAACATACGCACGCGCGCGCAACAGATCGGCGCGTCATTGGCGATCGACTCTGACGCCTCAGGTACGCGCATCTCCCTCAAGCTCGCAGCTTGATCCCAAGAACATGGGAGTGCGCGTGGGCGCGCGGCGCGGCAAAGCGGCCACATGGATGCGCCGCTTGTGATCCGCCCGAGGCTTTGGTTGTTGTTTGGTTCGATCGCCGCCATTGCGCTCGTGCCGATGGCGTTGAGCTTCGTCCCCAATCCGTTCGAAGGCCTCGGACCGGAAGAGCGCCCATCGCGCTTCTTCGCGACGCTGTGGCTGCTGTTACCGATCCTGATGCTGCTGGCGGTGTGGCGTGTGGTGGGTTGGACGAGTTACCGCGCCACGCGCGAGTGGATCGAGGCGCGCAGCATGCTGGGTGTGAAACGATCGACGTGGAGCGAACTCACGTCGTCAGAGCTGGATACGCCTGTCGGCATGCCGCCGGCGTACGAGCTGCGCTTCGGCAAACGCAAACTGCGCTTCATTGCGCGGCATCACGATCACCAGAAAATTCAGGCGCTAAAGGCGCTGATCGCGCGCTAGTCGATCGCGGCGATGTACGGGAGACCGCGGTAGCGGCCCTTGTCGTCCATCCCATAGCCGATCAGGAAGTCTGCAGGCGCGTCCCAGCCAATCGCGTCGATGTCCTGCCCCAACGCCTCGGGCTTGCGCACAAAGGCGCAGGCGAGCGTTTGCGCTGCGCCTTTGGCCATCAGATGTGCGCGGGCGTAGGCGATCGTGCGGCCGCTATCGAACACGTCATCGACGATGAGCACGCCGCGGCCGTCAACGGAACGCGAGACATCGGCGCGTACGACTACCTTGCCGCTACTCTCGCGTTCATCGCGATAGCTCTCGAGCCAAAGTGAATCGTAGATCGGATGCGAACCGCGCACTTCCAGCGCGCGCATCAGATCAGCGGCGAATGGGATGGCGCCCTGCAAAAGCGCGACGACCGTCCAGTCGTCTTTCACTTGCGCCGAAAAGCGATCAGCCAGCGCATTAACGCGCTGGCTGATGTCTTCCGCAGAAAGAAGAATACGCAATTTAGCCGGTCGTGAGACGGAGGCCGTCTGCTGGGCCAAGCTCACTTGTCGTCGTGTGCGACGGATCTACGAGTTCGTGCGCAGGATCGAGAGGCTCGTCGAGCAACAGTTCGCCTTGCGGCGCGGTCGGCGTCGGCGACACGTGCGCCGGGCCACCAGCCATCGACATTTCGCCGAAGCTCGCGAACGTCGCTTCGAGATCGACGGCCTCAGCCGGCGGGTTCTCAACGCGAATTTGGAACGGCACAGCCGCGCCAGCAGCGATCGGTTGATCGGTGATCGCGTTCACCAGATCGAGGATCTCGTGCGAGTTGGTATCGCGCAGCGAAACGCGAACCGGCGGAACGAGCTTGTCGTCGCGACCTATGTTGCGAACTTCGCCGCTGACCACGAGCACCGGCGTCGCGCCGCTGAAATCACGCTCGACCGAGAGGTCGTAGAACTCGAGGCCATAGACGTTCACGTCCAAACCGAGCGCAGCGAAGGCGCTGGCCGAACGCGGCCACAGTTCAGCGACGTCCTGGCGGAAGGCGACCATGCCGGTCGCGCTTGCCGCAAGGGCAGCGCCAGTCGCGCCCCAAACCATCACAGCAGCGCGGGTGCGATCACGGCGCATGCGATCACTTTGTTGCTGACGGAATTTCGCCGCGGCAGAAGGAGCCGGGCCAGGTTGTTCGGCGGCGCGGCGCAATCTTTCGACACGTTCACGTGTCAGTGGTTCGCGTGCAGGTTCTTCCGGGGCCCGCATCATCGAGGGGACCTCAGCAGCGGAAGCACGCAGTTCAAGCTGCGCTTCAGCAAACCAGGAGAAACCGCATGCGGCGCAACGCACCGTCCGACCGGCCGGACCGATCGCAGCGTCATCCGCATAATAGCGGGTCGAGCAAGACGTGCAGGTAAGGATCATGTTAATACGTTCAGCTGCCCCAATAACTGTCTTCGGTGCATTGATTCTATTTAGCTTGTCCAGTCATGGCCCGTCCTCGCGCTAGTATTGAAACCGATCTATTCGAGCGCGGCGTATTGGTTCGCCTCTCGAATGTTGATGCCGGCTATGGCGCATCCACCGTTCTGATGGGCGTAGACTTTGAAGCACGTGCTGGAGAAGTTAATCTCGTCACCGGCCCCGCAGCTGCCGGGAAGACTACATTTACGCATCTCTTGCGACTAGCGCTGCCGCCCCGCTCTGGCAGAAGTGTAATACTTGGCGCTGACATCACGCGGGCGCGCTCACGCGACGTCGCCGAAGTGAAGCGGCGGATCGGCTATGTTGCTGAAAACCCAGTGTTCATTGAGCAATGGTCGACGTTCGACAACGTTGCGATGCCGTTGCGTTTGCTCGGTCAAAAGCCGCGCGAATATTCGGAAGACGTGCGCGAACTTGTGGATTTCGTTGGGCTCGGCGGCGCCGCTGAGTTGCCTGTGGAAAAACTTTCGGGTGCGGAACGACGCAGAGCTGCCATAGCGCGCGCGCTCGCGGCGAAGCCAAATCTCATTTTAGCGGATGATCCTACCGCAGGCATGTCGCCTGCGGATGGTAGGCGGATTGTGCGATTACTTTCAGAGATGCGCCGCGTTGGAGCTGGCGTTGTGATCGCAAGCCAAGACGACACGCTCTCGGATGTCGCGCCGATGTGGGTCTGGCGGATCGATCGCGGCCGCCTCTCGGCGCCCGAGCAAACTGAAGCGGCTGACGCGGAGGCTTATGAATGAGAGGCGGGCTGTTAGGGATTGAGCGCGCGCTCTTCTGGACGCTGGCGTTTGCGGCCTTCGCTGCGGCTGCCGCTGGGCTTGCGGCCCGGGGCGTGGATCGCGTCGCCGTTGGGTATGAGCAGGCTCGCAACGCCTACGCCATTGTTCGGGTTCTGGCGCCGGACGGGCCAGCCGGCATGGCCGCCGCGGAAACAGCGCTCGCCAGCGCTCCACATGTTTCCAGCGCAGCACCGCTAACGGCCGGACGTGCAGCCGCCCTCCTCAGTGAGGCCAGCGGTGAGCAAATCGATCCTGCCAATGTGCCAGACCTGCGCCTGATCGAAGTCGAACTCGCGCCCGCCTCGCCCCAGGCCGACATCTCAGGAGATATCGTCGCCGCGCTCGCCGCTGGCGGTGTCACCGCCGAAGTGATTGAGGCCCCGGACGCCACCAGTGGCGGCGGGCTTGCGCCGCGCGTGCGCAATGCGGCGTTCTGGGGCGCGGTCCTGTTTGCCGGCATGATGGGCGTGATCGCATGGCTCGCCGCGCGCGGGCTGGCGGCGCGGCGCCGCGAAATGGTGACGGTGATGTGCGATCTCGGCGCGACGCGCGGTCAGACGGCCGGGCGCATCGCGGACGAGGCCGCCGTGATCGGGCTCTACGCAGGCGCGGTCGGGGGCGTGCTCGCAGCTGTCGCTGGTGTCATCGTTCTTATGCTGGCCATTCCCGGCACGACGCTGAATGCTCTGACCACGATGATTCTGCCGATTGATCTGGTTCCAATCGTTGCCGCGCCGCTCGGCACAGCGATCGCAGCGGGCGCGGGCGCGCGCGCAGCAGCGGGACACTTCCACGCACTCGCGGCGAAGCTCGGCTGATGCGCACGCTGCTCTTCTGGGTGGCGATCATCGCACTTGTGGCGTTTCTCGCCGGCTTCTGGAGCTTTGCAGAAAACGTTCGCCGCGAAGCACAAGAGCCTCAGCCCGCACAAGCGATCGTCGCGCTCACAGGCGGCTCGCTCGAACGTCTGACGACGGGCGTGCGTTTGCTTGAAGAGCACAAAGGCGAGCGGCTGCTGATCTCCGGCGTCAATCGCGTCGTGACCGACGCTGAGCTCTATAACGCGCTCAACGTTGATCCGGCGCTCGGCGAATGCTGCATCGATATCGGCCGCTCTGCGGAAGACACGCTCGGCAACGCGTCCGAGACCGCTGCGTGGGCGCGCGAGCATCGCTACACCAACATCATCCTCGTCACTGACGATTATCATATGCCGCGCAGCCAAGCGGAACTTGGGGTGGCGCTACCGGAAGCTGAAATCCATCCCTACCCGGTGCGCACGCGCTGGACTGACCCCGCGCTCTGGCGCAGCGACCTCGGCGCGGCCACGCGTTTGGGCGCGGAGTATGTGAAATATCTTGTCATTCGCGGACGGGAAGCGTTGATCGGCCTCGGCGGCAACGACACTGAGGCGGCTCCGGGCGACGCATGAATTGGATACGTTCGTTTATTTTCGTCATCTGGCTCTACGGCTCGATGGCGGTCGTAGGCTTGGTGCTGTGGCCGCTCGTTGTCTTTGACGAGCGCCACGTTTGGACGGCGCTGCGTTCATGGGCGCGAGCGGTGGTTTGGGGCTTACGGTGGATCGTCGGCGCGACGGTTTCGTTTGAAGGCCTAGAGAACGTTCCCAAAGGCGGCGCGCTGATCGCGATGAAGCATCAGTCGACGCTCGACACGATGGCGCCGGCTCTGTTCTTGCCGCGACCGGTCTACGTCTACAAAGCCGAACTCGGCGGCGTGCCGGTGATGGGCGCGTATTTAAAGCGCAATCAGATCGGCGTTGATCGCGGCGGCCATGCGAAAGCTTTGAAGAGCATCGTGCGCGGCGCGCGCGACGCTGTCGCCAAAGGCGGCCAAGTGCTGATCTTTCCGGAAGGCACACGCCAGGAACTCGACGCGCCGCCGGACTACAAGCCTGGCATCGCGGCCATGTACAAAGATCTCGGCGTGCCGGTGACGCCGGTGGCGCTCAACACTGGACTGATCTGGAAGCCGAAAGGCATCCTGCGCTCGAAAGGGCACGTCACATTCAAAGTGTTGCCGCCGATCCCGCCGGGCTTGCCGCGCGATCAATTCATGGCGGAACTCGAGCGCGTTCTTGAAACCGAGAGCCAGGCCTTGTTGCCGCCGGATAAGCGTCGCAACGTGACGCCATGAAGAGGCACGATCTTTGGCTCATCGTTCCGTGGTCGCTGTTCGTCGTCGCGGCGCTCGGTTGGATTTTTTACTGGAACTATCTTGCCGGCGAAGCTGAGCGACGCGTGCATGCTTGGCAGTTCGAGCAAAACGCCGGCGGCGCGACGGTCGAGATTGGCGAAGTCGTTCGACACGGCTTTCCGGTGTTCCTGCGGCTGGAATTGCGCGACGTTCGATACGCTGCATCGCGCGGCGGCTGGCGTGTTGAGACCGCCCGCGCCGATCTCAACATTGATCCGCTGAAGCCGCAGCATATCATTCTTGAAGCCAAGGCGCCGATCGCGATCACACGCGCAAATGGCGCGACGACAAATGTCGGCGCCGACGCGCTGATCGCGAGTTTGCGCACTGAGGGCGACGCGCTCGCGGAAGCCGGCGTCGAAGCAAACAATTTGGTGCTCGACGATCCGGCCGAAGAAGGCGTGATGCACGCGGCTAGGCTGATCGTGACCGTGCGTCCTGATCCGCGTGCGGCTGGCGAGTACCAGTTCGCGTTCGATGCGCAGACGATCACGCTGCCGCGGCCGGTGCGCAGCTTTGAAGCGTTCGGGCTCGATGTGGCGCGCATGCGTGCGGCGGTGGTCGTGACCGATGGTGCATTGCTTATGCAATCATCGCCGGGCGATCCGCTTGGGCCGTGGCGCACAGGCGGCGGGCGATTGAAGTTCGACGCGCTGGAGCTGGATTGGGGTCCGCTACAAACGACGGGCACCGGCGAAGGCGGTTTGGATGACCAACGCCGCTTGGACGGACGCCTAGTTTTGCCAGTCCAACATCCTGCGCCAGTTTTGACGGCGATCTCAAACGGGCCACGCATTGATAGCGATGCGCGCCGGGCGCTGAGCTTGCTGGCTGCGACTTATGTTGTCACCGGCGACGACATCACGCTCGACATCGGCGCACATGACGGCGTGTTGAAGATCGAGAATTTCCCGGTGCGGCCGCTGCCGCCAGTGTACTAGCTCGACGGTTCGTCGCGGCCCCAGTTCGGTGCGGACGTATCCTGGCCGGCGTCGATGACTTCGCGGCGCATACGACGGGCACGATCAAAAAGATCGTAAAGCGTATCGCCCTCGCCCCAGCGGATCGCGCGCTGAAGCGCTGCAAGATCTTCGGAAAAGCGGCCAAGAACTTCGAGCACGGCTTCGCGATTGTTCAAAAACACGTCGCGCCACATCGTGGGATCGGAGGCGGCGATGCGGGTGAAATCGCGGAAGCCGGAGGCAGAGTATTTCACCACTTCGCTCTCGGTGACGCTCTCCAGATCTTCCGCCATCGCGACGATGTTGAACGCGATCAAGTGCGGCAAGTGACTGACGACGGCGAGGACAACGTCGTGGCGTTGGGCGTCCATACGCTCGACGTTCGCGCCAAGCGCGCGCCAGAATTGTTCAAGCTGATCGACCGCCGCCGCGTAAGCATCGGTTTGCCCGGGTAACGGCGTCAGGATTTGCCAGCGATTGTGAAACAGCGTGGCAAATCCGGCGTCAGGGCCGGAGTGTTCCGTACCGGCGAGCGGATGGCCTGGGACGAAGTACACGTAAGTCGGCAGCGGGGCGGCGACGGCGTCGACAACGGCCTGCTTCACAGAGCCAACGTCCGTGACGATCGCGCCGATCTTCAATCCACGCGCGCACGCAGTAGCAGCAGCGCCCATGGCGCCAACGGGAACGGCGAGAACGACCAGTTCGGCGTTGGCGACAGCCTTCTCGGCGTCATCGAAGACTTCGCCCAAGCCAAGCGCCAGCGCGCGTTCACGCACGTCGGGGTTGGCGTCGTAAAGCGCGATGGTGTTCGCCGCGCCGTACTCACGCGCGGCACGAGCGATGGATGCGCCGATAAGGCCCACGCCGAGAATGGCGATCCGATCGAAAATCATGGTCATTAAACGCGCGCGTACGAGCCAAGGACGCGAACGCTATCAAGGCCAGAGCGCGAGAGCACAGCGGCGCGCGGATCATCGAGACCGAGAAAACCGTCGACGCGCACCAACACACGTGGTTCGGCGCGCGCGAACTCACGACCGGTTAGGCCAGTCTCATTCAGCGCACGCTGCAAACGATGGTGTGGATCGAAGGCGATCAGAATGGTGACGTCGTTGCCGGCCTCTTCAGTTTGAGACGCAGCAAACACGGCAGCTTCCGGCTCATCGGCGCCGCCAAGCAGCGGCAGACCGGCAATGATGTGGAGGTTGTGGAAGCGGCGTTCCGACAAAGCCGGCCACCATGCGCCGACGCCTGGGGCGGCCGGCCAACTCGTCACCGCGACGACGGTGTCTGGATTTTCCGCAGCCTTTTGCAGAGCCGCCTGGGGCTCGCCCAGATCCTTGATCCGCGTTCGGGCGCCGAAATGACGGCGGGCGATATCGAACAGACGCGTCGGATCCCCACGGCCGCCACCGACGACGACGTCGATGACGCGCTGACGGCGGAGCGAGGCGGCGATCATCGCGCGCCAAATCTCGACGACGAACTCACGCTCCAGCGGCGCCGGCGCTTCCGCAACGAGCCGTCGCAGCAAGGCAACTTCGCGGCCGGGGCGGATCGGCAAACCCTGTTCGGGCGGCTTCAGGCCGCTCATCTTATCAACCGCGCGCAGACGGTCAGCGAGCAACGACAACAACGTCTTGTCGATGCCGTCGATCTCGGCGCGGATCGTTTCGAGTGGCGAACCGGGGGGGCTCTGGTCGTTCATCGGCGGAACCTTAGCGGTCTTTCATGCTCTGCGCCAACGGCCCGCATTCACACGCGAGTCTTCAACAGCAGCCGCCCGCCCCAGGGGGATATTTCCCCCGCGACGCAGTTTATACGCGAACGAATGATTCATGCAGGCGCAGCAGCAGCGAAACTCCAAGCCGCAGGCGGTGTGCGTTCCCTCGCGTTCGACGCGACCACCCCACTGCAACTCTCCAGCGGCGAGACGCTCGCGCCGCTCACCATCGCGTTCGAAACCTACGGCGCGCTCAATGCTGAGCGCAGCAACGCCGTGCTCGTGTGCCACTCACTGACCGGCGATCAATTCGTGGCGAGCCCGAACCCCACCACTGGCCGCCCCGCTTGGTGGCCGCGGATTGTTGGTCCTGGACGCCCGATCGATACGAACCGGTTTTTCGTCGTGTGCTCGAACGTGCTTGGCGGGTCGATGGGCACGACGGGGCCTGGCACGATCGCGCCTGACGGACTGCCCTACTCGTTGCGGCTACCCGCAGTGACGATGGCCGACGCGGTGCGTGCGCAAGCGATGCTTGTTGAAGCGCTCGGCATCGAGAGCCTCTTCCTCGCCATCGGCCCCGGCATGGGCGGGATGCAAGCTTTGCAATGGGCGAGCGCTTATCCAAAGCGCGTATTCGCATGCGTGACGGTTGCGGCGGCGGCAAAGCAAGGGGCGCAGAACATCGCGCTCGCAGAACTTGGCCGCCAAGCGATCATGGCCGATCCCGATTGGCGCAACGGCGCTTACCTGCAGCACGGCGTGCGCCCGTCGCGCGGAAATGCCGTGGCACGGACGTCCTCTCAGCTCGCTGGCCTATCCGAGCAGGACGTACGCACACGCTTTGAGACGGCGCGTACGCAGGAGCGGTTCGCATTTAGTGCGGAAGGCGCAAACGATCCCATGCGGCCGCAGCAAGGCGCAGGCTTCATCGATCGGTTCGACGCCAATTCGTATCTCTACCTGTCGCGCGCGATGGATGGCTTCGATCTCGCAGCGGACTTTGGCGGGCGGCTGGCGAACGCCTTTCAGGGCGGCACGACGCGGCACGGCGTGTTCTCGTTCTCCAGCGATTGGCGTTATCCGCCAGAAGAAGGGCGCCAGATTGCGCGCGCGCTTGCGGCGGCCGGCACCGAAGCTTCATTCTTGGAAATCACCAGCGCGCATGGTCACGACGCCTACCTCGGTCACGAGCCCGCGTTCGAAGCGGCGCTGACTGGTTTCATTGATGCTGCAGCCACCGCACGCGGATTGGCGCTTAACGGCGGAGGCGCGTGATGGCGCAGCTTGAACTCGTCCACCCCACGCCGCTTGAGCTGACCAGCTCGGAGCCGCGCGGCGACCATCTGGTCATTTCCCAAATGGTCAACGATGGCGCGAAGGTGCTTGATGTTGGTTGCGGGGATGGCGCGCTATTGCAACTGCTAAAGCGCGAGTGCAACGCGCGGGTACGCGGGATCGAGATTGATCCGAACAAAGCGCATCGCTGCGTCGTGCGCGGCATGTCGGTGGTGCAAGGCGATGCCGAGCGCGACCTGGGTGAATTTCCAAGCGGCGCGTTCGACTATGTCGTGTTCTCGCGCACGCTGCAGCATTTCCGCCGCCCACAAGCGGCGCTGAAACAAGCTGGGCGGATAGGCCAACAAGTGATTGTCTCGATCACTAATGCTGGGCGCTGGGATAAGCGCGCTGAGATGCTGACCAAGGGCAGGCTGGGACCAAGCGAGCATCTGCAGCGCTACACGGTGCGCGATTTCGCTGACCTGGCGCGCAAGATGCGCTTCAGCATCGATCGCGCCGTGCCGCTCTCGCGCGGCAATGCCGGCGCGCCGTTCGCCAAGACGATCTGGCGCGCGAATTGGTTCGCCGAAGAAGCCGTCTTCCTGCTGACGCCGTGAGCGACGCCGCATGAAGCGCCTTATCATCTGTTGCGACGGAACTTGGCAGCGCCTCTATGGCGGCGCGCTGACGAACGTTGCGCTAACGGCGCGCTCGGTCGCGCCGCGCGATGCCAAGGGCAATTTGCAGATCGTCTATTATTCAGCTGGCGTCGGCGCGACATTGAGCGGGCTCAGCCTCTGGGAAGGCATGACCGGCGCCGACCTAGATGACCACCTGCTTGATGCGTGGCTGTTCATCAATCTCAACTACGAGCCTGGCGATCAGATCTATCTCTTCGGCTTTTCGCGCGGCGCTTACACGGTGCGTTCGCTGGCCGGCCTGCTACGCAAATGCGGGGTGCTGCGGCGCGAGCATGTCGATAAATCGCGTCAGGCGCTGGAGCTTTACCGCAATCGTGAGCTGACAGCGGATAGTGAAGAAGCTGAGCGCTTCCGCATGGCGCATGCGATTGCATGGCCCCGCCTGGCGCGACCGTTCACGCAGCCACCTGTCGATCTTTCGATCCGCTATCTCGGCGTTTGGGACACGGTGGGATCGCTTGGCATACCGCGCTTGCTGCCGATCTCAATCGGCTTGAACGCCGAGTATGAGTTTCACGACACGGCCTTGTCGCGCTGCGTTGAACATGCGCGCCACGCCGTTGCGATCGATGAGCGGCGCGCGCCATTCGCGCCAACGCTTTGGAACAACATCGATGCGTTCAATGCGCCGGGCACGCGCCCGCGCGTGGCGCAGCAATGGTTTCCGGGTGATCACGGCGGCGTTGGCGGCGGCAGCCAGCGCGCGCTTTCTAATTGCGCGTTGATGTGGGTGCTCGAAGGCGCGGAGCTTGCGGGCTTGTCAGTGACGCGTGAGCCGGGCTCGGTGATCTCTGGCTGCTTGGCAGACATCGATCCGATCACGCCGAGCGTTGACGGCAAGGGCTTTCCGATCATACGCGCGCTGACGTCGCGTTGGCGCAAAGGTCTCAATCGTTACGAGGACATCCACGAGACGGCGCGGCTGCGCTTTGCCGCCAATGAAAGCTATCGCCCGCCGCTGCTGACGCCGTACGCGGATCGCATAGCGGCGTCAGTGCAAGAGCGGCGAGCCGCTTAAAGATAAGACAGCCACCAATCCCGACGGCGCGCTTTCAGCCCCTGCCAATAGCGGCAGAGCGGATAGAGCAGCGCCAGCACGATGACCCACGTCAGATAGACCCAGCCCAGCGAGAAACCGAGGCCATCGAGTTTCTCCGGCGCCAGGAACGAATTCATCATGTAGTCGAACAGGCCGTCGACATTGCGCCCAGCTGCCGCGTTCACGGCGATGGACAGCATGTGGATCAGATAAATGTGCAGCACGTAAAAGAAGAATGGCACCGCGCCGAACGTGGTCAGAACTGACGCCGCCGGTCCGCGCAAGCGTGAGAGCAACGGCCAGATCGTGAAGACGATGCCGAGCGTGACCAACGTATATTGCAACGACGGCGGGTACTTCTGGACATCGAAGAAAACCATCACAGCCGCGACAACCGAAGACTGATCGCGCCAATCGCGCCACTCACCTTCTGGACCGGTTGAGAATGCGGGGTCGCCATAGATCATGGTGACGCGGAGCACGAAGAAGAGCGCCAACATGCCGAGGCCGAGCAACAGAATCGTGCGGTTGCGCTTCTCTGGCGCCTCGGTGAACACGCCGCCAAGGCCGTAGCCGAACGCGATAATCCCAATCCATGGCAGCACGGGATAGGCGAACAAGCCCACGGGCACGCCACCAACGAACACCGGTCCGCCGTCATGCAGAAACGCCCACACCTGACCGGCCTGGTCAGCGCTGACCGGGTCGAGAAGATTGTGGCCGGCGATAATCGCGATGCCGATCGCGAGAACGGCCATGCGCGGCAGCCAAACCAGCGCCGACAGCGCGACCATCGAAAAACCGATGGCCCAGATGACTTGCAAGAAGAACACGTACGGAAAGCCGAACGACCAACCGAAGCTAATCAGCGTCAGTTCGAGAAAGATCAGCCACAGACCGCGCGTCAGCAGAAAGAGCGACAGGTTCGGCGGCGTCTTGCCTTTGGCGAGTTGCATGTAGGCCGAGACGCCGGCGAGAAATACGAAGGTCGGCGCGCAGAGATGCGTGACCCAGCGCGTGAGGTAGAGCGCTGGCGTCGTCACCGTGGGGTCGAGAAGACTGCCCGGACCGGACATGCCGGGACCGCCGAGGAAATAGTCGCGGACGTGGTCGAGCGCCATCAGCACGATGACGAGGCCGCGCATCATGTCGATTTCGGCTATGCGCGCGCCGAGAGCGAGCGTGGGAGATGGGGCCGCGTTGGCCGTTGCTGTTGCAGTCATGAGCCCATCCCGCCTTCTACGTGGCGGGCGGGCTATGCCCTAGGTCACGCGCCGTGGCGAGAGTTGAGTGACGAACTCAGACGTCCGCGTAGGCAAACGCCAAGCGGCCGAGCCAGCCTTGCGGCTTGAGGCGACCTTCAGTAGCGAAAAGGCAGACGCACGCTTCATCACCCTCCACGACCGGTTGGTGATTGAGATCACTCTCGGCAGCGGCGAAGTCACCCGCGGCAAAGAGGCCAAGCTTATCGTGATACGCGCCGCTTAGCACAGTGCAGAATTCAGCGCCGGAATGTTCGTGTCGCGCGGTCAAACCGCCGGCGGCGACAGAGAGTAGATAGACACGGTTCTGCGGCGCGTGCGGCGTCTTCACGCCAGCCACCCAAACGCCCGGCGCGAGCCACTTCTTGGGCTTCAACGGCAAGCGTTCAATGAACGAACGCGAATCCATACGGATCGGCTGACCCGGCGCGTCTAGTCGCGCGAGCACCTTCGAAAGCGCATCTTGGCCAACGCTCTCTTGTGGCAACGCTTCAAGCGCCGCGCCTGACGCCGCTTCGAAGGCGCCGACGCGCGCGCAGCAATGCGCGCACACCTCAACGTGCGCGGCGACGACCAGACCGAAGCCCGGTTCAAGCGCGCCGGCCGAATAGCCGGTCAAAACATCATCAGAGGGATGGTGCAGCGGACTCACTTGTATTGCTCCCATTGCGCCCGCAGCTTGATGAGCGCAAGGCGAAGGCGCGATTTCACTGTGCCGAGCGGAAGCGACAAACGCTCCGCGATTTCCGAATGTGGGCGATCTTCAAAGAACGACAATCGCACGACCTGTTGCTGCTCCTCCGAGAGCGTCGACATCGCCGCGAAGACTTGCTCTTCAGTCTCTCCGCGCATCGCTGCATCATCCGGCGATTCGTCGTCGCTCTCTTCGGTCACGATCACGACCGACCGGTAGGCCAACTCCGTCTTCTCGCGCCGGAGTTTGTCGATCCAGGCATTGCGGGCGATGACGAAAATCCAGGTAGAGGCCTTCGCCTTGGTTGGATCGAACGACGCCGCACGCCGCCAGATCGCCACCATCGCGTCCTGCGCCAGATCCTCTGCCGCCGCCGCTGGGGCGCCCAGCCGAAGCAGATAGCCCTTCACCTTCCCCGCATAGGCGGAAAAAACGCGCGCGAAGGCTTCGCGATCCCCACGCGCGACACGGGCGATGAGCACCTCGTCCGTCTCTTCGACGCGGTCATGCACCGGTCGCATCCTCCGGCGTGAGGAAAACGCCGATCTGGTACCGGGGGCGAAGTCCAAGACGCGCATTGACGATCTTACGCGCAGGTTCCCGGATCGGATCACAGTGAACCGCAAACGGTGCGCGCCCGTATCCACTCAGAGAACAGCCTGCACTTGGCGCGCTGGAGCGGGAACGTTTGATGGCCATCACCTCTGGCAGCAACTCACGCCGGCAAAGTATCGCCGTCATCGGCTCGGGCATAGCTGGAATGTCGGCGGCGTGGCTGCTCAGCCAAAAGCACGATGTCACCGTTTACGAGAAGAATGATCGCCTCGGCGGGCACTCGAACACCGTGATGGTGAAGACGAGCCTGGGGCAGACGCCGGTCGATACCGGCTTCATCGTTTACAACGACGCGACCTACCCCAATCTCATCGCATTGTTCGAACATCTCGGTGTCGAGACCAAGATTTCGGACATGTCGTTCGGCGTATCGCTGCGCGGTGGTGAGACGGAATATTCTTCAGTCGATACGTCGGCGTTTCTCTGCGGCGGCCGAAATCTGATCAGCCCGCGCTTCTGGTCGATGACGTGGGATCTGCTGCGCTTCTATCGCAACGCGCCGCTGGAATTGTTGGCGACACGCGATTCCATGATTTCGCTCGGCGAGTATCTAAATCATCGCGGCTATGGCGATGCGTTTCAGCGCGATCACCTCCTCCCGCAAGCTGCAGCTATCTGGTCCGCCTCGATGGGCGATATTCACCAATACCCGGCATGGGCGTTCGTGCGGTTTTTCGAGAACCACGGGCTTTTGAAACTCAAGGGTCGTCCTTTGTGGCGCACGGTTGAAGGCGGCAGCCGGGCTTACGTTGAAAAACTAGCCGCCCCGTTTGTCGAACGCGCGCGGCTCAGTGCCGGCGCGGTTTCAGTGCGACGTAACACTGCCGGCGTCTGGGTGCGCGATGCACAGGGCCGCGTCGATCGCTTCGACGATGTCGTGATCGCCACACACGGCGACGAGGCGCTTGCCATGCTTGAAGATGCAAGCGGCGAAGAGCGCGAACTGCTCGGTGCATTTCGCTACGCCAGGAACCGCGCCGTCTTGCACACCGACGCCGCCTTCATGCCCCGTCGCGCGCCGCTTTGGGCGAGCTGGAACTATGTCGGCGACAATCCAGATGGCGGCTGCGTGGTCACCTATTGGATGAACAAGCTGCAGAACATCCGCAGCGAAGAGCAAATCTTCCTCACCCTCAACCCGCGCACGGAGCCAAAGCCGGAAACTGTTCTCTACGAAACGAACTACGACCACCCGCTCTTCGACGCCGCGGCCATTCGCGCGCAAGAGCGCCTCTGGTCGCTCCAAGGCGTGCAGAATACTTGGTTTTGCGGCGCGCACTTTGGTTCGGGCTTCCACGAAGACGGACTACAGTCTGGCTTGGCGGTCGCCGAGCAACTGGGCGGCGTGCGCCGTCCGTGGACAGTCGAGAACGAGTCCAGCCGCATCTATGTCGGCGCGCCGTCGCAGCCGAAAGCGATCGCCGCATGAACGCGATCTACACCGGCCACGTCACGCATGTGCGACCAGGCAAGCACCGCTTGCGCTATCCGGTGTTCATGCTGACGCTCGACTTGGATGCGCCGCCCGTTGACCTCAAATTGCTGAAGCACAATCGCGGCGCGCTATTCTCTCTGTTTGATCGCGACCACGCGGGCCGGCGCGACGCTCCATTGAAGCCGCAGATCGAAACCAAGCTTCGCGAAGCCGGCATCGCTTGGGACGGTGGCCGCATCGTTCTTCTGAGCATGCCGCGGTTGTTCAACTACGTGTTCAATCCGCTCAGCGTCTATTTCTGTTACCGACGCGACGGCACGGTCGCGGCCTTGGTGCACGAGGTTTCGAACACGTTCGGCGAAAGCCATTTCTACGTCCTGCCACCGCGCATCGAGGCGAACGGCAACATCAGCCAGCACTGCGACAAGGAATTCTTCGTCTCGCCGTTTCTTGAGAGCGATCTCACCTACGAGTTTTCGATCACGCCGCCAGGGCAGCG
The DNA here is from genome assembly GCA_040080935.1 of Terricaulis sp. Taxonomy (GTDB): domain Bacteria; phylum Pseudomonadota; class Alphaproteobacteria; order Caulobacterales; family Aquidulcibacteraceae; genus Vitreimonas. The sequence goes on from JBEBHI010000009.1 coordinate 34,859, forward strand.
CGTCGCCGTTGCGATGATCGTGCGCCGCGGCGAGGATGTAGCGCTGACGGCCTCGTTCGCAGGCGCGCGGCGTGATCTCAACGATGCACAATTGTTTCGGGCCTGGCTCGGAAACCCGCTCATGACGTTCAAAGTCATTGCGGGCATTCACTGGGAAGCACTGCGCATGTGGCTCAAGGGCGTGCGTTTCCTGGGCAGACGCGGACAACTCCCCCGCCGACCGGTCCGCGAAAAGAAAGCGGCGGCGTGATTGCTCTCACGCCGCCGCCTGCCTTGTTCAAACGCTGGACTTAGTTTTGCGCGGGGCCAGAGACCGTCGCGACCCACTGACTGACCAGCGACTCCGTGACCGACAACGGCGTTGAGCCGTTGGTGAGGACAGCGTCGTGAAAGCCTTTGATGTCGAAGTTCGCGCCGAGCGTCGTACGCGCACCTTCGCGCATACGGTTAATCGCTTGGCGACCGACCATGTAGCTGCAGGCTTGGCCTGGCCACACGCAGTAACGCTCGATTTCCGTCGTGATATTCGAACGTTGATCGCCGGTTGCGGCGACCATCGAGTCGATCGCCTGCTCACGCGTCCAACGCTTGGAGTGGATGCCCGTATCGCAGACGAGACGCGAAGCGCGGAACGTCGCCGATTGCAGGTAGCCAATCTTGCCGAACGGATCGTTGGCATACATGCCCATCTCGTCCGCGAGTTGCTCTGAGTAGAGACCCCAGCCTTCAGCGTAGGCACTGAAGCCAAGGAGCGCGCTGCGGATGAACGGAATCGAGCCCGACTCTTGCTGGATCGAGATCTGCCAGTGGTGGCCCGGAATGCCTTCGTGATAGGTCAGCGTCGGCAGCGTGAACTTCGGCCATTCGGTCGCGGGGTCGCGTAGGTTGATGTAGTACGCACCGGGACGCGAGCCATCGAGCGCTGCGCCTTGGTAATAACCACCTGGCGCACCGGCTTGGGTGTATTCCGGCACGCGCTTGATCTCGAGTGCCGCCCGCGCCTGCACGCCGCAGACTTCCGGCATACGTGCGCGGATCGCAGCGACTTGTGCGTTGAGCGCAGTGAGCAGCTGTTCACGGCCCGCATCGGTGCTCGGATAGATTTGATCCGGGCGGCGACCGAGAGCACCGATGCGCTCAGCGACCGAACCACGTGTCATGCCTTGAGCGCGCAGAATGGAATCCATCTCGCTGGTGAATTGCGAAATGAGGTCAAGGCCGATTTGGTGGATCTCGTCTGGCGCCATCGAGGTGGTCGTGTAGGCGCGCAGAGCCGTCGCGTAGAGCGCTTCGCCGTCCGGCAGCTTCCAAACGCCAGCATCATGCGTGGCGCGCGGACGGACAGCAGTGATCGCATCGATCTGGCGCTGATAGGCAGGCAGAACCGTGTCGCGCACGATGCCTTCGGCTTGTGTGACGAGCGTGGCCTTATCGGCATCGCTGATGTCGGTGACTTGCGCGAGGCGATCGCGGAAGCTCGTCACCAGGATGTTTTCACCCGGCGGCTTGCTGCGGAATGCGCCGAGCTGCGACAGCGCGCCATCGAGCGCAAAGTCAGGCGCGATCACGCCATCGGTCGCGTCCTGGCCTACGCGCTCAGATTCTTGATCAAGCACGCGGCCATAAGCGGTCAGACGCGCGAGATAGGCATCAGCTTGATCACGGGTGGTGACCGGGTGTTGGCTGACGAGGAAATCCGGCGTGCCGGTGTAGGAGCCGGTGAGCTGGGTGACGGTGTAGGGCGCCTGTGCGCCGCCGCCGGTCTTGTAGTGCGAAGATGCGATGCCGTCTTGCAGCGCCGTGAGAACAACGTCGTACGTGACGGCGTCTGCAGGCGAGAGTGAGTCACGGTTGAGAGCTTGCAGCTGCGTCACGCCGGTTTGCGAGATTTGCAGCAAGCGCTCCGCGCCAGCGCGCGAGGAATCGCTCAAGCGATCAATGTAACGGCCGCCCGCTTGCTCTTCGGAGATGGCCAGCGACGTCGAATACTCGGGCAACTCGTGCATGGTTTGCTTCACGAGATTGTCGAGGATGGTGTTGAGATCGCCGGATGAACCCGTGCGCGAACATGCAGCAAGCGCGAAGCTGGCCGCCGACACGCTCAAGAGTAAGCGCCGTGACATTTCCATAGGTATTCCCCTCCGAGATTAGGGTTGGCTGTTGCCCACGATCCTAGCGGAACTGGGAGGGCCTGCATCGGGGGTGCGACGAACAGCCTTGGCAATACGATGTGATCGCCGCGGGCTATGCACAAACGACTGAGCTCACGGCGGAGCAATTCAGTGGCGCTCAGCCCTCAACGGCGGATTCACCGTGTTCGCCGGTGCGAATACGCAGAACGCTATCGAGATCACAGACCCAGATCTTGCCATCGCCGATCTTGCCGGTTTTCGCGGCGTTGGTGATGGCGTCGACGATGCGCTCGACCGCATCGGGTCCAGCCGCGATTTCGAGCTTCACCTTCGGCAGCAACTTCACCTCATATTCGGCGCCGCGATAAACTTCGGTCTTGCCCTTCTGGCGCCCGAAGCCGCGCACCTCAGACACCGTGATGCCGCCGCAGCCGACTTCCTTCAGCGCGTCGAGCACCGGATCGAGCCGGCTTGGTTTGATGATGGCGGTGACAAGTTTCATGGACGCGGACCTCGTACGCGAGGCCCTGTCTTAGGAGTCGCGCTTGTTCTCGGGCAAGGCGCCATTTGGCTCTGGCCGCGTTCGCGTCGGCGCTTTGGCCAAAAGGACACGCCCCTTGGAGCGCGCCGTCGTCGCGTAGAGCCGCTTTACGGCTTCCATCAGCACCAAACCGCCTTGAGCCGGCCAGACCAGTTCACCCACGCGCTCAAAGGCGTCGGCCGCGCCGGCGGCCCAGCGCCAGGGCGGCACGTAAAGCGCGCGCGCCGACACCACCGGCTCGAACATGGAATCGCCGAGCAAAGATGCGAGCTGCGTGCGGGAATACGGCCGGCCATAGCCGAACGGCGAAATGTCCGACTGCGCCCAGAGGCTCCAACGGTTGGCGGCGATCACCACCAGCCGGCCTTCCGGCGCCATCACGCGCCAAACTTCACGCAGCATCGCAGGGACGGCATCGCATTCCTCAAGCCCATGCACCATCAGCACGCGATCGAAGACAGCGTCCATGAATGGCAAGCGCGCCTCTTCCGAAAGTGCCGTGGCGACCTTCTCACCCGCTGGCCAAGGCTCGGCGCCTTGCGCGGCGGGCATCATGGTGACGACGCGTCGGGCGTTGCCGCGAAAGCGATCGAGGTAAGGCGAGGTATAACCCACGCCGAGAACATCCAGCCCGTCGGCATGCGGCCAAAGCGTCGCCAACCGCCGTGCCGCAGCGCGCCGCGCCGCATCGCCCAAGGACGACGCATAGAAACGCTGGAGTGCGAGAACATCGACGCGCATGGCGAGAGAGGGCTAAGCTAGCAAATGCTTCAAATCCATCAATTCCCCTGCCTCTCCGACAATTACGGGTTCCTCATTCATGACCCCGCCACCGGCGCGACCGCCGCGATCGACACGCCCGACGCCGATGAGATCATGCGGCAGGCCGAGGCCAAGGGATGGCGGATCACAGATATTTGGAACACGCATTGGCACCCGGACCATGCCGGCGGAAACGCAGCGATCAAGGCGAAGACCGGCGCTGTCGTAACCGGCCCTGCTGAAGTCGAACGCATTGGAACGCCGCCTGATCGCGTCGTTGACGATGGTGACCGCGTAAAGCTCGGCGGCATCGAAGTGCGCGTGCTCAATGTCGGTGGGCACACTTTGGGGCACATCGCTTATGTGTTTGACGCGGACAACGTCGCGTTCGTTGGCGATGCGCTGTTTGCGCTGGGCTGTGGCCGCTTGTTTGAAGGAACGCCACAACAGATGTGGACGAGCTTGCAAAAGCTTGCGGCATTGCCGGACGATGCGACTCTCTATTGCGCGCACGAATACACACAATCCAACGCGCGTTTTGCGCTTTCTGTTGATCCAGAGAACGCGGCATTGCGCGCGCGTTCGGCGGAGATTGATCGCCTGCGCGCAGCCGGCAAGCCCACGGTGCCGATGACGCTTCGCATCGAGAAGCAAACCAACCCGTTCCTGCGCGCGCCTGCGCTGCTGCCGGGTGTTGCGGACTGGGAAGCGTTTGCGGACATCCGCAGCCGCAAGGACAATTTCAAAGGCTAACAAAAAGCCGCCTCTTTGGCGGCGTTGGCGTTCTTATTGTTCGGGGCCTTGGACTTGGCCCATCACCACATTGCGAATGGCGCTGGAGGAAGGCCGCCCGGCATAGCCCAGGTGCGGCGCTACCTGAATGATGAGCGTGTCGCCCCGAAGCGCGACAGCGGGCACGCGGCCAATCGCGATAATCACGTGGCGCACATTCGTCATCGGCGCTTCCGACAAACCTTCTGCCGCGCGCTCAGCTGCATCAGTCACCACGCCAGCAGCGAGCGGCGACATCTGCGCCGGCACGGTAAACATCACCTGCTGACCGATGCTGCGGCGCGCGCGAGTTTGCAGGGCGCGGAAACGCGATTGCATTTCCGCGAACGCCAGCTCCTCCGGCGTCAGCGGCGCAACGCGCCCCTCTTCAGAAGCGGCGGCGCCAGTGCGCAGCGCACGCGTGTAAACGATGATGCCGCCATGCGATGTCACACGCAGACGGACGTCGCCGTTTTCGGTCTGGAAGATTTCGTCTCCACCCGCACCCATCGTTGGACGCAGCACGTGCACCTCGGGATCGCCTTCAAACTGGACCAAGGCAGCGCGGCCGCCTGAACGGTCCAGCACAAAGCGCACGGCGCCATCCGGCGTCGCGTAGCGGTTCGCACCAGCGGTGACCGGCACGAGCGGCTGGGGCGCGGCGTTGGGTTGGCGTTGAGGTTGTTGAGCGTGGGCGATGCCAGGCGCTGCTAAGGCCAACGCAGCGGCAACAACCGCAGCGCCCCTCCCGTACAGACTCGGCCCGAATCCCTGGCTCATCGGCAATGAGAAGAGCGCTCGGAAGCAGGCAGTATTTTGGCAGTGTTGCAGGCGCCGGGCGCCAGTGTTGCGGCAAAGCCGCACTAATTCAGGCGACTTTGGTCGCATACGGCTCCGAAGGAGCCTCTCGGCGCTGCTTCACCCGAGGGTCAACCAACGGCTTCGGCGGCTCCGTCACCGCGATTTCAAACGCCGTCGGCGTCAAATCGAATGAATCTTCGTGCACGACCTGCACCGCTTCGACCAAAGCCGCCCGGTGAGCGCGATGGACCGACCGGATCGGCGTGGCCTCAGCGGAAGCTGTGGATAAAAGTGGACGCGCACGCGGGGCGTCGGCCGGAATGGCCGGCGGGATGCGCAAAACCACACGTTGGCCAGAGCGCGGCGGCTCAGTCAGGTCGCCTGCGATGCCCGCCGCGAACGACAAGGTGCTCAGCCCAAGCGCCACGGCGGCGATGCGAAAGATGTTCTGTCCAGCCAACCCGGTCATGATTAACCGAGTCGGTCGGCGACGTCACCCGAACG
>JBEBHI010000252.1:0-3113 GCA_040080935.1 Terricaulis sp.
TCATCGAACGTGGCGGCGCGCGTCTGACGCCGATCACGCAATGCCCTGTGCTGGCGCCGCAACTTGAAGCGACGGTGTTGAAGCTCGCGCCGCTGGCTGAACTTGCGCTGCCGCAGCGCGGCGAAATCACGATGCAATGTCTGCTGACCGATAGCGGCGTCGATATTTCTATCAAAGGCGCTGGACGGGTCGATCTTCTCAATCGCGCACAGTTGGAAAAGCTGATCGCAGAAGCGAATGCGTTGAACCTTGCGCGCCTTTCGTTTGATGGCGATCCGATCATTGAGCGCGCCAAGCCGACATTGCGCATGGGCAAAGCCGTGGTCAGCCCGCCGCCTGGCGCATTTCTGCAACCAACGGCGCTCGGCGAAGAAACGTTGGCGCGCCTCACGCTTGAAGCGGTGCAGGGCGCCAAGCGCGTCGTCGATCTTTTTTCCGGCATCGGCACCTTCGCGCTGCGTATCGCCGAGCATTCCGAAGTGCTTGCTGCTGAGGGCGATACTGAAATGCTTACGGCATTGAAGAAGGCATCCGATGGGGCGGGTGGTGCGCTGAAGGAGATCAGCATTCTGCGCCGTGACTTGCTGCGCACGCCGCTTTCGACGCTCGAAATGAAGAAGTTTGACGCCGCTGTGATCGATCCGCCGCGCTCAGGCGCGCGCCAACAAGCTGAGCAGATCGCCCGCGCGCCTATCCGGAAGCTCGCCTACGTGTCGTGCGATCCGGCAAGCTTTGCACGCGACATCAAAGTCCTGATCGAGCACGGCTTCACGCTGACCAAAATCACGCCCGTCGATCAATTCCGCTGGAGTCCGCACATTGAACTCGTCGGAGCCTTCGAGCGATGAGCAACAAAACCACGCTCCTCGATTACGAACGCTCGCGCCGCAAGCGCGATCCGAAGGCTGATGCTGCGCCGCTCGAGGATGGCTACTGGCGCAGGAAAACGCTCACTGAGATGAATGAGCGCGAGTGGGAATCGCTTTGCGACCGCTGCAGCAAATGTTGCGTCATCTCCATCGAAGACGCTGATACGGGCGAGCTCTATCTCACCGACGTCTCCTGCAAGCTCTTCGACACAAAGACTTGCGGCTGCAGCGATTACGCCAACCGCAAGCAATACGTCCCCGATTGCGTCAAGCTCACGCCGAAGAACGTGCCGAAGCTCGATTGGCTGCCGCAGACTTGCGCCTATCGCCTCGTCTCTGAAGGCAAAGACCTCTTCTGGTGGCACCCGCTCATCTCCGGCAGCCAAGAGAGCGTCCACGTCTCGAAAGCCTCAGTGCGCAACAAAACGCGCCCAGAAGGCCGCTTACAAATGCCCGGCCTCATCAAGCGCATCACACGCTGGCCAACGCCGTTGGAAAAACCGCCCGCGCAGCTTCGTCGGCGCAGGCGTGTGAAGCGTTAGACGCACATGCGACTTGTGTCGTTGGGCGTACATCGCTAACAACCCATCCCTCTGTGTTGCCGCGGCTGCTGACCCCGCGAACACAGGAAAAATCTTATGTCGTCCCAACGTACGTTGGCTTGGCGCCGCTTGCAGCGCGCCAGGCACGCACAGCATCGCTCAAAGGCTCAAACCGCAAAGCGCGAGAAATCTTGGAAGCTGCTCTATCTTCGAAGCGTCAAACTGCGCCGCGCGCAACAGCTCGGCATCGTTTGGCCCAATACTGAGTGGGCAAAGCTCTTGACGCAAACCAACGCGGTCAACGTCCTCTTCATCTGCAGCCGCAATCAATGGCGCAGCCCGACAGGCGAGCAGGTCTGGCGCGGGGAGGCGGGCGTGCACGTGCGCTCGGCAGGGACAAGCCGCAGCGCGCGCCGGCGCGTGACCGTTGCCGATCTCCGCTGGGCCGATTTGATCTTGGTGATGGAAGAAAAGCACAAGTCGCGCATCAAGGCCGACTTCCGCGAAGAGACACGCTTCAAGGACCTCCACGTCCTAGACGTGCCCGACGACTACCAATTCATGGACCCCGAATTGATCGAACTCCTCCTCGAAAAGTGCGCGCCGCTGATCGAGGCAAAGCGGCGCGGGTAATGCGCGCGTTCGCGCAAGCGTGATTGGGCGGCCCGTTCGGCTTTAGCTACGTTCGCGCGGGAGGGACGATGCGCGCGTTGATAGTCATTTGCGCTATGATGTGTTCTGCGCCCGCCGCGGCGCAGCAAATCGGGCCGATCGCGTTCGGCATGAGCCCAAGTGAAGTCGATTGGATTGCGTCGGATATGGGGCTGGCGTCGAATGGCGGCCCAGCGGGGACAACGGTCGCACGCGGAACGGCGCGCATCCTTGAAACCGAGTTCAGATTCGACGCGATATTCTATTGGAATACGGGACTTCGTGTCCTGCGCTTGTATCATTTCGATGAGGTGGATGAGCGAGCCTGCGCGGAAGTCGTTGAGATTTTCCGTGTCGAAATGGAGCGCGCGCTAGGAGCGACGCCGCGACTCAATCGTGAAGCGCAGCGGTGGTACTGGCATTGGTCAATGCAGACTCCCCGCGGCGATGCGACTAGCGCCAATTGGAGCGCTAGTTGGATGCGAACGCCGGATGGTATTCCGCATTGCGGCATCTCCATCGAAGTGTACGGCCAGCGGCCGCCCGCGCCTGATCCCATGGTTGTCGAGTTCGGGCTTTCAGAGCCGATTGCTGGTCCACCGGTGTGGCTCGCACAGCCGACACATGAGCAAGTGCGAGCGCTTCACCCCGCGCGAGCTGCGGAACGCGAAGTCGGTGGGGTCGCGGCAATCGCGTGTCGCGTGCGCGATGCGACGGGCGCGCTCGAATGCTTGCCGCGCAATGACAACCCGGTCGGTTACGGATTTGGCGAAGCGGCCGTGAGGGTGAGTGAACTCTACCGCATTGGGCCAGAAGCTGGCGGTGAGCCTACACTGGGTCGCAAGCTCGAATTGGTAGTGGATTTCACGGACGTTCCGCGCATTGAGCCGAACTATCAGGAATAGTGAAAGCCACAGAAATGCCCCGCGTGCGACGCTGGCGCGGGTGGAGGCGCGGGCGGGGGCGCGCTACATTTCGGCCCATGAGCTTGTTGCGCGATATCGGCCGCGCTCGTTACGCCGCCGCCCAGGGCGCGCGCGTCGCTTGGTAC
>JBEBHI010000253.1:0-3099 GCA_040080935.1 Terricaulis sp.
TCGGTGAACAGCTGGGGCCTGATGGGCAACCTGCTTTATGATTTCAACAGCGGCGGCCGCTTCCAACCATATCTTGGCCTCGGCGCCGGGGCTGCGCGTCCTCGCGTCAAGATCGACGGCGGGGGCAGCTCCAGCGAAACCGTGTTCGCGTATCAAGGTCTCGCAGGTGTGGGCATTGCGTTGGGCGAGCGCACGATGGTCGACATTGGCTATCGCTACTTCGTCGCGCCCGACGTCGACATCTCCGACGCTTGGGGCACGGGCCTCACGTCTGAAGTCGACTACCAACATCAAGCCGTAACGGTGGGACTGCGTTGGCAGTTTGGCGCTGCTGCTGCGCCGCCGCCACCACCGCCGCCGCCATATGTCGCTCCGCCGCCACCGCCGCCGCCAGTCGCTGCTGCGTGCCCGACGTCTGAGTTCGTCGTGTACTTCGAGTGGGATCGCTCGAACCTCAACCAAGCGGCGATGGAAACCATCGATGCTGCGGTCAACCGTGCGCGTCAGTGCAACGTCAGCGGCACGATCGTTGTCGGTCACACCGACACGTCAGGTTCGCCAACCTACAACCAAGGTCTGTCGGAGCGTCGCGCTTCGGTCGTCCGCGACGCGCTCGTGTCGCGTGGCTTGGCTGCCGGCTCGATCCAAACCCAAGCGCGCGGCGAAAGCGATCTCGCCCGTGCAACGCGCGACGGCGTGCGTGAGCCTCTGAACCGCCGTACGGCGGTGACGATCAGCTTCCGCTAATCGCCTCAGCGACGAAGGACTAAAGCGCGGGCCCGGCTAAAAGCCGGGCCCGTTGCTTTGGGTGGTAGGTTGTCCGGGGTGGAAACTTCTCTGCTCGTAGGGTACCTCGGCCTCATGTCCGCCGAACATCTCGTTGCCGCGTCGCGCTCCTCTTGGGGCGCCGATATCGAGCCTTTGCTTGAACGCCTCGATGGCGAAGGTGACAGCCTGGTTGCGCGCGCTGAGAGTTGGTCGACGATCAATTCCGGTTCGTTTGAGTTGCCAGGTCTCGCCGCAATGCGGGCCACCTTGCTCGACACCGTAACCGAGTTGCCGGGCACGCCTGAAGTCGTCGCTCTCGCGCCGTCGCAACGCGTGCGTCCAGACGGCGAGGTGATTGACGTTCAGCACGGCGCTTCGATCCGCGTGCGTGTGCGCCCGGAAGCGCCCATCCAAATCGCGCTGACCGGCCATTACGACACCGTGTTTCCATCCGCGCATCCGTTCCAAGCGCCGTGGCGCGAAGGCGAGATGCTGCGCGGCCCAGGTGTCGCCGACATGAAGGGCGGCATCGCCGTGATGCTTGCCGCTTTGAAAGCGTTTGAAACGCTGCCTGGCGCCAAGCGCGTGGGTTATGAAGTGCTGCTAAGCCCCGATGAAGAAATCGGCTCCATGGGCAGCGCGCCGCTGCTCGCTGAACTCGGCGCCCGAGCGCATCTCGGCATGACCTACGAGCCGGCGATGGCCGATGGCGCGCTGGTTGACCAGCGCAAAGGCTCAGCGAATTTCCATCTTGCCGTGAAGGGCCGCGCCGCGCACGTCGGGCGCGCCTTTGATGATGGCCGTAGCGCCGTGCTTGCCGCCGCAGAAGCCGCGCTCGCGCTCAACCAGCTCAACGGCCAGCGCGATGGCGTGACGTTCAACGTCGGCGCGATCGATGGCGGCGGCGCGGTCAACGTTGTGCCAGAGCGTGCGGTGCTGCGTTTCAACATTCGCGTGCCTGACGCTGAAGCAGCCGTGTGGGCCGAAGCTGAGGTGCGCCGTGTCGCACGCGATGTCGGCGCGCGCGACGGCATCGAAGCGCATTTGCATGGTGGCTTCACGCGCCCACCAAAACCGCTCAATGGTCAGCAGCGCACGATGGTGTCGTGGACACACCAGGCCGGCGTCGCGCTTGGCCTCGATCTTCAGTTTCGTCCCTCAGGCGGTGTGTGCGAGGGCAACAACCTTGCGGCCGCCGGTTGCCCCAACATCGATACGCTCGGACCATGCGGCGGCGGCCTGCATAGTGACGAAGAATTCGCGGTGATCGCGAGCTTTGCCGAGCGCGCCAAGCTTTCGTTTTTGTTGTTGGCCGGCATTGAACGCGGTGTGTTCGATGTGCGGAGCCTTCGCTCGTGAGCGCACCTGGATATGTCATGCGCGCCGCGGGTCCTGCCGACCTTGAAGGCTTCAAGCAATTGCGCGAAATCGCCGGCGCTGGTTTCACCAGCCTGATGCTGGACGATAAGGCGATGGCCGCGAAGCTCGCGTTGTCTGAACAGAGCTTTGCGTCATCGACGAACGTTGCGGGTTCTGAGCGCTATTTTATCGCGCTTGAACATATCGAGAGCGGCACGCTTGCTGGATGCTGCGGCGTGAAGTCGACGATCGGCGAAGTGCCGCCATTCTTCAACTTCCGCATGTTCACTGAGGCGCAATCCTCAAACGTCGTGAACCGTCGCTTCGACATGCGCGTGCTGATTGGCGTCAACGATTTTACCGGCTGCAGCGAAGTCGGCTCGCTGTTCGTGCGTCCCGAACACCGCGCCGCGGGTATCGGCCGCGCGCTGGCGCAGAACCGCTACATGCTCATGGCGACGGCGCCGCAGCGTTTCCGCAGCCAAGTCGTCTCCGAATTGCGCGGCGTAGTTTATCCGGATGGCACGTCTCCGTTCTGGGAAGCCGTAGGCCGTCACTTCTTCAAGATGGATTTTGCGGAAGCGGACAAGCTCAGCGCTACCACCGACAACCAATTCATCCTCGATCTCATGCCGCAGCACGCCATCTACGTGGACCTGCTGTCGCAAGAAGCGCGCGATGTCGTCGGCAAGTGCCACAAGGACGGCGAAGGCGCGCAGCGGCTGTTGGAGTGGGAAGGATTTGCCTTCGCCAACGTCGTCGACATCTTCGACGGCGGGCCATTGATGAGCGTCCAGCGCGATCACATCCGCACGTTGCGCGAATCCAAGCGCTACAAGGTCGAACCCGCTGCGCAGTTTCCAAATGCAAAGCGAGCCTTGATCGCGGTGCCGAACATCCAAACCTATCGTTGTGTCTCGGCGCATGCGTCCGTCGCGAACGGTGTGGCGCAAGTCGATCCCACGGTGCTGG
>JBEBHI010000114.1:0-11591 GCA_040080935.1 Terricaulis sp.
CGCGGACGGCGGTCGCCGCCACCACCGCTGCGACGCGGGCCGCGATCACCGCGGTCGCTGCGTTCACGGCGCGGACCTTCGTCCAGCGCTTCCGCGCCGAACTCAGATGAGATATCGGCGCCGGTGACTTGATCGACCACCTTCATCGAGAGCTTCACCTTGCCGCGATCGTCGAAGCCAAGGAGCTTCACCTTCACGGTGTCGCCCTCTTTCACGACGTCGCCCGGCTTCTCAACGCGCTCACGCGCCAGTTGGGAAACGTGAACGAGGCCGTCCTTTGCGCCGAAGAAGTTCACGAAGGCGCCGAATTCCATCACCTTCACGACCTTGCCTTCGTAGATCTGGCCGACTTCCGGTTCGGAGGTCAGCGACTTGATCCACTTGATCGCCGCTTCGATCGACTCGGCGTTGGCGGAAGCCACCTTCACCGTGCCGTCGTCTTCGACGTTCACTTTCGCGCCGGTCTTTTCCACGATTTCGCGGATCACCTTGCCGCCGGTGCCGATCACGTCACGGATTTTGTCGGTCGGAATTTTGATCTGCTCGATGCGCGGAGCGTTCTTGCCAACTTCACCGCGCGGCGCGTCCATGGCCTTCGCCATCTCGCCGAGGATGTGCTGACGCGCGCCGTGTGCACGGTCGAGCGCGACTTGCATGATCTCTTGGGTGATGCCCGCGACCTTGATGTCCATCTGCAGCGAGGTGATGCCCTTCGCGGTGCCGGCGACCTTGAAGTCCATGTCGCCGAGGTGATCTTCGTCACCCAAGATGTCGGTCAGAACTTCGAAGCCGTAGTCTTCGAGGATGAGGCCCATCGCGACGCCGGCGACCGGCGCCGAAATCGGAACGCCCGCATCCATCAGCGCCAACGACGAACCACAAACCGTGGCCATCGAGGACGAGCCGTTCGACTCGGTGATCTCGGAAACGAGGCGCACCGTGTACGGGAATTGCTCAGCTGACGGCAGCACCGCCTTCATCGCGCGCCACGCCAACTTGCCGTGGCCGATTTCGCGGCGGCCGGCGCCACCCATACGGCCGGTTTCGCCGACGCTGTAGGGAGGGAAGTTGTAGTGGAGCATGAAGCGCTCCTTGTAGGTGCCGCCCAGCGCGTCGATGAATTGCTCATCTTCGCCGGTGCCGAGCGTGGCGACGACGATCGATTGCGTTTCACCGCGGGTGAACAACGCCGAACCGTGCGTGCGCGGCAAGAAGCCGACCATCGACTCGATCGGACGAACCTTATCGACAGCGCGGCCATCGATGCGGCCCTTTTCCTTCACGATACGCGTGCGGACGACATCGCTTTCGACCGCCTTGAAGGTTTCCTTGAACACGTTGGCGTCTGCGCCGTCCGGGTTCGCGTCGGACTTCACGAGCGCGGCCTTGGCCTTGTCACGAAGCGCGCCGACAGCGGCGTAACGTTCGTCCTTCTTGGTCACCTTGTAGGCGGCGCCGAGATCTGAACCGACGAGCGCGACGATCTTGGCTTGCAGTGCCGAGTGATCGGGCGGGACGAATTCGAACGGCTCTTTGCCGGCCTTTTCCGCGAGATCGATGATCGCATCGATCACCGGCTGCATGCCCTTGTGCGCGAGCGCGAGCGCTTCAAGCATTTGCGCTTCGCTGAGCTCTTTCACTTCCGACTCGACCATCATGATCGCGTTGGCGGTGCCGGCGACGACGAGATCGAGATCCGACGTCTTCATTTGCTCGATCGTCGGGTTCAGCTGCGCCTTGCCGTCGATCCAGCCCACGCGGCTGGCCGCGATCGGGCCCATGAACGGAACGCCGGAGATCGTCAGCGCGGCGGAAGCCGCAACCATCGCCAGCAGATCGGATTCGTTTTCGTTGTCCCAGCTCAGCACCGTGATGATGACTTGGACTTCGTTCTTGAAACCATCGACGAACAGCGGACGGATCGGGCGGTCGATTAGGCGCGACAGCAGCGTCTCACGTTCGGTCGGGCGGCCTTCGCGCTTAAAGAAGCCGCCAGGAATGCGGCCAGAGGCGAAGTACTTTTCTTGGTAGTTCACGGTCAGCGGGAAGAAGTCTTGTCCCGGCTTTGCTTCCTTCGCGTAGACGACCGTCGCGAGCAGAGCGGTTTCGCCCCAAGTGGCGAACACAGCGCCGTCGGCTTGACGCGCGACGCGGCCGGTTTCGAGCTTCAGCGGGCGGCCTGCCCAATCGATAGAAACGGATTTGGTATCAAACATACATCTAACTCCAGGCGGCGAGCCCCTGCTCGGACGCCTCGTACATGCGCAACGGCGATCCGTTACGCGAATTGCCTCTTCCGCGGATCGGAAGAGGTTCGTTCTTCGTCCTTCTCCCCGTTGTGGGAGAAGGTGTCAGCGCGCAGAGCGCGATGACGGATGAGGGGTGAATTGCGTGAGGTCTGACGCGTTAGCGCCAGCACCCCTCACCTGGCGCGCTCACGCGCGCCTGTCCTCTCCCACAAGGGGAGAGGACGAAGTCTGCTTTTAGCGGCGCAGACCCAGCTTTTCGATGATCGCTTGGTAGCGCGGTACATCGCGACTTTTCAGATAGTCCAACAACCGGCGACGCTGAGAGACCATCTTCAGAAGGCCTTGGCGCGAGTGGTTGTCTTTCTTGTGGGTCTTGAAGTGCTCGGTCAGGTTGGCGATGCGCTCTGAGAGGATCGCAACTTGAACTTCTGGCGAACCCGTGTCGCCTGAGCTCTTCGCGTTGTCTTTAATGAGCGCAGCTTTGCGCTCTGCAGTTACCGACATCGGTACTCCTTTTAATCTGCGATGTTGAACACGCGGCTGGGCTCAAAGCGCCCCGCTCGCACGTCACCCAGCGCAACAGCTTTGCCCTCATAGAGGGCGACGGCTGCTCGGGACGCATCGACACCGCCGATAAAGCGATCTCGAAACTGCGGCTTCAACGTCTCCACCACATGCGGGAGGAGGACGATGGGCCGTCCCTGTCTGAGCTTGAACGCGTCCTCTCCGTTAATGGCCAGTGCCGGGATGTCGTCCAGCGCGGTCTCAACGGGTTTAAGGCGTTCTGACGCGGCGTCCTTTTGACCTAAAAGCTGCAGATCGTCCAGTGTGACGCTTTCGGCCTCGGTAAAGGGGCCAACGGCGGTGCGACGGAGCCTCCAGACGTGGCCTTCCGCGCCCAGTTTTGCCGCTAAATCGCGGACCAAAGCGCGGATGTAGAAGCCTTTGCCCGACCGGAACCGGAAAGTGGCGAGGTCGTCGCCCTCGGTTTCAGCGAGTTCAGCCTCATAAACGGTGACCTTCCGCGCCTCGAGCTCGACCGTCTCACCCGCACGAGCGAGGTCATAGGCGCGCTCGCCATCGACCTTCACGGCGCTGAACTGGGGCGGGATCTGCTCGATCTCACCGATGAAGGCCGGCAGAGCGGCGCGGATGGCTTCGGCTGTCGGGCGAACATCGCTTGTGGCGATCGCCTTGCCCTCACGGTCCTGGGTGTCTGTCGAGACGCCCCATTTGATCGTGAAGAGGTAGGTCTTCCGCGCTTCCATCAGCCACGGGACCGTTTTGGTCGCCTCGCCGAGCGCGATCGGCAGGATGCCGGAGGCCAGCGGATCGAGCGTGCCGGCGTGGCCTGCCTTCTGCGCGTTGAAGATGCGGCGAATGGCGGAGACCGCCTGCGTCGACGTCATGTCATCCGGCTTATCGAGCACAACCCAGCCCGAAACGTCATCACCCTTCTTGCGCCGGCCCATCAGCGCTCGCCCTCTTCCTCGTCGGCGTCTGACTTCAGATCGCGCGCGACTTCGGGGCTGGCGAGAAGTTCGTCAATGTGACGGGCTTCGTCGAAAGAAATGTCCGGCTGAAAGTGCAGCTCGGGCGTGAACTTAAGGGCGATGTTTCGCGCCAAGCGGCCACGCAGAAACGGTGCGATACGCGTCAAACCGTTGGCGATGCGCTGAGGATCACCTGGGCCGAGCGAAGAAACAAACACCGTCATGTGCTTCAGATCCGGCGACGCCCGCACTTCGCCGACGGTGACGTAAGCGCCCTTCAACTCCGGATCGCGCAGTTCTTCGCGCTGCACGATGTCCACCAGCGCATGGCGCACGACTTCGGCGGCGCGCAACTGGCGCTGCGAGGGACCATGCCCCTCCTGACCACCGCGAGACTTACGTTTCATCTTATTGCGACGTGTACGAGTAGGCGTTGCAAAGCTGCGCGTCGGAGCCGGAGCCTGGCTGCGTATCGCCACTGAACGCTGCGATTTTAAACACCCAGCGGCCTGCGCCATCGACGAATTCGCTGACTGCCAAAAACCGCGTCACCGCTTCGCCGCACATGCCGCCATGCGGCGCGCTCGGCGTCACATTCTCGGATCCGACTCTGTAGAGGTATGCGTCCACGCGCGGATCGCCGCCAAGCACCGCTGCGAAACTTTGGCCACCAACGCCAGATCGAGAATCCGCCGGCACGACACTGAACGGCTGCCCAATCACGGTCACGCCGGTCGCGAACGCGAACACCAGCGGTCCGCCGCGGCGCCCCTGCAAACTCACGCGCAGATTGCCTGTGATCGAGCGCGCATCTTCGTTTGCGGCACGCCATTGCGAGCGCGCGATCGCCGGCTCTTCTTGAGGGACCGTATCGACGCGCGTTTCCGCTTCGACCTGCGTCTGCGGCCGTTCGCCGGGCAAATCGGAATCGCCGCCGTTGCGGTTGCAAGCGCCAACGCTGAGGCTCAGCGCTGCGATGGCTGTTAGAATGATCCGCCGCATGTCACGCCTCAGAGCGAGCGCTGCACCACTTCGACATTGAAGCACTCGATCTGGTCGCCCTGCTTGATGTCTTGGAACTGACCGAAGCTCATGCCGCACTCTTGGCCGGTTTGAACTTGGTCAACTTCTTCCTTGAAGCGCTTCAGGGTCGTCAGCGTGCCCATTTCCTGAATCACGACGTTGTCGCGCAGGATACGAACCTTCGCGCCCTTGCGGACGACGCCCTCGACGACCTTAACACCCGCGACCTTGCCGACCTTCGAGATGTTGAACACCTCGAGCACTTCGGCATTGCCCAGGAATGTTTCGCGCGAGTGAGGCACGAGCATGCCCGACATGACGCCTTTGATGTCGTCGATCAGGTCGTAGATGATGTTGTAGTAGCGGATCTCGACGCCTTCGCGTTCGGCCAGATCGCGCGCTTCCTTCGACGCACGAACGTTGAAGCCGATAACCGGTGCGCCAGAA
This sequence comes from Terricaulis sp., assembly GCA_040080935.1. Classification (GTDB taxonomy): domain Bacteria; phylum Pseudomonadota; class Alphaproteobacteria; order Caulobacterales; family Aquidulcibacteraceae; genus Vitreimonas. Next base: position 5,213 of record JBEBHI010000114.1, read on the forward strand.
CCCTTGGCGAGCTGCACGTCGGATTCGTTGATGGCGCCAACACCTGAGAGCACGACACGCGCGCGCACTTCTTCGTGCGCCAGCTTATCGAGCGAACCCACGATCGCTTCAGCCGAACCTTGCACGTCAGCCTTGATCAGAATCGGCAGTTCCTTCGCCGTCGAATCCTTGAACTTTGCCATCATGCTTTCGAGCGACGTGCCGGTGCGCGTCGGACCAGAGGTGGTCTTCAACTTCTTGGCGCGGGCGCGATAATCCGCGACTTCGCGGGCGCGCGGCTCGTTCTCAACGACGTTCAGCACATCGCCCGGCTCCGGCACGCCTTCGAGACCCATGATCTCGACCGGCTCTGACGGACCCGCGCTTTGCAATTGCTGGCCACGCTCGTTGGTGATGGCGCGGATGCGACCGATCTGGGCGCCGACGACGACGATGTCGCCGCGCTTCAACGTGCCCTTTTGGACAAGCACCGTCGCAACCGTGCCGCGGCCCTTATCGAGCTTGGATTCAACAACCGTGGCTTCGGCCGGACGATCCGGATTCGCCTTCAGATCCATAACTTCAGCTTGCAGCAGGATCGTCTCGACCAGCTTGTCGAGGCCCGTCTTCTTCAGCGCCGAAACTTCGACAGCGAGCGTATCGCCGCCGTGTGCTTCGGTGACGATCTCATGCTGCAGGAGATCGGTCAGCGCGCGCGTTGGATTCGCGTCGGGCTTGTCGATCTTGTTGATCGCGATGATGATCGGCGCACCAGAGGCGCGCGCGTGATGGATGGCTTCGACCGTTTGCGGCATGACGCCGTCATCGGCGGCCACGACGAGCACGACGATATCGGTGACCTGCGCGCCGCGGGCGCGCATGGCGCTAAACGCGGCGTGGCCTGGCGTATCGAGGAAGGTAACGCGTTGGCCGGTCGGCACGCGCACTTGGTAGGCGCCAATGTGCTGGGTAATGCCGCCGTGCTCGCCAGCGACAACATCCGTCTGGCGCAGCGCATCGAGCAGCGAGGTCTTGCCGTGGTCGACGTGGCCCATAATGGTCACGACTGGCGGACGCGGCAGCAGGTGATCGTCAACGTCCTCAGCGCCGGAGAGCCCCTCTTCGACGTCCGATTCCGCGACGCGCTTCACGCTGTGGCCAAACTCGGTGGCGATCAGCTCAGCCGTATCGGCATCAAGCTCATCGCTCTGCTTCATCATCTGGCCTTGGCGCATCATGAACTTGATGATGTCCGCGACACGGATGGCCATGCGGTTCGAGAGTTCTTGAACAGTGATGCTTTCCGGAACGATGACTTCGCGCTTGATCTGATCGCGCTCGCCGCCGCCCATAAGCTTGGCGCGGCGTTCTTTTTCTTTTTGCTGCGCACGGCGATAGGCCGCGAGCGAACGGACGCGATCGTCGTCGCCCGCCACTTCGCGCTCAACCATATCGAGCGTGAGCTTGCCTTCGCGGCGCTTCGGCTCGCCCTTCTTGGCGGGCTTCGCCGGCGCGACTGGCGCAGGCTTGCGTGTAGATTTCACGCGGCCGCCAAGTTCATCGAGCAGCGATGGGCCCGCAGCGGCGGCAGTCGCGCCACCCGGTTGGCCCGTTGCCAAAGCGGCAGCGCGCGCGGCCGCTCTGTCAGCCGCAGCTTGCGCGAGTTCTTGTTCGGCTTGTTCGGCGCGGCGGCGCGCTTCGGATTCCGCTTCAACGGCTGCAATCTCGGCAGCCTTGCGGCGCTGCGCATCGTCCAGCAGACGGCGTTGATCTTCCTCGGCCTTCAATTTTTGATCGCGAACTTCGCGCTCAGCCAAAGAACGGCTCACAGCTTCTTCGCGGCGGCGTGCTTCTTCGTCACTGATCGCGCCAGGCGCGACGGGCGCCTTCGCTTGTTGCAGAGGCTCTGGCGCAGGTGTCGCGCGCGCCTTGATCGGCGGCGGCACGCCAGGGCCTGGAGCTGCGCCTGCTGGCGTCGCGCCGGGCCGGTTGATCGAGCGCTTCTCACGCACCTCAACGGCGACTTGTTTCGTACGGCCATGGCTGAAGCTCTGACGCACCGTGCCCGTGGCAGTGGTGCGCGTAAGCGTCAGCGGCTTGCGGCCGGAAGGAGCATCTTTTTGTTCGTTGCCGTCAGACATGCAGTGGTGTTGCCGATCCTAAATTCGTCTTCACGCGTGGTAGTATCAAACGTCGTTTTGCTCGCCGCGGCTCTGGTCCGTTGAAGGTCCAGCGTCCGCGCCGCCCAGTCCCAGACCAATAGAGCGCCAGGGTGTGGGCCAAGAGGCTGGAACGGTGGGGCGAAAACCCGAAAGGCGGCCTATTTCAGCCGCCCAAACCGAAGCCAGGCGCTCTTGAAGCAGGCATGCGTGTATCACACGTTCCCGCCCCAATGCCACGCCCAAATCCGAAGAGCTGAAGCACCCAACCGCCGCCGGCGGCCGGCCCCAGAACCCTATATGGATACTCATCAGCTTTTCGCGACCCTCTTCGGCGCCATCCGTTGCTTCGATGAGCAAAAATAAGGGTTTCGCACGGATTGCGGCCTCAACTTTCGTCGCGCCGACAGCGATCGCGGAGGCTCGCTGCGCAATCCCAAGCTGATCAAGACAGCGGCGTGACAACAACGCTTCGACAGTGTCCGCCAAACCATCGGGAACTTGCGCCGGCGCTTTGAACGCGCGCGCAAATGCGCCCTTCTTGGCGGCTTGCTCAATGATCGAACGATCGGCGCGCACCCACGCGCCGCGGCCCGGCAGCTTGGCAGCGACATCGGGCGTTACGACGCCATCGGGCGAGAGCGCAAACCTGATCAGGTTCGCGCCGCTATCATGCTCGCCACTGACGATGCAGCGCCGCTCGCGTTCGCGGCGCGGCCCCTCAGCCTCGATCTGGGAAGACGCGGGCGACATCGTCTGCGTCTCCTTCTGCTTCGGGTTCCGGCTCCGGCTCTGGCGGCGCTTCGATCCAACCGGCGGCGACACGCGCATTGATCACGAGCTGATCGGCCTGTTCGGCCGTCAGCGTGTATTGCTCAAGCACGCCCGGCTCGCGCACGCGCTCACCGTTCTTGGTTTCGAAGTAGCCGCGAATGTCATCGCCAACGAGGCCGGCGAAATCTTCGAGCGTCTTCACGCCCTTCTCGCCAAGCGTGACCAGCATCGGACCAGTAAGGCCCGGGACTGCCTTCAGGCCATCTTCAACACCCAGCTCAACGCGCTTGGCTTCCAGCTCAGCTGAGAGCTTGTCCAAGAAGTCCTGCGCACGGGCTTGGAGTTCTTCGGCGATCTCGTCGTTCAAGCCTTCGATAGCCGCGAGTTCGATCGTATCAACGTACGCAATTTCCTCGACAGTCTCGAAGCCTTCAGATGCGAGCAGTTGGGCGAACATTTCGTCCACTTCCAGCGCTCTGACAAAGAGTTCGGTACGGGTCGCGAATTCCTTCTGACGACGCTCGGATTCTTCGGCTTCCGTCAGAATGTCGATCGACCAGCCCGTCAGCTGGGAAGCCAAACGCACGTTCTGACCACGGCGGCCGATCGCGAGCGAAAGCTGCGCTTCGCCGACAACCACCTCAACCCGCGCCTCTTCCGGATCGAGCACGACCTTGGAGACTTCAGCCGGCTGCAGCGCGTTGACGATGAACGTCGCCGGGTCTGACGACCACGGGATGATGTCGATCTTCTCGCCCTGCATTTCGCCGACAACCGCCTGCACGCGCGCACCGCGCATACCGACGCACGCGCCAACCGGATCGATCGAGCTGTCGTGTGAAATCACTGCGATCTTGGCGCGCGAACCCGGGTCACGGGCCGCTGCTTTAATTTCGATCACGCCTTCATAAACTTCCGGCACCTCTTGCGCGAACAAGCGCGCCATAAATTCCGGCTTGGCGCGCGACAAGAATATCTGCGGGCCTTTGGTTTCGCGGCGCACGTCATAAACGTAAGCGCGCGTACGATCGCCAACGCGAAGATTTTCACGCGGAATGCTCTCGCTCTTGCGGATCACGCCTTCAGCGCGGCCGAGATCGACGATGACGTTGTAGAACTCAACGCGCTTCACAACGCCGTTGATGATCTCGCCGATGCGATCCTTGTATTCGCCAAACTGGCGCTCACGTTCAGCTTCGCGAACTTCGTGATTGATCACCTGCTTGGCGGTTTGCGCGGCGACACGGCCGAATTCGATCGGCGGCAGGCCTTCGCTGTATTCCTTGCCAAGAACAGCCTCTTTGTCCGTCTTCAACGCCACATCGAGCATGATGTCGGTCGATGGATTGAACGGGCGCGTCTCCGGATCGAGGAGGCTGTCGTCCACCACCGTCATCACGCGCTTCAGCTCCATCTCACCCGTCTTCGGGTCGATGGTGGCGCGAATGTCGTGCTCAGCGCCGTAACGCGAGCGGGCAGCCTTTTGCAGCGCGTGCTCCATCGCTTGGATGACGATCTCTTTATCGATCGACTTCTCGCGCGCGACCGCGTCAGCGATCTGCAGGATTTCCATCCGGTTTGCTGAAATGCCGGTGCTCATTGTGTCTTACCCTTCGTCAGCGGTTTGTTCGCCGGCGGCTTCAGCCGCCTTCGCACGTTTCAAATCTTCAGCGATCAGCTTGTCGGTGAGCACGAGGCGCGCGTCCGACAGCTGACTAAACTTCAGGCGCGTTTCGCCTTGATCCGTCGTCACCACGATCACATCGCCTTCAACGGCGGAGATCACGCCTTTGTAGCGGCGCTGGTTATCGGTCACAGCGGCGGTTTCAAGCTTGGCCTCGTGGCCCGTGAAGCGCTCAAAATCTTCGATGCGCATCAGCGGCCGATCTATGCCCGGCGAGCTGATTTCCAAGTCGTATTCGCCCTCGACCGGATCATCGAGATCGAACACCGGGGCCAGCGCGCGCGAAAGCTTGGTGCAATCGTCGATGCCCATTTCGCCATCGCTAACACGCTCGCCCATGATCTGAAGGCGCTTGCGGCGATTGCCGGAGAGCCGGACCCGCACGATCCGGTAACCGAGGCCAGCGGCCGTCGGCTCGATCAGCGCAATAACGCGCTCTTCAACTGGGTTCGTAGCGCGCAGAAGCGGCCCCTTAAGTAACAAAAAAGCGGCGGACCCGAGGCCCGCCGCTGCGTCTCCATCGGAGACATCAGCGATGTGTTGGATGGGGATATAGCGGGTTTGTGCCCCTACGCCAAGCCCCATTCCCCCTCCCAAATGTTCAGCCTAGATTGGCGAGCTATGGAGGGGACATGCTTCGCGCGGCGTTAGCGGCTTTGGCCATTGCTCTATGTGCGGCGTGCGCGACTGCTTCGCCCTCGGCGGATCTACGCCCGTCCGTGGAGAACGAAGGCCACATCTCGGCCGAACCCGGGAGCACCCAGAACTTGCTCGACAGAATGGTCGGGGACTGGGTGCTTGAGGGCGTCATCGCCGGCGAAACCTCAACACACGACGTGAACGCCGCTTGGGTGCTTCAACACAACTACGTCCGCATCACGGAAGTCGCGCGCGAACGCGACGCCGCCGGCCGCCCGGCCTACGAAGCAGTCATCTATATCGGCTGGCTCGACAGCGCCGATCGTATGGTTTGCTTCTGGTTCGACGTCACCGAAGTCGCGACGCCTGGCGTCACCTGCTCCGCGACTCTATCCGGCGACACAATCCCGTTCGAGTTTCGCGACCCTCAAGGCGCAATCATCTTCTTCAACACGTTCACCTATGACCGAAGCGCCGACACGTGGCAGTGGAACATGGAGGGTCTGCGCGGCGAAGATCGCGAAACCTTTGGATTGGTGACATTGCGGCGCCGTTAGCGCGCTGAAAGCCGCACAAACCGCAACCATATCGGCGCGCAGTCACCGAGCTTCTTTGTCTCGTAGCGCGTCTGCGTATGCTCGGGCCACGCAGTGCGCCAATCGGCGGCGCTCTCAGCCGTCCAGCTAAAACGCGGATGGCGCGTCACCTGCTCCAATGTCCACGCCGCATAGTTCGCCCAATCCGTCGCGAACCGCAGCTCTGTTCCCGGCTTCATCACCCGCGCCAGCTCATCCAAGAACTCTGTCTGGATCAGGCGTCGCTTATGATGCCGCGCCTTTGGCCACGGATCGGGGAAGAGAATATAGACAAGGTCCACCGACCCATCCGGCAACCGCGCAATCACATCGCGCGCATCGCCGCTGTGCAGACGGATATTCTGCGCGTTGGCTTCCTCGATGTGCCGCAAGCACGAAGCGACGCCATTCAAGAACGGCTCAACACCGATGAATCGCGTGTTCGGATGCGCCACGGCATTCGCGACTAGATGTTCCCCGCCGCCGAAGCCGATTTCCAGCACCAGAGGCGCGTCGTCGCTTTGCTCCTCCCCCCTTGCGGGGGAGGTGTCGCCAACGGCGACGGAGGG
>JBEBHI010000115.1:0-11547 GCA_040080935.1 Terricaulis sp.
GGAGCGTCTTTCGAAGCGCCTTCGCCCCTGGCCTTGGCTACGCGCCGGCGCAGGTTGGAAAGGTCGTCCTCGGGCGGTTTTTTATCAGCCATTGAACGGTCCACGCGCCCCCTAAAGATCGAGGACGGGGGGCGACTCATCTTGAGCACCCCCCGTTCGCGCGCGCGGAAACTAGCAGGGGTCGCGCGAGGGTCAAGGAAACCGCGTGCGACATTTGCTTCGGTTTTGGAGCGCTGGCGCAGGTCGGCTTTGCAAACGTGGAAGCTTACAAACACCACGCTTCCCGGACGCAGCCCCGGCGATAGGCCGGGGTGCGATCCGGGACCCAGGGGTCAACACACTGAACTCATCACTCCCTGGGTCCCGGCTCGTCGCGGCTATGCCGCTCGGCCGGGAAACGTAGGGCTTAGAACGTGCCGCTGAGCTGCAGGATGAACCAGGGCGCTTGGGCGAACTCGCGCTGGCGATAGTCGCGCGAGGTGTTGATGCCGTTGCGCCCGAGATTGGTCACTGGGCCGGGCGGGTCTTCGTTGAAGAAGCGCCGGTCGCGATAGACGGTGCCGTCGAAAAGGTTCGCCGCGATCGCGGTAAGCTTCATGCCGTGCGGCAGAGCCGTCGTTTCGAAGGTGAGGTCGACCCACGGGCCTTCCTCGCTCGTGTCGATCTCGTTGAAGCGATAGGCCTGGATCTCACCTTGCTTGAAGACGCTGATATTCCAAGCGATCTGCAGGTCGGGCAAATCCTGGCGAAAGTTGACCTCGATTTGCGATTCCGGGCGGAACGAGAAGATGCGCGGCTGATTGGTCAGCGGATCGGTGACTTCTGTATCCCAGAGATAGCCGGCGATCGTCAGGCGTCCGCCTTCGATGAAGGAAACCGGCGTCGAGAAGTTCACGTCGAGGCTGGTGGCTTCGCCGTCGCCGAGATTACCCGGAGCGTCGAACCCGGCAGCCGGGATGAAGACAACGTCGGTGACGTCGCTGATCTGGTGTTGTGTCAGCGTCAGGCCGAGGGCCGCGCCGCCTGGGAATCGGAAGTCGCCGCCCAGTTCGTAACGCCAGTCGGTTTGCGGCACGAGGTCGGGGTTGCCGCCTGAGATGATTGAATCGGCCGTCGATGCAGCTGAGACGAAGTCGCCGAAATCGAGCTGGCTGACATCGCGATAGACGCGGAAGCGCACTTGGTTGTTGCCGGCGAAGGTGCGGGTGATCTGCACGGACGGCTTCCAGAAGGCGAGGTCGACTGTCTGGTTGCTGTCGCCAGTGAATGTCAGTGTTGATGTCTCCCAGTTGACGCGCGTTTCGACCGACCATTGCTCGTTTGGACGCCAGGTGTGCGAGGCGAACAATTCGGCGCGCTCTTCTTCAACCAGCACGTTGGCATTGTCGAACGAGGGCGGCGCGAACGAGCCTTCTAGGTCGAGACGCTGATCGAGCGAGTTGAACGCGCCTTCGGCGCCGAACTCGATGCGGTGGTGTGGGCCGATTGAACGCGACAAGCTCGCGCGTGCGATGGATTCGCCCGCTTCTTGGTTGATGTCCTGGAAGAAATCGCCGTCGAAAGCTCCCGCGGCGTCGAGGAAGACGTCGTTCTCGTCGCTCTCGTAATTGCTGCGGTTGATGAGGCCGATGAGCGCGAGTGACCAAGGACCGATGTCGCGATCGTAGTTCACACCGAACTCGTAGCCGCGATAGTGCTCCTGCAGATCCTGCAGCAGCGCGCTGTCGGGGTTGTCGAGCGCGTCGAAGAAATAATAGTCGTTGTCGGCGTTGAACCGGTTCGCGTCGAATTGTCCGTTGACGCCGAGGCGTCCGCCCCAGAGTGGAAACGCGACGCTGCCAGTTACAGAGCCTTCGCGAAAATCGCGCGGCGAGGGCGTTTCGGCGCGGCCCGTCGATACAGGGCCGCCGACTTCGTTGGTGAAGAGCCGCCAGCCCGGCAAGTCGCGGTATTGCGAGAAGACTGAACCGGCGATGCTGTATTCGACGTTGCCATTGCGGCCGCTGTAGGAAACTTCGCCGCGCGGGGCAGGGACGCCGCGCGAGGTGAGTTCGAAGCCGGCCGAATAGACGCCGCTGCCGGCGGATTCGGTGCGCACGACGTTGAGCAATGTCGATTGGCCTGATGCGTCGCCAGCGACAGCCGCGCCGCGCAAAACTTCAAGGCGCACGACTTGGCTTGCTGGAATGCGCGAAAGAATGCCGCCGACGCCTTGGCTCTTTGTGCTGGGGCGAACGCCATCGATCAGAACGTTGCCGACCGCGCCAGAAAAGCCGCGCCGGTCTTCGCCGCCATCGAGCGAAAAGCCCGGGATCTGTTGGACCATGTCGAGCGCGGTCTGCGGATTGAATTGGGCGAACTGCGCCGCCTCGTAGATTATGCGATCCGCCTGCGTCGACGACGGCGTAACGACTCTTTCGCTCGAGGCGACGGGTGTTGGTGGCGCTTCTTGCGCATAAGCGACGCCGGTCAAAGCCAGCGCCGAGACCATCATACGGCCAAGCATTTCTACTCCCCTCCCGTCGCCGTCTCCCGCGGCGTGCGGCTTCGCGCAATAACGCTGCTGCATGTTTCAAGATGATTGCAGCGTGTTTCTTGGATGCGACTAGGGCGGACTTTTTCTAGGCAAAAGCATCGCATTGCGACGAAGCGCCGATCAGGCGCGACGGCTGAAATGCGAAAACGCCGCTGGGGGTGAACCCAGCGGCGCTCCGTAGTTTTTGGAAGTTGAAGAAAGTTACTTCTTCTTCTTCGCCTTGGCTTTGGTCTTCGCGCCAGACTTGGCAACCTTAGCCGTTTTCTTTTTCGCAGCCATAGTATCAACCTCCCCAAACAGTGGGATGCGTAAAGTTCTGCGTCGATTCTCTAAATTGTAAATGACCGCGGACGAACTAGCCGCCGCCGACAGTGAGCCCGGTGATGTAGAGCGTTGGTTGTCCAACACCGACTGGCACGCTCTGTCCGGCTTTGCCGCACGTGCCGACTCCCTCATCGAGTTTGAGATCGTTGCCGATCATCGTGACGCGTGTGAGCGCGCTCGGACCATCACCAATCAGCGTCGCGCCTTTGATCGGATATTTGATCTTTCCGTCTTCGACGAAGTACGCCTCGGTGCATTGGAAAACGAACTTGCCGGAGGTGATGTCGACTTGTCCGCCTCCGAAATTAACCGCGTAAACGCCGCGCTTCAGCGAACGCAAGATCTCATCGGGATCACGATCGCCGGCGGTCATGAAGGTGTTGGTCATGCGCGGCATTGGCCGGTGCGCGTAGCTTTCGCGGCGCCCCGAACCGGTCGGTGCAACGCCAGTGAGGCGCGCGTTCAAGCGATCCTGCAGATAGCCTTTGAGGATGCCGTCTTCGATCAAAACGGTGCGCTGAGTCGGCGTGCCTTCGTCGTCGATCGTTAGCGAGCCGCGACGATTTTCGAGCGTGCCGTCATCCACAACTGTTACACCGGGCGCTGCGACGCGTTGTCCGATCATGCCAGAAAAAGCACTCGTGCCTTTGCGGTTGAAGTCGCCTTCGAGTCCGTGGCCGACAGCTTCGTGCAACAACACGCCGGGCCAACCTGGGCCGAGCACAACATCCATCTCGCCAGCAGGCGCAGGTTCGGCGTCGAGATTCACGAGTGCGATTCGCAGCGCTTCATCGGCGAGCGCTTTCCAGCGGTCCGGTGCGATGAACACTTCGTAGGGCTCGCGGCCGCCCGCGCCGGCTGAGCCGCTCTCACGGCGGCCGTCGCGCTCGACCGTGATCGCGACATTCACGCGCACCAGTGGGCGATGGTCGGTGAGCTTTGCGCCGTCGGGGCGCAGAATGGTGAGCCCGCGGCGGGCGCCCGCGAGCGTCGCGGAGACCTGAACCACGCGCGGGTCTTTGGCGCGGCAATAGGCGTCGATCTCGGCCAGGAGATCGGTCTTGGCCGTGAAGGAGGGGGCTTCGATCGGGTCGTAGTCGGCGTAAAGCTGGCGGTTTACTTTGGCTGGGCTGACATCGAGCGTGCCTGTGTGACCCATCTTCACAGCGGCCGCGGCTTCGGCGGCGCGCGAGACGGCGCTGGTCTCAAGAACGCTAGCGTGGCCGTAGCCGGCGCGCTCGCCCGCGACGACGCGAAGGCCGAAGCCTTGCGTGGCGTCGAAGGATGCTGATTTCAGACGGCCATCGTCCCAGTGGAAGCTCTCGGCGCGGGTGTCCTCGGCGAAAATCTCGCCGTCATCCGCGCCCTTGGCAGCCTCAGCGAGGATGCGCGCTGCAGCATCCCAGTCCATTTCGGCGGCATGCTCAGGGGTTGCGGACAGCCCATCGGCCATAGTGATCGTCTCCAGGATAAAGTGTGCGCTCTATATAGTCCTGGAGTCGCGCCGCGCCGTAGCCGGAATGGTCGAAAACTGTAAGTTGCTGATTTTACTGGTTTGACGTGCCGGTCTGGGAGGCCTGCAGGTGCTCGCGCCGCTGGCGGGCGAAACGCTGGAGTTCGACATTGGCCGGACCCCAATCCGGATAGATCTCCAATGCGGTATTATAATCCTCATATGCGCCGCGGACGTCGCCCAGCGCTTCCCGCGCAGCGCCTCGGTTGAAGTAGGCTTTGTAGGGTTCCTGCACGCCCAGCCCGAGCGCCTCGGTGAATGACGCGATCGCGGGGCCGTAGCGGTGAAGCTGGAGGAGGGCTGCGCCACGGTTCACGTGCGCTTCCGGGTGGCGACGATCGATCTCGATCACCGCGTCAAAGTCGGCCAGGGCGAGTTCGTTTTGCTGGCGACGCATGTAGGTCACGCCGCGATTGATCCGCAGGTGAATCTCCGCGGCCTGCGTCAGGTGCCGGTACCCGAGAGCCTCGCTGCATCTGTTGACCGTTTCGTCCGAGGTATCACCTCGCATAACCTGGTCGCTGCAGCGGCGCGCGTTCGCATCGCGCCCCACGACGGTAACCGCGCTAGGGTCGCTGCGTTGTGCGACGGCGACATCGGCGAATGATGCAAACGCGGCCGTGGCCGCGAATGCTGAAATCACCAACGAGAAGCGCCTTGGAAGCCAAGCGCGGCTCATGCTAGCACCCCACCCGGTTGGAGACTTACAAACCCGCAAGGCGCGGTCGAATGCCGCGCCCGGCGAGTATAGGCGTCAGCTTCGGCGCGCGCCATACCGGCGCTGAATCTCAAGGGAGGAGAACTGCGTGAAGCGAGGGGCTTGGATCGCAAGCATCGCCGCTGGTGCGATGTCATTTGCGGGCGCTGCGCACGCGACGACGCCGTTGCGCCAAGGGCAGCCGACGCCAGGTGCGATGCACCTGCAGCCCGCGGCAACGGACGTCATGCGTGAGATCACTGCATTTCACGATTTTCTCCTGTGGATCATTGTCGCGATTTCCGTATTCGTGGCCGCACTTTTGGTGTGGGTCATGGTTGCGTTCAACAAGCGCGCCAATCCGACCCCCAAGAAGTTCACGCACAACATCTTGGTTGAAGTCATTTGGACCGTCGTGCCGGTTATCGTTCTCGTCGTGATTGCGTGGAAGTCTTTCCCGCTCATCTACAGAGAAGAACGTATCCCAGAGCAAGCTGAACTGACGCTGAAGGTGACAGGCAATTCCTGGTTCTGGAATTTCGAGTACCCAGACGCCGGCGTTACAATTGCAGCTAACTTGCTGCCAGAAGCCGACGCGCGCGCGCAGAACCGTCCGTACTTGTTGGCGACAACAGAGCCGTTGCTCGTTCCGGTGAACACAACGGTGCGCGTGCTCGTGACGTCGAATGACGTTATTCACGCTTTCGCGCTGCCGGCGTTCGGTGTGAAGGAAGATGCGATCCAGGGCCGCGTGAACGAAACTTGGTTCAACGTCGACACGCCCGGCATCTATTACGGACAGTGCTCTGAACTGTGCGGCGTCAATCACGCTTACATGCCGATCGAAATTCACGCGGTCAGCCGCGAGGAGTTCGACGCATGGATCGCCGCGCAAGGCGGCTCATTCGCTTCCGCCGAACCGGCGTCGCCTGCGCCTGCTGAAGGTGCGACCACGACGCCCGCAACTGAACAACCGGCCGCTGCGCCGTCGACAACGACGCGCTGAGGATAAAGACCAATGACGCACGAAGCTGCTCACGCCGCAGATCATCACGAAGATCACCGCCCCAGCCTTTATGACTGGAAGCGCTGGGTCTATTCGACCAACCACAAGGACATCGGCACGATGTATCTTGTGTTTGCGATCATCGCCGGGATCATCGGCGGGGCGCTTTCTGGCTTCATTCGCTGGGAATTGGCCGAGCCGGGCGTCCAGGTTTTCACCGAAGGCTCGCTGCTCGCGAACATGCTCGGCATGGACTCGAACCATTCCTACAACGTCGCCGTGACCATGCACGGCCTGATCATGATCTTCTTCATGGTCATGCCCGCCATGATCGGCGGCTTCGGCAATTGGTTCGTGCCTTTGATGATCGGCGCGCCGGACATGGCGTTCCCGCGCATGAACAACATCTCGTTCTGGCTGTTGCCGGCTTCGTTCACGCTTGCGCTGCTTTCGATGATGGTGCCGGGCAACGGCGATTGGCACGGCTTCGGCGGTGGTTGGACGCTCTATGCGCCACTCTCGACGTCACCGACGCACCACGGCGGCCCGTCGATGGATCTCTTGATCCTCTCGCTCCACATTGCGGGCGCGAGCTCGATCCTCGGCGCGATCAACTTCATCACCACGATCTTCAACATGCGCGCGCCGGGCATGACGCTGCACCGCATGCCGCTGTTCGTATGGTCGATCCTGGTCACGGTGTGGCTGCTGGTTCTGTCGCTGCCGGTTCTTGCCGGCGCGCTGACGATGCTGCTGACCGATCGTAACTTCGGCACGCAATTCTTTGAGCCGGCCGGCGGCGGCGACCCAGTCATGTACCAGCACTTGTTCTGGTTCTTCGGTCACCCGGAAGTTTACATTCTCATTCTCCCGGCGTTCGGCATGATCTCGCAGATCGTCTCGACGTTCTCCCGCAAGCCTGTGTTCGGCTATCTCGGTATGGCCTACGCGATGGTTTCCATCGGCGTGATCGGCTTCGTCGTGTGGGCGCACCACATGTACACGGTGGGTATGGGGCTCGATCTCGAAGCCTACTTCATCGCGGCGACGATGGTCATCGCGGTGCCAACGGGCATCAAGATCTTCTCGTGGATCGCCACGATGTGGGGCGGCTCGATCGACTTCAAAGTGCCAATGCTTTGGGCGATCGGCTTCATCTTCCTGTTCACGGTTGGCGGCGTCACCGGCGTCGTGCTCGCGAACTCAGGCGTCGATACCGCGCTGCACGACACGTATTACGTGGTCGCGCACTTCCACTACGTGCTCTCACTCGGCGCCGTGTTCGGCATCTTCGCGGGCTTCTATTATTGGATCCCGAAGATGAGCGGCTATCGCTACAACGGCTTCCTCGGCGGCTTGCACTTCTGGCTGATGTTTGTCGGCGTGAACGTGATCTTCTTCCCGCAGCACTTCTTGGGTCTCCAAGGCATGCCGCGCCGTTACATCGATTATCCAGAAGCCTTCACGTACTGGAACCACATCTCTTCGATCGGCTACCTGATTACGATCGCCGGCGTCGCCGTGTTCCTGATCATGCTGGCGGAGATGTTCATCGTGCGCCGTAAAGCCGGCGCCAATCCGTGGGGTGAGGGCGCAACGACGCTCGAGTGGACGCTCTCGTCGCCGCCGCCCTTCCACCAGTTCAACGAACTCCCGGTGATCAAGCCGGACGCGCACCACTAAAGGAGCGACGTGGCCGACGTCAGTTTCACGCACGACCGCACAGCCAGCGCGAGCGACTATCTCGCGCTGCTGAAGCCGCGCGTGATGTCATTGGTCGTGTTCACTGGCCTCGTCGGCTACATGGCCGCGCCCGGGACGGGCGACTTCGTGCTGGGCTTTGCTGCGATCCTCTCGATCGCGGTGGCGGCTGGCGCCTCCGGCGCGCTCAACATGTGGTTTGATAGCGATATCGACGCTGTGATGAGCCGCACGCGCACGCGCCCGATCCCTGCCGGCCGCGTGCCGCGCGAGGAAGCGCTGATGCTGGGGTTGACGCTCTCAGTGCTGAGCGTTGTGACGATGCAGCTCGCCGCGAACACGCTTGCTGCGGCGCTGCTCGCGTTCACGATCTTCTTCTACGCCGTCGTTTATACGATGTGGCTGAAGCGCTCGACGCCGCAGAACATCGTTATTGGCGGTCTCGCTGGCGCGCTGCCGCCCGCAATCGCATGGGCGGCGAAGGCGGGCTCGCTTTCGCTCGATCCGCTTCTGCTAGTGGCGATCATCTTCTTCTGGACGCCGCCGCATTTCTGGGCGCTCTCGCTGCTGCAGAAAGAGGACTACGCTGCCGCACGCGTGCCGATGCTGCCGGTGACGCACGGCGCCAAGGCGACACGCATTCAAATTTTCGTCTACTCGCTGCTGCTGGCGCCGCTTGCGGTGGCGCCGGTGCTGACGGGCTTGGGCGGCATGATTTACGGCTCGATCGCCGTGCTCGGCGGCGCGTTCTTCGTATTCCTCGCTGGCCGCGTGCTGATGTCGCGTGCTGGCGAGGGCGTGCCGGCTGAAGACAAGCGCGCGCGCGATCTCTTTGGCTTCTCGATCCTTTATCTGTTCGCGCTGTTCGCCGCGATCCTCGCTGAACGAGGCTTCGCATGATGGCCGCTGACAATGATATCCGCGAAACTGTTACGCTGACGCCGGACGAGTTGAAGGCGCGCAAGCGCCGAAACGTCTGGATTGCGCTGACGATCACCGCGTTCGTGCTGCTCGTGTTCCTGATCTCGATGGTGAAGGTCGAGAGCGGCATCGTGGCGGGTGGCTCATGACGCCCGAGAAGAAGCGCCACGCACGCACCGCGATCATCGCCGCCGCAGTTGTGCTCGGCATGACCGGCATGGCCTACGCTGCCGTGCCACTTTACAAAGCTTTTTGCCGCGTGACCGGCTACGGCGGCACGACGCAAGAGGCGCAAGCGGCGCCCGATCACATCCTCGATCGCCGCATCGAAGTGCGTTTCGACGCCAACCACTCGCCTGATCTGCCAGTCGAATTCGCGCCCAAGCAAACGTCTGAGCGGCTGCGTATCGGCGAAACCGGCCTTGCTTTCTATCGTGTGCGGAACACGTCCAACGAACCGGTTGTGGCGCGCGCGACCTACAACGTTACGCCGCACGTGGCGGGGCAGTATTTCGCGAAGCTCGAGTGCTTTTGCTTCACCGACCGCGTGATCGCGCCGGGAGCGGAAGCCGATCTTCCTGTCGTGTTCTTCGTTGATCCGGAGATCGTCAACGATCCGGACACGCGCGACATCACAACACTAACTCTATCTTACACCTTCTTCCGCTCTACCTCGCCTGAAGCACAGGCGCTGCTGGACGCGGCGGACGGGCAAACGAGCTAACGCTGAGGGATCGAAATGGCGCACGGCGACGTCAAGCACGACTATCACTTGGTCAATCCGAGCCCGTGGCCCTTCGTGGCTTCGGTCGGTGCGCTGATCGCGGCTATCGGCGCGGTCGTGCTGATGCGCGGCATCGCGGCTGAAGGCATTCTGGCTAAAGGCCAGTGGTACCTCTTCGGCGCCGGCGGCGTGATCTTGATCTTCACCTGCATCGGCTGGTGGGGCGACGTGATCAAGGAAAGCCGCCAAGGCGATCACACGCCGGTCGTCGATATCGGCCTCCGCTACGGGATGATCCTCTTCATCGCGTCGGAAGTGATGTTCTTCGTCGCTTGGTTCTGGATGTTCTTCGAACTGGCGATCGACCACGGCCAGCGCGCGCATTGGATCGTGCCGACCTGGGACGCGGCAATGACATCGGCTTGGGCCAACTGGCCGCCGCCGCACGTTGAAACCTTCGACCCGTTCCATCTCCCGTTGATGAACACGCTCATCCTCTTGCTCTCGGGCACGACGGTGACGTGGGCCCACCACGCGCTGCAAAGCGGCGACCGCAAGGGCGCGCGCAACGGTCTCATCCTCACTGTGCTGCTGGGTCTGCTGTTCAGCTATATCCAGTTCGGCGTCGAGTATCCGGAAGCGGGCTTCGCGTTCGGCAACCAAGGCGATGTCACCAACGCCACCGTCTATGGCGCGTCGTTCTTCATGGCGACGGGCTTCCACGGCGCGCACGTGATCATCGGCACGATCTTCCTCGCCGTCTGCTTGCTGCGCGTGCTCGCGGGTCAGATGACGCCGCAAAAGCACTTCGGCCTCGAAGCGGCGGCTTGGTACTGGCACTTCGTTGACGTGGTGTGGCTCTTCCTCTTCACCTTCGTTTACGTGATGCCGTATCTGACGATGCAGAATTGAGCTTGATCGTCATTCCGGGGCTCGGCGCTAGCCGAGAACCCGGAACCCAGGAGCAAACGCTCAGCTTGTGGCCCCTGGGTTCCGGATCGCGCTTCGCGCGTCCGGAATGACGAAAGATCAGGCGATGACGCCTCCATCCCCTTGGCTTGCTGGACTTACGTCGCGCTGCCCGCAGTGCGGTAAGGGGGGTGTGTTCAGCGCTTATCTGCGTTTGCGTGATGCGTGCACGGTGTGCGGCGCTGATTTCAAGAGCGCTGACGCGGGCGATGGGCCTGCGGTGTTCGTGATCTTGATCGTCGGCGCCATCGTGGCGCCGCTGCTGCTCATCCTGCAAGTTGGGCTCGATCTGCCCGACACATTGGCGCTCGGCATCACGATTGTAACGGCGATCGTGCTTTGCTTTGCGTTTCTGCCGCCGTTCAAAGCGACGCTGTTTGCGCTGCAATGGAAGCACAAAGCGCGCGAAGCGACGCACGAGGACGTGGAATGATCAGCTTCAAACCTCTGCCGCTGATGTCGTTGCTGAGCATCATCGCGTTCGCGATCCTGATCGCGTTCGGCCGCTGGCAGTGGGAAAAGTACGAGATCAAGAGCGCCGCTGCTGACGAGCCGGTCGCGGAAATGACGATCGCCAGCTACCAGCCAGTCGAAGCTGGCATTCAGTTCGTGTTCGCCGTTCGGCCCGACACGCACGAGCAGGGATGGCGCGTCTTCACGCCGGTGCAGGAAGGCGACAGCGTTATCTTCGTCGATAGCGATTTCTTCGTCGGCAAGGATTCGCCAAGCCCGGATGAAGTGCGCGTCCCCGCAGCTATGCGCTTTGGCGCGCCGATTAGCGGGGCGTCCATTCGTCCTGAAGATCCGGGTCCGTTCACGGCGCCGCCGCGGCCGCTGGCGCGGCGATGGTACGCCGTCGATCTCGCGGCGATGGGGCGCAACTCGGGTCTTGCCAACGTCGCCGACTATTACATCGCCGCCGCTTACGTAGGCACGGACGGACGCGCCGCCGCCAATCCGTTCGCGCTCGCCGCGGGCGCCGATGCGATGCCGCCGGCGCGGCACTTGGGTTACGCGCTCACCTGGTACGGCCTCGCGATCGTTCTCCTGGTGATCTATTTCGCGTACCATACCAGCGTCGGCCGGCTCGCCTTGCGGCGCCCGCGCCCACGCGAGGACTGATGCGCTACATCTCAACGCGAGGCCAAGCGCCGCC
>JBEBHI010000254.1:0-3070 GCA_040080935.1 Terricaulis sp.
CGTCTTCCCGGACGATCCTGAAGACTGGAGCGATCTCAACGCCCACTTCGACAAGCACCGCCGCACCGTGCTCGGCGCCATCCTCGTGTGCAACATCGCCTTGGTGGCGACCGTCGCCGTGCTCGCAGAAGCGCCCGCGTTCACCGCGAAATACCTCGTCACTACCTGGTCCTTCTTCCCCGTCATCGCGATCGGCATCGCGGCGAAAGACCGGCGCATCGTCATCGCCTGCCTCGTCTGGCTGATCGCGCTCTATCCGCTCTCAGTGCTGTGGCGCTGATCCAGTAGATTGTCGAGACGCCGGCTCTAACGCTCGGATCGCACAGCCATGCTACGCATGAGTTTGGAGAAATTCGGCAACCCTCGCTTCGGAGATCGCACCAGAGCCCAGAGCTATTCTGGCTTCCTCGATCAATTCTGAATACTCACGAAGATCATTGCAGCCGCGCTCGAGAATTAGTCGCTCTGCGACTTGCATGACTGGCACAAGTTGACCTTCATCGATGTTGCTCGCGCTAAGCGGCACTCCATCCGCCAATCTCGCCAAGCGAGTGTAGTCTACGACGTCAATGCCCGGATTGGCTCGGCGAACAACTTCGGAATAGTGGATACGCTCACCGGTCGCCTGAAAATCTCTGTAGTCTGCGTCTTTGGTCGCAACAAACAGAACGATCTGCTTCGCGTCAAAGCGCGTAAGATCAGCCGAGTTGATAATGCCGCGCTCAACGAGGCAATCGAAAAAGGTGCTTGCCCAGAGATCGACGCTAGAACTGTCGTGATGCGGCGACGCGTGTTGCGGCACAATTGTCTGTTCAGCAATGTCCAAATGACGGCTTATAATCAGCTGGCGCTCGGAGAAGTTTAGAAGTCTGCGGTTCAGCGTCCCTGGAGCTCTCTCGCCGTGAGTTGTCAGCTCGTTGTCAAACGGACCCGTCGTGACGAAGAACTGCGCTCGAAGAGCTTGCGCCAAATATTTCGCGGTCTGTAGATAGCGATCAGAGCCAAGGTGGAGCCGCTGGAATCTGCCCGTAGCGACCACGATCATAACTGCCCCCTACTCAGTGACGCTCTGAACGCGACGTTCAAGCCATAGCTCTAGCGTTCGAAGCAGCGAGTTCGGCAAGCAACTGCGCTCTGGCAATTGGGCGCTCGGCCCAAAACGTTCTCGTGCCGTAGCGCGCCTCAAAATCGTCGACGATTTCCTCGACCGATGCCCATGTCTTGGCTGCGTGATTGATCTTGGATTCCGCTTCGCCTGATGTGCCAAAACCCAACTTGCGGGGACGTATCCAGTCCTGCAGTTCGGAGATAAATGCCTTCCTCGCGGAGAAGACATTACTTGCGGCTGGCGTGAAGGATTCACCGTTGATCAGGTCAATACGCCGCAACTCTTCATGCGCGATCATAAGGGCGTCGAGAATGGGATCGCGGAAACCCTTGTTGGCTGTTGGCCGACCGCGCCATGACGGCCAATCGATGTCTGCGGAATGATTTGGGAAGTACAGTCGGCCTCTATCAACGAGTGCGGATATTGCAGCCTGAATTTGATCTCGCTGTTTGCTCAACTCCTCAACTGATGAGCCTGACCCGCGAGTCTGAAGAAGGATGTGCCCTTCGGCTAGTCTCTCAATAGAGCGCACGCCCCAGGATATGAGCTCACCGTCCACTCTTGTGCGCAAGCTAGCAATCTCTTCGAGTTGTCTTTGTTTCTGGTGAAGCGCCTCCGCTTCAATAGCTTTCCGCTTGTCATGGCTACGCCTCAATGCACCGAACGCAAAGAAGGCGAAGATGCCGCCGAGGACGTTGGCAATCAGCGAAAAGAACGCAATCTTCTCTCCGACCTGCAGAGACATGAACCATTCCGTCATCGCTACCCCCGCTGGCTCAAATTCACACGCCGACCGAACGTGTACATCATTTCGCGTCGGCGCCTCGGCCCTACCACTGGACTGATAAGCAGGGAAGTCCGCGCGGATCAAAACGAAGTGCAAGCAGCCCAAAGCTCCTGAGCTTCGAGCGCTTGCCGCCCGCCGGATCGGGTCTAATTTTCGGTTCATAGCGATGGATCGAAAGACATGAGCGACGCTGTCGGCCCTGGCGATCTTGTTCTGTGCGTCAACGCCGCGCCCAACCACTTGACGGAAGAAGAGGTGCCGCTAGTTGCCAGCGAGACCTACACGGTCGGCGCAGTCATGGAATTTGCCTGCCCCTGCGGCCGCTCCGACGCCTTACTCGATATCGGCATCGACTTCGCTGGGCGCCAATCCCGCTTCCGCCTCCTCCCCAAACCCAAATTCAAATCCGTGCCGAAGGCGCGCAAAGTCGACGCGCCGAAAGAGACGGTGCGCTAGGTCAGCGCCATGCTTCGTCATTCCGGGGCGATGCGAAAGCATCGAGCCCGGAACCATGGGCGTTCGCGCTATCGAGATGACGAAGGTCCGCTTATGGCCCATAGCGGACGCTGGCGGTCGTATCGCGCATTTGCCATCATGCGGCATGGCAGTGATTGCAGAGACCTCCATTTCGTTGCGGTTCTTCGGAGACGATTTGGTCCCCGACGCCGTCACGGCGACCCTTGGAAAGCCGCCAACCGGCGCGGAGACCAAGGGCGAGGTCATCACGAACGCAAAGACCGGACGGAGCCGCGTCGCACGGCGCGGAGGTTGGCGCTATCGGGTCGAACGTCGCGCACCTGGCGATTTGGATGGGCAAATCGAAGAACTGTTCGGCGCTCTCTCGAATGATCTTTCGGCGTGGCGCCCGCTCGCCGACAAGTATCAGCCGGACCTTTTTGTCGGACTATTCTTGAAAGAGTCAAACGAAGGCATCGAGATCAGCGCGAAGTGCCTGGACATCTTGGCCTCGCGGGGCGTGTCACTCAGCCTCGACGTATATGGCCCGCTCATGCGCGATGACGAATGACGGCTCTCGGCGAAATCGTGCCGTTGCTGCGTGCGCTAAATCACTGACCTCAATGGAGAGGGTAGGCCCTTCGTCGAGTGTTCAGGTTGCGGTCCTAGCTTCAGGCGTGCGGAAATCTCATCGCAGCGCCGTTGCTGCGAATGACGCA
>JBEBHI010000116.1:0-11487 GCA_040080935.1 Terricaulis sp.
CACGCCGCCGCCAGGGCATTCAGCCCAATCCCGCGCGCCGAACCCTTCAGCGTATGCACCGCCTCGCGCCAGCCGTTGGCGCTCGCCATAGCCGCGCTCCAGCCTTCAACTTGCATCCGGAAGAGGCCCAAGACCTCTATCTGCAACGCGCGATCGGCGCCGGTCATGTGATCGAAATGGGCGCGGTCGAGGGTGAGCATGGGGCCACTCTCTCGCGCGCGTCCTTAAAGTCAGGTTGAGAACGCTGCCACGCCAAACAACTGTCCATGAAACAGCGCAATCGCCACCGCAATCGCCGCGCCAAGCAAACCGCGCCAGCCAATCTCGCTGATCACCAGCTTATTGCGCCCCTCAACGATCGCCACGAACGGCGCATTCGAAGTCACCTCCTCGAACTTTTCCCAGCCCTCCGGATCGCGCGCCGCGCCCTTGCGATCGATCGAACGCGCGCCGAACACAGCCATCAGCGCCATCGCGCCGAACAGCATCAGCGCAAAGCGCTCGCCATTGACCAGCAAGTGCCCCGCGCCCCAAAGCGCCACGCCCCAAAGAAACGGATGCCGCGTAATCCGCAGCACGCCATGCGCCGGCTCAGCCTTCGCCAGCCCCGCTTTCTCGAAGCCAGCAAACGTCGGCCCCGGCGTGAACAGCCCGGCGAACGCCAAACTCAACCCAAACAGAACAAGCACATAGGCGACCCAGCGCAGCCAGCCCGGCGGGTCCCAGAGCGGCGCATTCAAAGGATCGAACGGATCAGCCCGCATCTGCCCGATGCCCACGATCAGCGCCGTCAGCAGCACCCCCGACGCCACTGAAAACAGCCCCCGATACGGCCATTCGCCGATCGCGCCCACGATCCGGGTCCGCAGCCCCGTCGCGGAAATACCGATATGGATCAGCACGAAACCAGCCAGCGCCCAGGCAAACAAGTTCATGCCCCGCTCCTCTTGCGCCCCTGCTGGGGCATTTGTGCATCCCTCGCACACTGGACGCGCCCGCCCAATCCCCCTATGTCCGGGCGCTCGTTTGGTACGGGTGATTAGCTCAGTTGGTAGAGCAGCTGACTCTTAATCAGCGGGTCGTGGGTTCGAATCCCTCATCACCCACCATCCTACGCTCGCAAAGCGCGCGTAGGATGTCCTCCGAAGCCTTGGCGTAGGAGGACCGGCGCGTTCCACCCGCGAGCTTCGGATGGCTTACGCCTTGAGCTAGCTATGATTGTTTTTTCCGATCCCGCATTGGTTTTTGCATTTTCAGCATTGATTATCGTGATCTTGATGGGGCTGGTGTTGCTACTGCAGCCACTGGGAATCTAGCGCTCACCCCGCCTCGGCCCGCGGGGACGCAGCGCCCAGCACTTCTCGCAGCTTCGCCGCCAACTCCCGCCGCCTGTACGGCTTACGCAGCAACGTAACGCCCGGCGCCAGATAGCCCTCTTCATCCATCATCGTTTCGGGATGCCCCGACGTGTAAAGCACCGGCATCCCCGGCGCGATATTGCGCGCGAGCAAAGCGAGCTGCTCGCCCGTCATTCCCGCCATCACTACGTCCGTGAACAACAAGTCGAAGCGCTCGCCTTCTTGCAGCAAGCGCAGCGCCTCCAAACCGGAGCGCGCGCTCACGACGCGATAGCCAAGGTTCTGCAATTCGCCGCCAACTTGCACGCGCAGCAAATCGTCATCCTCAACCAACAGCACGCGCTCGCGTCCCGTCGCCACCGCACCAACAACAGCATCGCTCTGCTCGCGCCGCGGCTCGCGCGAGCGCGGCAGATAGAGCTTCACCGTCGTGCCGCGCCCGACTTCACTTTCAATCTCGATGCGGCCCTTCGATTGCGTGACAAAGCCGTACACCATCGATAGCCCAAGCCCTGAGCCTTTGCCCACTTCCTTGGTGGTGAAGAACGGCTCGAACACGCGCGCGCGCGTGGCGTCATCCATGCCCGTTCCAGTATCCGCGACCGAGAGCACGACATAGTCGCCGCCCGTCGATGTCGCATCACTCTTCAGCACCGCGTTCCACACGCCGATGCTCAGCATGCCTCCAGCAGACATCGCATCGCGCGCATTGATGCACAGATTCAGAAGCGCGCTTTCAAGCTGCAACGAGTCGATCAATGCATCCCAAGCGCTGTGCTCGGCGACGATCTGAATGTGAATCTGCTCACCCAACGCGCGACGCAGCAATTGATCCATGCTGCGCACCAAGGCCGCGACATCAGTCGTCTTCGGATCAAGCGCTTGCCTGCGTGAGAACGACAGCAAGCGGCTCGTGAGTTCCGCGCCGCGCTCCGCTGCAAGCCGCGTCATCTCCGCCAGCATGTGCAGCTGATCGTTTCCTTCGAGGCGAGTCTCCAGCAATTCGGCGTTGCTCAAAATCACGGTCAGCAGATTGTTGAAATCGTGCGCGACGCCGCCCGTGAGCTGGCCCACAGCTTCCAGCCGCTGCGATTGGCGCAACTGCGCTTCCAATTCTCGACGCTGCGTGACATCGCGCGCAACCACAACGATGTGCGTCGTCGCGCCATCATCAGAGACGAGCGGAAAAAGCTCACCCTCCACCCAAATCTCGCGACCATCCTTGGTGTAGTTGATGATCTCAGTCCGCGCCGTAAGACCTTTCGCCAACTGATCGCGCGAACGCGCCAATTCCTCAGGATCGGTTTTCGGGCCGTGCAAAAAGCGCAGCGTCTTACCGAGGACTTCGATCGGCGTGTAACCGGTCATGTCTGTAAAGGCGTCGTTCACAAACACGATCGGCGGTCCGTCGCCAATCGGCCCCGCCTCCGTAATGATCACCACATCTCTCAGCCGCGAGATCGTCGACTGCAGCAGCCGCATCGTCTCTTGCGTGCCGTGGCGCTCACTGATGTCGCGGAAGTAAATCGCCAATCCGCCCTGAGACGAGAACACCCGCACTTCCAGGCGCGCACTGAGCGGCGGATAGTCGAGCTCAAACGTCGTTGAGCCGCCATTGGCTTTGACCTTCGAATATTCCCTGTACGCGATCGTATCGACGCCTTCAGGGAACTCGTCCCACATGTTGCGGCCGAGCAATTGGCCGCGCGAGCGCATAAGCACTCGTTCCGCTTGGGCATTGATATAAGTGAACCGCCAGCCCGCATCGAGCAGGATGAAAGCGTCAGGCATGCTTTCAAGGCTGGCGTAGAGCTGGCTCGCAAGCCCATCGCCATCGATCGTCGCCTGAGACTCGTCAGCGCCGTTCATCACCTTCCGCGGTACGGCTTAAGTCACGCAAGTTCAAGGTTCTGCGGTCGCAGATATCCTTCCGGTCGGCGTAGTTCTCGTTACTTACCGCCAATCCCGCTGCGCGCCCCAAACCCTAATGAAACCCTAACGAATTCGTTGCTGTTTCGGGTGCTTACAACCTGTGGCGGAAACGTCTCGGAAACACATTCATCGTAAACGTGGAACCGCTCGCATCAGGACGCAGAAGCGTCAGGAGTGCGCGTGGGCTGACTGAATGTCGGCTCTCTAGACCAAGAAGGTCCGGGATGACGATTTCGAGCTTGTCCACCGCACAAGTTGCGGCGCTGTCGGTTACGGCTATCCAAAGCCTATCGACGACCACTCTGGGCACGTTCGCCCCGACCCAAATCGCCGCTATCAGCGTCGCCGGCGTTGGCGCGCTCTCCAACACTCAGGTTGCTTCGCTCTCCACCACACAGGTGAAGGCGTTCACAGCAACGCAAATTCCGAACTTCTCCAGCGACGTCGCCTTCTCTTCTGCGCAACTTCTCGCGCTCAACGAAGTGCAGCTCGGCGCTTTCACAGGAACTCTGGTCGGCAGCATGAGCGCGACAGCCGTCGCCGCCTTCGCCACCACGCAAATTCAGGCTTTCAGCGCCGCCAACATCTCGGCGCTCGATGAAACTCAAGCCGGCGCGCTTACCGCGACGCAGATTTCAAGCCTCACGACCGCTCAAGTCTCCGGCCTCAGCGCCACCGACATCGGCGAACTCAACAACACGCAAGCGCGCGCCTTCAGCGCCAGCCAAATTGAGCGCCTCAGCAACACCGCTGTCTCCGCCTTCGACGCCACTCAGTTCGGCGCCCTCACGGTCACGCAAGTCAAAGCACTCACCGCGACGCAAATCACCGCCCTCGACGCGGCAGACATCGCCGAATTCAAAGATACGCAGATCGCGGCGCTCTCAACGACGCAAGTGCGCGCCATCAACGCCACGAACATGGCTGCGCTCACAGAAACGCAAATCGGCGCGTTCGCCGCGACGCAATTGCAGGCGCTCACCAACACCAATCTGGCCGCCCTCGTCGACACCCAGATCGCCGCTCTCTCGGCATCGCAAGCCCAATCGCTGACCGCCGCCCAGCTCACGGCCATGAACGCGACCAACATCGCGGAATTCACGTCCACGCAGCTGCACTCCTTCACGACCACGCAAGTCAAAGCGCTGACGTCCACCAACATGGCCGCGCTTGACGAAACCCAGATCGCGGCGTTTGACGCCACGCAGATCGGCACGTTCAGCGCCACCACGATTTCAGCCCTCGCCGACGCCCAACTCGGCGCGCTGACGACGACGCAAATCGGCGCCCTCTCCGCAGCTCAGGTGAAGGTGTTCACCGCCGGCAACATCGGCGCGCTCACGGAAACGCAAGTTGGCGCGCTCAACGCGACACAAATGCAGTCGCTGACCGCAACGGCGCTGTCAGCTCTCGCAGAAACACAAGTCGCTTCGCTGAACGCGACGCAGGTCCAATCGCTCAAGAACACGCAGATCGCGGCGCTCTCGGCCACCGACATCAGCGAATTCTCGACTGACCAGGTCGCAATGTTCTCGGCCGCTCAAGTGAAAGCGCTTACGGTCACCAACATCGGCGACATGTCTGAGTCCCAAATCGCTGCACTCACCGCGACGCAAGTTCAGGCGCTGACCAGCACCCAGATCGCCACCCTCGACGCCACCCAACTCGGCAACATGACGACGACCCAAGTCGCCGCCATGACCTCGAGCCAAGTCCGCGCGCTCACTGCCGGCAACGTCGGCGCCCTGGCTGAAACGCAAATCGCGGCGATGACGACGACGCAGGTCGCTTCGCTGTCCGCCACGGCGATGGCAAATTTCACCGCCACGCAAGTCGGCGCCTTCAGCACTGGCCAAGTCGCCGCCCTCACCCGCGCGCAAGTCTCAGTGTTGACCAACGCGACGCTGTCGGCCTTCGACGCCACGCAAGTCGCGGCCATGAACGCGACCCAGATCAAATCACTCACCACGACCCAGCTCACGGCGCTCGACGCGACCAACGTCGCTGAGTTCACGGGCACGCAAATCGCCGCCCTCGCGACCACGCAAATGGCCGCGCTGACCTCCGGCAACATGGCGGCGCTCACGGAAACGCAAGTGGCCGGTCTGGCCACGACGCAGCTCGCGGCCATCTCAGCCACCAATCTCGCGGCTCTCGCCGACACGCAGATCGCGGCGCTCACGACCACGCAGGTCGGCGCCCTCAGCGTCGCGCAAGTCGGCGGCCTCAACGCCGGCAACATCGGTGCGTTGACGAACGCTCAGATCGGCGCCCTCAACGCCACGCAGATTGGCGCGCTTTCGACCACGGCCGTCTCCGCCTTCGACGCCGGCCAGTTCGCGCAACTCAACGCCACGCAAGTCAAAGCCCTCACCGCGACGCAAGTCGGCGCGATGAACGCCACCGACATCGGCGACATCACTACAACTCAAATTGCGGCCCTCACCGCAACGCAGGTGACCACACTTACGTCCACCAACGTCGGCCACCTAAGCGAAACCCAGATCGCCACGTTCTCGAACGCGCAGGTCCAAGCGCTCACGACCGGCAACGTCCGCGCCATGGCCGACACGCAAATCGCGGCGCTGACCGATACGCAAGTCGCCAACCTCTCGGGCACGCAAGTCGCCGCGCTCACGGCGACGAACGTCCAGGCGATGACCGCCGGTCAAGCCGCGGCCATGACCGCGACGCAGCTCTCGCTGCTCACCGCCGCCAACGTTCACGCCCTCGCCGACACGCAAATCGCGGGCATGAACGCCACGCAGATCAAGTCGTTCACCGCGACGCAGCTCGCCGCGCTCGACACCACAGACATGGCCGAGTTCGCCGCCTCACAAGTCGCCGCGATGACGGTGACGCAAGTCGGCGCGCTCTCAACCGGCAACTTCGCCGCCCTCGCCGACACGCAAGTTGAAGCGCTGACGACCACGCAGCTCACGGCCGTGTCTTCGACCAAGATCGCGGCAATGACGGCGACGCAAACCGGCGCGCTGACGGCGGGCCAAATCGCCTCGCTCAGCACGACGCAAGTCAAAGCCTTCACCAACGCCAATCTCTCGGCGCTCGACGCCACGCAATCCGCCGCCATCACCGCCGCGCAGATCGCCTCGCTCTCGACCGGCCAGATCAACAGCCTCGGCGCCAGCGACATCGCTGACCTGACCACCACGCAAATCGCCGCCATGGCGACGACCCAAGTCAAAGCGCTGACCGCGACGGTGATGGGCGATCTCTCTGAAGCCCAAGTCGCGGCCTTCACGGCAACGCAAATCGCCAACCTCTCGACCGGCAACGTCGCGGGCCTCGCTGAAACGCAAGCTGCCGCGCTGACCGCCGGACAAGTGGCCGCGCTCAGCACCACGCAAATCAAAGAACTCACTGAGACCAATCTTGCGGCGCTGAACGCGACGCAGATGGCTGCGATCACGACCACGCAAGCCAAGGCGCTCACCAACACGCAGATCGCAGCGCTCACGGCCAACGATGTGGCCGAGTTCACCGCTTCGCAGCTGGCCTCACTGAGCACGGCTCAGATGGCGGCCCTCAACGCCACCAACATGGCGGCCCTCAACGCCACCCAAGTCGCGTCTTTCACGGCCACGCAAGTCGCGCGCTTCAGCACCGACGCGGTCAAAGCCCTCGACGCCACCCAAATGGGCGCGCTGACCGCAACCCAAGTCAAAGCGCTGACCGCCACGCAAATCGGCGCGCTCGACGCGACCGATGTCGGCGAGATCACCACCGCGCAAATCGGCGCGCTGACCAAGACACAACTCTCGTCGCTGACCCAAGCCAGCCTCGCCGGCCTCACCGCCACGCAAGTTGGCGCCTTCACGACGACGCAAGTGCAAGCCTTCTCGGGCGCCGCCCTCTCCAGCCTCGATGCGGCGCAAACCGCAGCGCTGAAGACGACCCAGATCGCAGCGCTCACCAACACGCAGATCGCGGGCCTCAACGCCACCGACATCGGCGAACTCGCGGCCACGCAAGTTGCGGCGCTGACGGGCACGCAAATCGGCGGCCTCACCAACGCTGCCGCCTCGGCGCTCGACTCCGATCAACTCGGCGCCCTGAACGCAACGCAGATCAAGTCGTTCACGGCCACGCAGATCACGAACTTCTCGGCCACCGACGTCGCCGAACTCACGGCCGCGCAAATCGCGCAGCTGAACACGACGCAAGTTGAAGCGCTCCGCGCCACCAACATTACCGAGCTCAACGAAACCCAAGTCGCCGCGTTCACGGCGACGCAGGTGAAGTCGCTCTCGTCCACCAACCTTGCCGCCTTTGCTGATAGCCAGATCGCCGCGCTCACCGCCGGCCAGATCGGCGCGCTCTCCACGCAGCAAGTCAACGCTCTCACCACCACCAACATCGCGGCGCTGACCGAAACTCAAGCCGCGGCGCTGACAACCACGCAAATCTCCGGCCTCTCCGCCGCTGCTGCCGCCGCATTCGGCGCAACGCAGATCGCCGCGATGAGCGTGAACCAAGTGCGCGCCTTCAGCGCCACGCAGCTCTCCGCCCTCGGCACGTCCGACATGGCTGAGTTCACCGAAACGCAAGTCGCCGGCCTGTTGACGACGCAGCTGCAAGCGCTGTCGAACACAAACCTCGCCGCTCTGGCCGAAACGCAAGTCGCCGCCCTCTCCGCGACGCAGATCCAAGCCATCTCGACCGGCGGCGTCGCGAGCCTGACCGAAACCCAAGTCGGCGCGTTGACCACGACGCAGATCGCGGCGATGTCGACCTCGCAAATGCGCGCGATGACCAACGCCAACCTCTCGGCGCTCGATGCCGATCAGGTCGCGGCCATGACCAACACGCAAGTTTCGTCGCTGACCACCGGCCAGCTCAACGCGCTCAACACCGCCGATTACGGTGAATTCTCAGGCGGCCAAATCGCCGCGCTGACCACCACACAAGTCGCTGGCCTCACCGCCACCAACGTGGGCGACCTGAACGAAACCCAGATCACGGCGATGACGACAACGCAGGTTGCCGCGCTCAACGCCGCCAACACCCACGCGCTCGTCGAAACGCAGATCGCCGCCCTCTCCACCAACCAAGTTGCGGCGATGACGACGACGCAGATCGCCGGCCTCGACGAAACCGACATTGGTGAATTCGCAGCGACCCACATCGCCGCGATGACGGCCACGCAAATCGCAACCATCTCGGCGACCAACCTCACCGCCTTCGCCGATACCCAAGTCGCGGCGCTGACCGCCACGCAACTGGGCGCCATCACGGCAACGAAGCTCGCTGGCCTGGATGAAACCAAAATCGGCGCCTTCACGACCACGCAGATGGCCGCGCTCTCCACGAGCCAGCTCGCTGCACTCAGCGCCACCAAGATCTCGGCCTTCGCCGACACGCAGATCGCCGCCCTCTCGGCGACGCAAGTCCGCGCCCTCACAGTGGCGCAGATCAACGCGCTGCAAACCGCTGACATCGCTGAGTTCACCACCGGCCAAATCACCGGCATGAGCACGACGCAGATCGCTGGCATGAACGCCACGGTCGTCGGCGCCCTCACCGACACGCAGATCGGCGCGATGTCGGCCACGCAGCTGCAAAGCATGCTGGCCGCCAACGTCCACGCCCTGAACTCAACGCAAGTGGCCGGCCTCAGCAACAGCCAGGTCGCGGCGCTCACCGCAACGCAGATCACCGCAATGGACGCCGCCGACATCGGTGAGTTTAGCGCCGATCAAGTCGCTCATATGACGACGACGCAGATCAAAGCCCTCAACTCCACCAAGTTGGCGGCCCTCGATGACTCGCAAGTGGCGGCGCTGACGGCAACGCAGCTGCAGGCGATCACCACCACGAACATCTCGGCCTTCACGGCCACGCAGATGCAGAACTTCACGCTGGCTCAAATCGGCGCCTTCTCGGCCCCGCAAGTTGGCGCCTTCTCCAACGCCAACCTCGCGGCTTTGGATCTCGCCCAAGTCGGCGCGCTCTCGGCCACGCAAATCAAGTCGCTGACCGCGACCCAATTGGGCGCCCTCGCCGCCAGCGACATCGCCGAGTTCACCGAAACGCAGATCGCGGCCTTCTCGACCAGCCAGGTCGCCGCGCTCACCGCAACGAACGTGACCTCGCTCTCGGATGCTCAAGTCGCGGCGATGTCGACGACGCAGCTCGCCAAGCTCGACGCCGCGACCTTCGCGGCCTTCGACGCAACCCAGATCGCCACATTGAGCGCAACCCAGGTTCGCTCGCTCACCTCGACGCAGATCAACACGCTGGCCGCCAACGACGTTGCGGAGTTCACCGACACGCAAGTCGGCGCCTTCACGGCAACGCAGATCGCCGCGCTGTCGACGGATGTGATGGACAACCTCACGGTTGGCACCATCGGCGCGCTGCAAGTGACTCAGATCGCGTCCTTCACGACGACGCAGCTGGATCACCTCTCGACCACAAACATCTCGAACTTCAACGCCACGCAGCTCTACGCCTTCACCTCAACGCAGGTGACGAGCCTCGACGGCGATCAGATCGAAGCCTACCTCGCCGCGATCTAAACGGGGGCAATTGGGGGCCTCTTAGAACGCCCAGCGCCCCAGCGCTGGGCGTTTGCGCATTAAGATTTCGGCAACGCAAATCACCCGAGCTTCGCGCGCGGGCGCGTATGCCCGCGTAAGCGGGCGGCATCCCCATGTCTCAAACGGCGTTCGTGACGGCTTTGCAGAAGGTCACGACCGGATCGCTGGGCCTCAACGAGCTCATTGTAGCCGCCCAGCAGCTGACCAACGCAGGCCAGCCCGATCTCGCCCGCCAGCTCTACCAAGTCTGGATCGCCATGAATGGCGACAACCCGCTCCTCTTCATCGTCCACTTCAATTGCTCGACGCTGCTCGCGCAAACCGGCGATCACGCCGGCGCACTCGCCTCGCTCCGCGCCGCGCTGGCCGTGAACCCGGACTTCGCGCCCGCGCACATCAATCTCGGCAGCGCGCTTGAACGCGCCGGCGATGCGGCCGCCGCAGTCGAACAATGGAAAACCGGCCTCGAGCGGCTCGGCCCAATCAACGGCGACAGCATCGAATACAAGATCACATTGCTGAAGCAGCTCAGCCGCGTCCTCAGCGACAACCAGCAATACGAGAGCGCCGAAGCCGCGCTCGCGCAGTGCCTCGACCTCAACAAAGAGCAGCGCGACGTCATCGAACAATACGCCGCCGCGCGTTTGGCACGGTGCGAATGGCCGATCGCAACGACGCCATCGAAGCTCTCACGCGCGGAGTTCGTCTCGCGCTTCCACCCGCTCTCCTCGTGCGCCTATTCGGACGATCCGCTGCAGCACCTCGGGCTTTCGCACCGCTACGCTGACGCGCTCGCGCCCGCCACCACCAGCGCCAGCGACCGCCGCAACGCGCCGATCGCACAAGGCCGGCGCCTGCGCATCGGCTACGTGTCGTCAGATCTCCGCGCCCACGCCGTCGGCTATCTGATGGCCAACCTCTTCGAAGCGCACGATCCGAACGCCATCGAGGTTTTCATCTATTATTGCGGCATCCCGTCCGACGACGGCATCAACCGCCGCATCAAAGCCGCCGCCGAGCACTGGGCCGACATCCGCAACATCAGCGATGACGAAGCGGCCGCGCAAATCGCCGCCGATGAGATCGACATCCTGATCGATGTGAACGGCCACACGCGCGACGCTCGCCTCGGCATCTTCGCGCGCCGCCCCGCGCCAATCCAAGTCAATTGGCTGGGTTACCCCGGTTCGATGGGCACGCCCTATCACCAGTACATCATCGGCGACGACTGGGTGATCCCGGCCGATCACGAGATCTACTATTCCGAACGCGTGCTACGTCTGCCCTGCTATCAGCCGAACGATCGCAAGCGCATCGTCGACACGGCCCCGCCGCAACGCAGCGAGCATGGCCTGCCGGAAGACGCGTTCGTGTTCTGCTGCTTCAACGCCGCGCACAAAGTCACGCGCTTCTCGTTCGAACGCTGGATGGCGATCCTCAATCAAGTGCCGAACAGCGTCATCTGGCTCTTGGACTACAACACCGAGACCAACACCCGCCTCCGCGCCGCCGCGGAAACCTATGGCGTCTCCGCCGACCGCCTGATCTTCGCGAAGAAGGCCCCGAACCCCCGCCACCTCGCGCGCTATCCACTCGCCGATCTCTTCCTCGACACCGCCCCCTACGGCGCACACACC
>JBEBHI010000117.1:0-11445 GCA_040080935.1 Terricaulis sp.
CGGAAGATCAGGTTGCCTTCCTTGTCGCCCTTCCAGGCTTTGACGATTGAGAGGTCGGCAACCAAGCCAGTCTCAAGAACGAACGTCTCGCCGTTGAACACTTTCGTTTCTTTGCCCTCGGCGACGAGTGTCCCGACGCCGGTCTTCGTATAGAAGCCGGCGATTCCTGCGCCCCCTGCCCGGCAACGCTCGGCGAGGGTGCCTTGCGGATTGAACTCAAGCTCCAACTCGCCGCTCAGATACTGACGCGCGAACTCTTTGTTCTCGCCGACATAGCTGGAAACCATTTTCTTGATCTGCTTCGTCTCAAGCAGCAGGCCCAAACCCCAACCATCGACGCCGGCATTGTTCGAGATCACTGTGATGCCCTTAACGCCAGAGTCGCGGAGGGCGATGATCAGGTTTTCGGGGATGCCGCAGAGGCCGAAGCCGCCGCTCATCACCGACATGCCGTCGAAGGTGAAGCCTTCGAGCGCGGACTTCGCGTCCGGATAAACTTTGTTAGCCATGCGTCCGTTTACGTAGCGGCGGGCGCCCGCGCAACATGCCGTGGCGGATATGCAGGTTTCAGGTTTGGAAGCCTAAACGCAATTGCGCCGGCGGCTGAGCCGGCCGCCGGCGCTTTTGCTTCACTCCTAAGGTGGAGTGATAACCTGGCCCCGATACGAGCGAGGGACGAAAATCGTCCGGAACCGGGGATGATAAAACGATAGTCGCGCTGAACGGATGCTGAGGCCGCCAATCATATTGCGCCAGCTGAAACGCAGCTGTGAGTAGCCTGAAGCCCAAACGCAATTGCACCGGCAGCTGAGCCGGCTGCCGGTGCTTTTGCTTCACCCCTAAGGTGGAGTGAGAACCTGATCCCGGTACGAGCGAGGGACGAAAATCGTCCGGAACCGGGGATGATAAAACGATATTTGGGCTGAACGGACGCTGAGACCGTCGATCATACTGGCCGTTCAGAAACGCCCCACGACTCGAGAATTTGCCCTGAATCTTGGCCGTTTCCGCCCGGCGGTCCCTGAATGGCCGACGGCGTGCGCGAAAATCTTGGGGCTGGCGCTGGCTGATTCAGGCCGCCGACTTCAACAAACGTCTGCCGCGCAACGTTGTGCGGGTGGGTAGGCGCTTCCGCCATGCTCAGAACCGGCGCGAAACAGACGTCAGTGCCTTCCATCAGCGCCGTCCACTCGTCGCGTGTCTTCGTCGCGATCACTGCCGCGAGCTTTTCCGAGAGCTCGGGCCAATCGGCCTTGTTCATATGGAAGGAGAACTTCGGATCGTCCTTAAGGCCGGTCTTCTCGATCAGCAGCGCGTAGAACTGGGGCTCGATCGAACCGATTGAGACGAACTTGTCATCGCTGGTTTTGTAGACGTCGTAGAAGTGCGCACCGCCGTCGAGCAGATTGGCATCGCGCTCGTCACTCCAAATGTGTGACGCGCGCAAACCATAGATGACGCTCATGAGCGAAGCCGCGCCATCTGTGATCGCCGCGTCGATCACCTGACCTTTGCCCGAGCGTTGAGCTTCGAACAGCGCCGCACACACGCCCATGGCCAAGTAGAGTGAACCACCGCCGTAATCGCCAACGAGGTTAAGCGGCGGTGCGGGCGGATCGTTCTTGCGCCCCATCGCGTGCAGAGCGCCGGAGATGGCGATGTAGTTGAGGTCGTGACCAGCGGCTTCCGCCAGCGGGCCGGTCTGCCCCCAACCAGTCATGCGCCCATAAACGATCTTCGGGTTCCGCTTCAGTGCCTCGTCGGGTCCGAGACCCAACCGCTCCATCACGCCAGGACGAAAGCCTTCGATCACCACGTCCGCCTTCTCGATCAGAGCGAGAGCGACACCGACATCGTTGGGCGCTTTCAGATCCAGCACGACATGGCGGCGGCCGCGGGCTGGGATGTCAGTTTTGAATGGTGCTCGCCCACCTTTGCGATCCACGCGCACGACGTCAGCGCCCATGTCTGAAAGCAGCATGCAGCAGAAGGGGCCTGGGCCAATGCCAGCGAACTCCACGACCTTCACGCCGGAAAGTGGTCCCTGACCCATTACGTCCTCCGTTTACCCTCGCGGTTTCGAGGTGTGCTAATCCGCGTTACTTATAATCTATTATAGAGCGCACCGTCGCGGGGGCGCCGGAGCGTTAACTTTGCGGATTGTGGTGAGAGCCGCCGACGCGCGCGTGGCGCGCGACGCCCAGGCGTTGCTTGCGAGCGCCGGTATTGATGCCACTGCGCTGACTGGCCCGTTCCGTGACGCGCCTGATGGCGAAGACATCCGTATCCTAATTGAAGGCGAACCGGCGGCTGGGGCTCCCGGTTTGCTGACGCAACTCATTGGCTGTTCAATCGAAGCCGCACCTGTGGTCGGTGACGCAGGCGCAATCGCGCTGAACGCGCCGCCAAGACTGCTCGCCACGCAGATGGACGCATGGACGCGCGTCGCCATTGCAGAAGAAGAATGCGCGCGCCGCCTGGCGACTGCCACATCACTGGGCATCACGCCGCCGAAGGCGATGGAGCCGCGCAAGCTCAAGGCGCTTTATATCGGCGCACCTAGTTCAGTCTTTCTGGCGCTCGAACGCTCGCTGACCGATCAAGGTGGATTGGTGGCGGCAGCGTTCACGTCGTACACTGGCTTCGATCACCTTCACGATGAACCGTTCGACGCTGTCGTTCTCAACGGCGCAGAAGATCCGGCCACGGCACTTTCGCTCTGCTCCGCGCTCCGTCGTAACGCGACGCTCTATCACCTACCGACATTGATGCTCACAAAGCCGGGCGACACCGCAACCGCCGCGTCGGCGATTGATCGTGGCGCGGCCGCGATTTGCTCGACCCTCACTCCAGGCGCCGCCAGCATGGGCTGGCTGTTTGAAGCGGTGCGCCGTGAACGCCGCCGCCGCACTGCTGAACACGAGATGCGCGCGCTGCGCGATCTAATGGGCGACGCGCGGACGGGCCTATGGCTGCGTGATCCGTTTGATGCGCACCTCGCACGGATAGCCAGCGATCATCACACCAGCGGCCGCCCGATGAGCATGGTCGTGCTGCGCGTGACGCCAGCCATCGGTGCTCGCGAACCTAGCCCGGAGATTTGGCGCAAAGGCTTCGGTGAGATCGCCTCCCTGGCAGCGAGACTGATGCGCGATGCCGATAGCGGCGTAACTTTGGGCGCCGATCTCATCGCCCTCGCTCTCCCCGCCGCGCGTCTGAAAAATGCCAAGCGCACCGCCGAACGGATCGCATCTGTGGCTGAATGCACTGCGTTTGCTTCGGGTGAAGGCGGCGCTGGGCCGCTCGTGTTCGAACAGAGCGTGGTCGAGCTGCAGCCCGGTGAGAGTGGCTCAGCTTTGCTCGCGCGTGCGCTGCGTGCAATTGAAGTCGAGAGTATCCCGGCCTCAGTCACGCTCTAACTCAACAGTCTCTCCGCCGAAGTCGCTATCGCTTGTCCTGCGATGTCGAGCAATTCTCGCGCAAATAACCGGTGCGACTTTCCACGTTTTACGCGGCCTTGCGGGTCGCCAAACGCGACATCGCTTCCAGCACTGCGCGCAGCGCTTTGAGGCGTTGTGTCGCCTCCGGCCAGCCGCCTTGCACAACCAATTTGCCGTCCGGCCGCATCTTATAATCATCCGGCCGCTCGGTGATGAAACGCACCAGCGCGAGCGGATCAGGGAAGCCGGTCTCGCGGAACGTCAGCACCGCGCCCTTCGGCCCGGCATCGAGTTTGGAAATCTGGCATCGGCGGCAGAGCGCTTTCAGCGCAGCGACAGCGATAAGCTGATCCGCCTCCGCCGGCAGCGGGCCGAAGCGATCAATCAACTCCGCGGCGAACGCTTCACGTTCTTGATCAGAATCGAGATCGGCTAGACGGCGATAGAGCGCGAGCCGCACCGTGAGGTCTGCGACATAGTCTTCAGGAATCAGCACCGAGGCCCCGACATTGATCTGCGGCGACCACGACTTCTCGCTCACAGCTTCTTCCGTGCCATCGCGCAGAGAGGCCACGGCTTCCTCGAGCATGGACTGATAAAGCTCAACGCCGACTTCGCGAATGTGACCTGATTGCTCTTCACCCAGCAAATTGCCCCCACCGCGCATATCAAGATCGTGGCTGGCAAGCGTGAAGCCCGCGCCAAGATTGTCGAGCGACGATAAGATCTTCAGGCGCTTCTCCGCGCTCACCGTCAGTGATTGCTCAGCCGCGGTCGTGAGATACGCGTAAGCGCGCAACTTCGAGCGACCGACACGGCCCCGCAGCTGATAGAGTTGCGCCAGGCCAAACATATCGGCGCGGAAGACAGCAAGCGTGTTCGCGCGCGGTATATCGAGGCCGGATTCAACGATGCTGGTCGACACCAACACGTCGAATGCGCCATCGTAGAAATTCGTCATCAGCTCATCGAGCGCGCCCGCAGCCATTTGCCCGTGCGCCACTGCGAATGTCACTTCCGGCACTGTTCTGCGCAAGAAATCCGAGATTTCCTCCAGATCGGAGATCCGCGGAGCGACAAAGAAACTCTGACCACCGCGATACTTCTCACGGAGCAACGCCTCACGAACGGTCACGCCATCAAACGGCGTCACGTACGTCCGCACCGCCATACGATCGATCGGCGGGGTCGCGATAATGCTCATCTCGCGAACTCCCGCGAGGGCAAGTTGCAGGGTGCGCGGGATCGGCGTCGCGGAAAGCGTAAGTGCATGCACTTCGGCGCGCAAATCCTTGAGCCGCTCTTTATGCTTCACACCAAAGTGCTGCTCTTCATCGATGATCATCAGTCCGAGATCGCGGAACTGCATTGTTTTCGACAACAGCGCATGCGTGCCAACGACGATCTCAATCGTGCCGTCAGCAACGGCTGCTTTGGTCTCGTTTGCTTCTTTCGTCGTCACAAGAC
Source organism: Terricaulis sp. (assembly GCA_040080935.1). Taxonomy (GTDB): domain Bacteria; phylum Pseudomonadota; class Alphaproteobacteria; order Caulobacterales; family Aquidulcibacteraceae; genus Vitreimonas. The sequence continues at coordinate 4,908 of JBEBHI010000117.1, forward strand.
GCGAGAGCTGACGCACGCGCACCGGTAGGCCACGGAAGCGCTCCGTGAAAGTACGGTAGTGCTGGCGGCAAAGCAGCGTCGTCGGCGCAACAACAGCAACTTGCTTGCCCGTCATCGCAACCAGGAACGCAGCTCGCAGCGCCACTTCGGTCTTGCCGAAGCCCACGTCGCCGCAAATCAGGCGATCCATCGGCCGACCGGCAGCCAGATCGCCCACGACGTCATCAATCGCAGCAAGCTGATCATCGGTTTCCTCATACGGAAACCGCGCGCAAAACTCGTCCCAAAACCCTTCAGGCGGCGCGACGGGCTCTGCCACTCGCGTCGCTCGTAGCGCTGCGATGCGAAGCAATTCCTCCGCCATATCGCGCAAACGCTGCTTCGCGCGCGCCTTACGGCTCTGCCAGGCGACGCCGCCCAGCTTATCCAACTGCGCTTCCGCGTCTTCCGCGCCATAACGCGAAACCAGCTCAATGTTCTCCACCGGCAGATACAACTTGTCGCCGCCGTGATACGTCAGATCCAAACAATCATGCGGCGCGCCCGCAACGTCGAGCGTCTTCAATCCTTCGTAACGACCAACGCCGTGATCTTGGTGGACGATGAGATCACCTTGGCTCATGGCCGCGGCTTCAGCGATCACGCTTGACGCCTTACGCCGCTTGCGCGGACGCGCGAGGCGATCGCCGAGGATGTCTTGCTCGGCTAGCAGCGCGAATTGCTCGGTCTCGAAGCCGTGCTCGATTGGCAGCACGGCGAGCGCATGCGCCCCTCTTGGCAACGCCGCGCTGTGGCGCCAGGATTCGCTGCGCACCACGGCTTCAACACCGTGATCGCTCAGCACCCCGGCGAGACGTTCAGCTGAACCCTCGGACCACGCAGCGATGATGACGCGCTTCTTCGCTTTGGTGAGCGTCTCGATATGTTTGGCCGCCACCTCGAAGACGTTGACGTCTGCAGTGTTGCGCTCAGCCGCAAAGTCACGACCTGGACGCGCGCCGAGATCGAGTTGTTTTTTGGCGTCAGTATCGAAGTGTGTGAACCGGCGCACGGCGCGCGGGGTCAGCGCGGAGGCCAGCGCGTTCTCGTCGAGATAGAGCAAATCCGGCTCAGGCGCGCGGAACGGCGCGCCGCCCCGCGGTATCGGCGCCGTCTTGCGAGAATCGTAATGGTCTTTGGCAGTTTCGACGCGTTCTTTGATCGCCTCTTCGGCCAGCGCATCGAACGCAACGAGCGTATTCTCGCCGGCATAGTCAAACACGGTCTCGAGCCGCTCGTAGAAGAACGGCAAGAATTGCTCGACGCCCTGACGGCGGATACGCGCGCTCACGCTGTCGTAGAGCGGATCGCTGACTGCTCCGAACGCTTGGGTGAAACGGCGGCGGAACTGGAGCACGGTTAGCTCATCGAGGAGCACTTCGCTCACCGGCGTCAGCAGCGCCGTCTTGAGCTTCACTTTCGAGATTTGCGTTTCGGGATCGAAGCTGCGGATCGATTCCAGTTCGTCGCCAAAGAAATCGAACCGATATGGCTCAGGCGCGCCTGGCGGAAACACATCAATCAAACCACCGCGCACCGCGAATTCACCGGGCGCACGGACCGTCGACGCGCGATTATAGCCGTTGACGACGAGATAGCCCTCGAGCTGCTCCATCGACGTTTCGTCGCCGGCCGTCGCGGCGAACGAACCTTGCGCCAAACGCTGGCGAGGCGGCACGCGCTGCGCGACCGCAGACGCAGTCGCGACCACAAGCAACGGCGCGTCCTTCTCACCACGGCGCGCCAATTGCGTGAGCGCAGCGCATCGCTGCGCCGCTACGGCTGCCGCGGGCGAGATGCGATCGTATGGAAGCGTGTCCCACGCCGGCAGACGCAACGTCTCCAGTTCCGGAGCAAAGAACTTCGCCGCCGCCTCGAATTGCGACGCCCGCGTTTCGTCACGCGCAACGAACAGCGTAACACCGCCACGTAGTCGCGCCGCTTCGGCCAAGCCAGCCGCGTCCACGCCTTCAGGCGCGCCGGAAACCACCAGCGCGTCCTTCGACTTCGCCAGCGTCTCTATGAGTTTTTGGGGTAGCGCTGGGTCTTTCATCAGTCCGGTTTGCTGCTCAGTTCGAAACGGAACGCGCGAATCGACGCCAACACCGGCGTGTCATGTTCACGCGGTGCGGGCGCCTGTTCTGTCAGCCACTCGTAGACGTCCTGATCGGGGGCATCGAGGAGCTGTTGGAAAGCGTCCAACCCGGTTTCGTCGAGATCGGCAAGGTACCGATCCGCGAATCCGCCCAGAATCAAGTCGATCTCCCGGAATCCTCGGCGCCACGCGCGGAATTTGAGCTTCTTGCGGCGGTCGTCCATGGGCCCTGAAGGATAGGCAAAACGCGAGGGGGCCGCGCTATAACCCATATGGGACGCTGAGTCAGCGCCGCCAGAGACGATATGAGCGAACCCACCCCTTCCCCCGCGAAAGCTGTGCAGGACGCCCTGCTGGCGCCCGTGCGCACGCTCAAAGGCGCGCGCAAGGACACGATCGACTTGATCGCAAAGGTCGCGGGTGGACGCTTGGTTCGTGACCTCGTGTTCCTGCCGCCGAACAGCGCAATCGACAGGCGCTTGCGTGTGCCGATCGCGGAGACGAACGAAGGCGACATCGCGACAATTGAAGCCGAGGTCGACGCCCATATGCCAGGCTACAAAAACTTGCCGTACCGCATCAGACTCCGCGACGAGAGTGGCTTCCTGACCGTCGCGTACTTCCGCGCCAACGAAGAGATGCTGAAGCGCATGTGGCCCGTCGGTCAGACGCGTTTGATCAGCGGGACAATCGGCGTCTACGACGGCATGCGCCAGATGCTGCATCCAGATCATGTCGTCGATCCGGAAAAAGGCGAAGCTCCGCCGAGCGTCGAGCCTGTGTATCCCCTCACGCAGGGCCTGGCGGGCCGTACGCTGGCGCGCACGTTGCTGGCTGCACTCGACACGGTGCCCGAGGCGCCTGAATGGCTCGAAGCATCAACCGTCAAAGCGCACGATTGGCCCGACTTCCGCACCGCGCTTGAACACATTCATCGCCCCGCTTCACCTGATGATGTTTTGCCACAGAGCGCGTTTCGCACCCGATTGGCGTATGACGAATTGTTCGCGCGCCAATGCGCACTTCGACTGCGCAGACAGCATCGACGCAAAGAGCCAGGCCGATCCGTCCTTGGCGACGGCCGTCTGTCAAACAAGATGATCGAGAGCCTGCCATTTGCGCCAACTGGCGCACAGAGGCGGTCCGTCAATGAAATCTACGCTGATATGAGTGAGCCCGCGCCGATGCTGCGCTTGCTGCAAGGCGATGTCGGCTCGGGAAAAACGCTCGTCGCGGCGTTGGCTATGGCGCGCGCCGCCGAAGCTGGGCTGCAGAGCGCGATGATGGCGCCGACGGATCTGCTGGCCCGCCAGCACGGCGCCACGCTGCAGCCATTGCTGGACGCTGCCGGCATCAAAATGGCCGTCCTCACGGGCCGCGACAAAGCCAAAGAAAGAAAGCTCATTCTTGAGCGGCTAGTGAGCGGCGACATTCACGTAGTGGTCGGCACTCACGCTCTCTTTCAGGACGAGGTTGTGTTCAACGATCTCGGCCTCATCGTCATCGATGAGCAGCATCGCTTCGGCGTGTCTGATCGCATGCGCATGGTGGCCAAGGGCTTCGCACCGCACGTGCTGGTCATGAGCGCGACGCCTATCCCGCGCACACTCGCACTTTCCATTCATGGCGACATGGATCTTTCGGTGCTCGACGAGAAACCGCCAGGCCGCCAGCCGATTAAGACCGCCACGATGCCGACTTCGCGTATTGCCGAAGTCATTGAAGGCATCCGCGATGCAGCCAAACGCGGTGAACGCGCCTATTGGGTGTGCCCGCTGATCGAAGAAAGTGAAGCAGTCGATCTTCCAGCCGTGCTCGATCGTCACGCGGAATTGCAGGCGTATTTCGGCAAAGGAGTCGAGATCGTTCACGGCAAGCTCAGCGGGACCGCGCGCGAAGCGGCGATGGATCGCTTCCGTTCCGGTGAGTCGTTCCTGATGGTGGCCACTACCGTGATCGAAGTCGGCGTCAACGTGCCCGAAGCCACGATCATGGTGATCGAACAAGCAGAGCGCTTTGGCCTGGCGCAGTTGCACCAACTGCGGGGCCGCGTAGGTCGCGGCGACAAGCAAGGCTCGTGTGTCCTGCTGTGGAAGGCGCCACTCGGCGAAAGCGCTAAGAACCGGCTCGACGCCATCCGGCGCAATGACGATGGCTTCGCGATCGCGGAGATCGACTTCAAACTGCGCGGCGCCGGCGATGTGCTCGGCACCCAGCAATCGGGCTTGCCGCCGTTTCGCCTGGTGAGTCCCGAAGCGCACGCGGATATGCTCGGCGCGGCGGATAAGGAAGCGCGGCTGGGCGTGGAGCGTGATCCCGACCTCAAATCCCCACGCGGCGAGGCCATTCGCCTCGTTCTTTCCCTGTTTGGCTACGCCGATGCGGCAGAACTGGCGCGCTCTGGCTAGCGCACTTGCATTTTGTGCCCACGTCGGCTTCTCAGGCGCCACCGATGCCCAATCTTCCGATTTCCTGCTACATCCGCGCCAAGAACGAAGAGCGCTTGATCGCTGAGGTGATCACGGCCGCGCTTCAGGTGGCGGACGAAGTAATCGTCATCGACAGCGGCTCCACGGATCAAACCATCCCGCTCAGCGAAGCTGCCGGCGCGCGCGTGGTGCCTTCACCCTGGCTCGGTGGCGGCAAGCAAAAGCGACTGGGCGAAGACGCCTCCAAACACCATTGGATGCTCGACCTCGACGGCGATGAAATCATCACGCCAGAACTCGCCGAAGAAATGCGCGCGCTCTTCGCGGACGGCAAAGAGCCACCGTGCCCCGTCTACACATTCGAACTCGTCACCAAGCCGCCGGTCGGTGAACCGTGGTGGCATGCGAGCGTGGTGAAACGTAATCGCTTCTACGATCGCCGCGTCATCCGTGCGCGCGATCACGCCGGTTGGGACCAGCTCGAAATTCCGCTCGGCATGAAGGTCGGCAAGTTCAAGCACAAGATCCTGCACGTGTCGTTCACCGGCCTCGAACAGCTGCAAGACAAGTTCAACAAGACGTCATCGTCGCGCGCGAAGAACGCGACGTTGAAATCGTTTTGGTACGTCGCGTTGCGTCTGCTGTTTGCGCGTCCGTTTTACTTTCTCAACCACTACATCCGCCGCGGCCTGTGGCGCGAAGGTTGGTACGGCTTTGCGGTCGCCAACATTTCCGCACACGGCCGATGGCTCAAAGACGCGAAGATGCTGGAGATTTATCTCCGGCGGCGCGATGAGGCGAAAAAGCGGCGGAGCTGATCCGCCAGCTGGAGGGAGCCGTAGAGGGAACAGGCGCGGGGCAATGCGCTTTTATCCCCAGAGGACCCTCCCCACATGAAGTCCATGCCTGATCAGATTTCTCCCTCCGGAGAGGGCCAAGCGCCGTTGCGCGCGACTTCGGGGATCATCGCCACTCTCAAAGCGCCCGCGAGCGCCAAGGCTGTGCTGATGGGTCTGCTGCAGGTCAAAGGCGGCACCCCGATCGTGACGTTGCCTAACGGACGCGTGCTCGCATTTGGCGACGGCACGGCGCCTCACGTCGATTTTCGTATCAATTCGTACAGCTTCGCAAAGCGTGTCCTCGCCAACGGCGACATAGGCTTTGCTGAAGGCGTCATGGCGGGCGAATGGGAGAGCAACGATCTCTCCGCGCTTCTGACACTGCTTGCATCGAACATCGAACGCTTCACGCGGCTCATGGAAGGCGGCCCCATTGGCAAAGCGCTGCACTGGCTGCGCCACCGCTCGAATGCGAATTCGAGAGCTGGGTCGCGCCGAAACATTCTTGCGCATTACGATCTCGGCAACGAGTTTTATAGTTCGTGGCTCGACCCCTCGATGACCTACTCATCTGCCCGTTTCGATGCGCAGGTTCGAGATTTGGAGGCTGGTCAGCGTGCGAAGTACAAAGCTTTGGCGGAGCATCTCGACCTTAAGCAAGGTGACAATGTGCTTGAGATCGGTTGCGGCTGGGGTGGCTTCGCGGAGTTTGCCGCGCGTGAATACGGCGCACGCGTCACCGGCATCACCATCAGCGATGAGCAGCTGGCGTATGCGCAAGCGCGGATGCTTAAGGCGGGTCTATCGGACCTCGTAGAAATTCGCCGACAGGACTATCGCGACGTCGAAGGTCAATTCGACAAAGTCGCCTCAATCGAAATGTTTGAAGCCGTCGGTGAAGAATATTGGCCGGCGTACTTTGCCAAGATAGCCGAAGTGCTGAAGCCCGGTGGCCGCGCAGGTCTGCAGATCATCACGATCAAGGAAGAACTGTTCGCGACCTATCGCAAGCGCACCGATTTCATCCAGCGCTACGTCTTCCCGGGCGGCATGCTTGCAAGCGTCGATCGGCTGAAGGAAGAGACCGCGAAGGTTGGCCTCGTCTGGGGTAAAGCGGACGCATTCGGGCAATCCTA
>JBEBHI010000255.1:0-3044 GCA_040080935.1 Terricaulis sp.
CGCTAAACGTAGCCACGGCTACGCCCGCTTCAAGTCCACCTAACGTTAGGCCACCCGACCGTGCCCTATAGGCCGTAGGGACTAGGTCCAGACGCTTGCGTAGGGGCGGAGCCCGATTATCCTCACAGCTTCGTGAAAGTTATGTCACTTGGGAAAAGCCGCGATCAAAACGCTCGATCCCGACGCCCGCCAGCCCGATAGAGGCGTGGCGCGACGGCAGGCCTTTCTTGAGGCTGCCCGCGAGGTCTTCCTCGAGCACGGCTACGAGGCGGCCAGCGTGAACGACGTCGTCCGGCTCGCCGGGGGCTCTCTTGCAACCCTCTATGCCCAGTTCGGCAACAAGGAGGGCCTGTTCCTCGCCTTCATGCAGGACCAGCACGATCGCTTCGCCCGCGAAATGCGCCCGCCCGGAATTGTCGACGGGCTCCCGCTTGAAGACGCCCTTCAGGTCGTGGGCGAGCATTTCCTGCGCCGCCTGCTCCAACGCGACAGCCTCGCCTTCTTTCGGGTGATGGTGTCGGAAGGCCGAAAGGTCCCTGAGCAGCTCCGCCGCTACTTCACCACCGGCGGCTCTAACCTCATCCACGACGAGTTGGTCACCCAACTCAAACACGCAGGCCTAAACGAGACGGATGCGCGCGAAAGCGTCGGCTACTTCATCGAATCCCTGCGCAGCCGTCACCAGTTCCAGGCTCTCGTGGACGAGAACTATGTGGTGTCCGACGCTGAATTGAAGGCGCATGTCGCCCGCGCAGTGCGCTTCCTGCTCAATGGATTGCGCCTGGACTGACCGGCACACCGACGCGCTTCTCGCCAAGCCAGCGCTTCATTCCCCGATTCAGCTTCGGTTCAGACGTCGCTCGCCATCGTCAAGCTGCGAGGATTTGTGCACGCACGCACACTGGGAGCCTCAACATGAAAAAAGCCCTCATCGCGGCAGTGGCCGCCTTGAGCGCGACAGCTTGGGTGGCGACACCGGCTTACGCTCAACGGGGAGAACACCGAAGTCGCCAGAGTGATGGCGAACAATCCAGTCGAGGCGATCGCGGCGACCGAGGCGATCGTGGAGATCGCGGCGGTGACCGAGGTGATCGCGGTGATCGCGGCCAAGGCCGATCAGACCCACCACAAACTCAAGCGCCTCCTCCTCAAGCGCCACCGCCCGCACTAGCAGGCGCCAATGACGGCCGAGGTCGTGGCGACGGCGGTGGACGCGGTCGCGGTGATGGTGGCGGCGGTGGCGGCCAATGGGATGGCCGCGGGCGCGGCGATAACGGCGGTCAAACCAACAACGGCCAGTGGAATGGTCGTGGCGGTGGCCAGACTGGTCAAACCGACGGTCGCGGTCGTGGCGACAACAACAACGCCGGCCAATGGGACGGTCGCGGACGCGGCGACAACAATGGCGGCCAAAATGGCGGTCAGTGGAATGGTCGCGGCGGCGACAATAACGGTGGTCGCGGACGTGGCGGCGATGACGCCAACGGCCGTGGTCGCGGCGATAACAACGGCGGCCAAAACAATGGCGGTCAGTGGGATGGTCGTGGACGCGGCGGCGACGACGCTAACGGTCGTGGTCGTGGCGACAACAACGGCGGCCAATGGGACGGCCGTGGTCGCGGCGACAACAATGGTCGCGGCGGACGCGGTGATTGGAACGATGGCCGCGGTCGCGGCGATCGCGACAACAGCAATTGGAATGGCGGACGCGGCGGTGGCCGTGATTTCGGCCGCAACGATTGGGGCCGTGGCCGCGACGATGGCCGTCGTGACCGCGATCGCTACAATCGCTGGCACTCCAACCACAGCGACTGGTCGCGTCCGCGCTACAACGACTGGCGCAGCATTCGCTACGGCTTCTACTTCGACCGTGGCTACTCGCTGATCTTCTCGGGTTTCTACGGCCACAACTATTATTGGTACGGCTATAACGGCTGGCGCCGCCCGTATCGCGATTGGCGCGTCGGCTACGAGCTTCCCTATGACATCTACTGGGAAGAGATTCCGTACGATCTCTACTACCGGCTGCCGCCAGCTCCCTATGGCTGCCGCTACATCCTCGTGGGTCGCGACATCCTACTGATCGTGGTCTCTAGCGGCCTCGTCTTGGACGCGATGTACTACTACTAAGCACGCGTTCTTGCTGAAACAGATCGAGCCGCCTCGCGCATACGAGGCGGCTCTTTTTGTTCGATGGCGCTAGCGCTCCGCGCTTTAGCTACTCTCAGCTACTCTCCGTACGCCTCAAGCATCGCGCGCGCGCGTTCGGATTCGTGCAGCCCGAAATAGCCGTCGCGGTTGATGTCGAGGGCGACGAAACGGCGCTCGGCGCAGGCCTGAAATTCCGCCGCGTCGATGCGGCGGCTAAAGTCGCGATCGCACGACATCACCGGTTCGACTTCGGCGCCGAGCATTATCTGGTCCTGCCGCAAGCGCCTCGATGGCGGCCGCCGCTCGCCGTTCGGCGCTGGTGCGTGCTGAGTAATGCCGTTTTGCGCGCCAACCTGATTGCGAACCTCCGGCCGCACGCCGCGTATGCCGGTGCTGCTCTCGCGCCGCCGACGCGGCGAAGCCGCCACTTCAACGGGCGCCGTGTCCATATTGAGCGTCTCCTGCGCGTGCACGCGCCGAAACTCGGTCGACTCCAACGGGATTACGGACTGATCGTGATTGGCGTCGAGATCGTTCGCAAAGAACGCCATCGCCTCGACCACGAACTCGTCGCGACTAATACGTTCATCGTGATCCGTGTCCGCGTGCGCCAGCCAGAGCAAAATCGGCGCGCGCCGGCTCTCGGGATTTGCCCGAAACGGCTGCCCCATCGGATTCACAAAGAGCGCGCCGCGTTCGCCCCGAGAGTCACTTGGCGGCGGTCCGGGCGGCGCTCCCTGAGGTGGCGGTCCTTGCGGTTCTGGCGGCGCTTGAGCGTAGGCAGCGCTCATAGCCAGCGTGACGATGACCGCAGCCGCCATCGCGTACAGTTTCTGCATGTAGTCCTACTCCCGAGTACGAACGCCGCCTGTGTTCGTGGGATTTTTGTCTGC
>JBEBHI010000010.1:0-39018 GCA_040080935.1 Terricaulis sp.
CTGCTTGGCACGGCCCGAACCATAAAGAACGGGCTTTTAAAATGAGGCGCATTTCGCGGCTGGCCCTTGGCCACGCGCCGTCGCCCGAAACGGATACCACAAGCAAAATGGTGCACTTCCAATGAAGCGTCAGCGGGGCCGCGGCCGTAAGCCGGGCGGCGGCGGAGGTGGTGGCAACTACCACCACAACAACAATCAGGGTGGGCATCACCACCCCAACCGGTCGCTTGAGACGAACGGTCCGGAAATCAAATTCCGTGGCACCGCCTCGCACATCCATGAACGCTATCTGCAGCTCGCGCGTGACGCGCAGAGCTCCGGCGATCGAGTGTTGAGCGAGAACTATCTCCAATACGCCGACCACTATTTCCGCCTGGTTCGTTCAATGCAGCCCGCAGTGCCGGTGCAGCAACAGCAGAACTTCAACGACGGCGGCGATTACGACGGCGACGAAGAGGGCGGTTCGGAGGGCGAAGGCTCTGACGAAACTGAAGCTCGCGGCGAAGGCGAAGAGCAGTCGTCCGGCGATTTTCAAGGCGAACGCCAGCAACAATACCGCGAAGGTGGTGGTGATCGCGGTGACGGCGGCCAACGTCGTGGCCGCAACCGTCGCCGCTTCCGTCCAGATGGCGAGCGTGAAGGCGGTGGCTACGAAGCGCGTGAAGGCGAGCCACGTGGCGAACGTGCGGAAGGTGGCGGCGAACCGCGTGAACCGCGCGAACCCCGTGAGCCGCGCGAACAGCGTCCGCCGCGTGAACGCACTGAAGGCGAAGCCCGCGAGCCTCGTGAAGCACGAGAGCCACGACAGCCTCGTGAGCGTGCTGAAGGTGAAGCCCGCGAACCACGTGAGCCGCGACAACCGCGTGAGCGCGCCGAAGGCGAGGCGCCACGTGAACCGCGCCGCGAACGTCAGCCGCGCGAAGATCGCGATTCTGGCGGCCGTGAAGGCTTTTCAGATGGCCCGAAGCCCGCCTTCCTCCGCAGTGGCGGTGGCGGCGGAACCTCTGGCGAGTAATTAGCGCTTAGATGTTGGCGGACGGGGCGGCGCTGCGAGGCGCCGTTCCAGATACTCGCGCGCGTGGCGCTCAACCTCCTCGAGGTGATCTTCGCCCGGATCGCGGCCACGGAAGAAGTGATCGGCGCCTTCAATCGGTGCGCCATCGACCTTTATATTCTTCTGCGTGCGAATGCGGCCGATCACGCGCTCCATGTCCTGCGCCGTCGTCACGCTATCGCGCGTGCCGTAGATGATGACGCCAGACGCTGGGCAAGGCGCGAGGAACGACAGGTCATAGTGGTTCGCCGGCGGCGCGACCGCGATGAAGCCGTCGATTTCCGGGCGACGCATCAGAAGCTGCAAACCAATCCAGGCGCCGAACGAGTAGCCGCCCACCCAGCATTGCTCGGCATTAGGGTTCATCGCCTGCAAATAATCGAGCGCGGAGGCGGCGTCGGACAATTCGCCCATGCCGTTGTCGAAGATGCCTTGGCTGCGGCCGATGCCGCGGAAGTTGAAGCGCAGAACGCCGAAGCCCTTCGACGTGAACAGCTTATAGAGTTGGACGGTAACGCGATCCTGCATCGACCCGCCGGCGCGAGGATGGCCGTGGAGAATGAGCGCGATCGGTGCGCCTTCCTTTGACGGCTCTTGATAACGGCCCTCCACGCGCCCTGCGGCGCCCGGGAAAATCACTTCCGGCATTCGTTTTTAGACCCCAGCCGCCCAGGAACTTTGGGCGGCATATTCTTGACCAAAACACTCGGGTATCTTAGCTGACAGCATAAGAGGCCCGGCCCCAAAGGGGGCGGCTTCTAGCACTCAATTTGGGGGCGGGCGAGGGCGCGGGAAGGGACAGGTATGCGTTTAACGTCGAAAGGCCGCTATGCGGTGATGGCGATGGCCGATCTGGCGCTGCACGGCGGCGCCGAACGGGCGGTGCCGCTACAGGAAGTGGCGCGCCGGCAGGAGATTTCGCTCTCCTACCTCGAACAGCTGTTCGCAAAGATGCGCCGCGCCGGCCTTGTGTCCGGCGTGCGTGGACCTGGCGGTGGCTATCGCCTCTCGCGCGCAGCTGGCCTGGTGACGGTCGCGGAGATCATCGAAGCGGTGAACGAGCCGATCAAAGCGACGCGCTGCGACTCGGCTTCTTCGAAGAGCTGCATTGGCCGCAATGGCCGCTGCATCGCGCATGGTCTCTGGCAAGAGATGGGCGACCGCATCCAAGTTTTCCTCGGCTCGGTCTCTCTGGCCGACGTGCTCGAACAACGCTTTGACGGCAGCGCACGCGTGGCTGCGGAATAGGTGATGACCAAGACACCCGTCTATTGCGACTACAATGCCGGCGCGCCGATCCGTGCTGAAGCGGCGGTTGCGATGTCGCGCGCGCTCGCGGCGGGTGGGAATGCGTCGTCGGTGCATAGTGTTGGCCGACGTATGCGCGCGATGATCGAAGATGCGCGCGACCGGATTGCGTCAGCGTTGGATGCAAGCGCTGAGAACGTGGTGTTCACGTCGGGCGCAACCGAAGCGCTGCATTTGGTTTTGACGAGCACCGGCGCGCAGTCGTTGATTGTCTCCGCCGTTGAACACGATGCAGTGTTTGAGCACGCGGGTCGTGCGTTGAAAGCCGATCGTATTGCGCCTGTGGGCGTGAACGGCTTGCTCGATCTCGTAGCGCTCGGCGCGCTGCTGGCGGCTGCGCCGAAACCTGCGCTCGTCGCGGTTCAACTCGCGAATAACGAAACCGGCGTCGTCCAGCCGATCTCGAAGGTTGCCGCACTTTGCCGCGAACACGGCGCGCTGCTGCTGGTCGATGCGGCGCAGGCGTTCTGCCGAATTCCCGTCAGTATCGCCGATCTCGATGCGACTTATGTTGTCGTCTCAAGCCACAAGCTCGGCGGTCCACCCGGCGCAGGCGCGCTTGTTCTCGCCCCCGGCGCGCCGTTCGTGACGACGCGTTTCGGCGGCGGGCAGGAACGCGGACGCCGTCCGGGTACGGAAAATGGCGCGGCGCTAGTTGGCTTTGCGACTGCGGTCGACTGGGCTCTCAAGGATCGTGACGCTGAGGCGACGCGGGTCGCGGCGATGCGTGACCGGTTTGAGGTCACGTTGCCGAAGGATGCTGTCGTGTTCGGCGCTGGCGCGTTGCGTCTGCCGAATACGTCTAACTTCGCAGTGCCTGGCTTGACGGCCGAAACAGCCGTCATCGCGATGGACCTTGAAGGCGTCGCAATCAGCTCTGGCGCCGCGTGCTCATCCGGCAAGGTGCGATCTAGCCGCGTTCTGGGCGCGATGAGCGTTGCGCCGGATCTGGCCAAGGCGGCGTTGCGCGTGAGTTTCGGCCATGAGTCGAAAGAGTCAGATGTCGATGAGGCGCTCAATGCGCTCTCGAAAGTCGCCGCGCGCCGCAATCGCGAGGCCGCAGCATGAGCGCGGTGAAGGATACGATCGACAAGGGCACCGTGGCAGCTGCGCGTGCGCTCGAATCTGAGAAGTACAAGCACGGTTTCGTCACCGAGCTTGAACAAGAGTTTGCGCCGCCTGGGCTCAACGAGGATATCGTTCGCTATATCTCGGCCAAGAAGGGCGAGCCGGAGTGGATGCTGCAATGGCGCCTTGAGGCGTTCCAGCGCTGGCTGACGATCGAAGAGCCGACGTGGGCGCTCGTGCACTATCCGCCGATCGACTATCAGGCGGCGCGTTACTACGCGGCGCCGAAGGCGGGCGCGAAGTATAAGAGCCTTGATGACGTCGATCCCGAAATCCTCGACACCTACAAGAAGCTCGGCATCCCGCTGCGGGAAGCCGAGGTGCTGCTGGGCGTTGAGGGCGCACCGCGCGTTGCCGTGGACGCAGTGTTCGATAGCGTCAGTGTCATTACGACGTTCAAGGATGAATTGGCCAAAGCGGGCGTCATTTTCTGCTCCATGAGCGAAGCGGTGCGTGAGCATCCCGAGCTGGTGAAGAAGTATCTCGGCTCTGTCGTGCCAACGTCGGACAATTTCTTCGCGACGCTGAACAGCGCCGTCTTCTCGGACGGCTCGTTTGTTTACGTGCCGCCGGGCGTCCGTTGCCCGATGGAGCTCAGCACCTATTTCCGCATGAATGCGGAAGGAACCGGGCAGTTCGAGCGCACTTTGATCATTGTCGATAAGGGCGCCTACGTTTCGTATCTCGAAGGCTGCACCGCGCCGATGCGGGATGAAAACCAACTACACGCGGCTGTCGTTGAACTCGTCGCCCTTGATGATGCCGAGATTAAGTACTCGACGGTCCAGAACTGGTGGCCGGGCGACGCTGAAGGCAAAGGCGGTATCTATAACTTCGTCACCAAGCGCGGCGATTGCCGCGGTGCGCGCTCGAAGATCAGCTGGACCCAGGTCGAAACCGGTTCAGCGATCACTTGGAAGTATCCGAGCTGCGTCTTGCGCGGCGACGATAGCTCCGGTGAGTTCTATTCGATCGCCGTCACCAACGGTCGCCAGCAAGCCGACACTGGCACCAAGATGATCCATCTGGGCAAGAACACACGCTCGCGGATCATCTCCAAGGGCATCTCGGCGGGTCGTTCGTCGAACGCCTATCGCGGCCTCGTTTCTGCTCACGCCAAGGCCAAAGGCGCGCGCAACTTCACGGAGTGTGACTCGCTTTTGATCGGCGATCAGTGCGCGGCGCATACCGTGCCTTACGTCGAGACGCGCACGCCTGATGCGCAGTTCGAACACGAGGCGACAACGACGAAGCTCTCGGACGATCAGCTCTTCTATCTGCGTTCACGCGGCATTCCGGAAGAGGAAGCCGTCGCGCTGCTAGTGAACGGGTTCGTGCGCGAAGTGCTGCAAAAGCTTCCGATGGAATTTGCGGTGGAAGCGCAGAAATTGCTGGAAGTGAGTCTCGAAGGGAGCGTCGGATGAGCGTGTGGCGTTATGCTTTGGCTGCGTGCGTCATTGCACTTGCCGCTTGCAACCAACAACCAGCTGACCGCGAGGCCGAAGGCCCGGCGCCGCCGATTGAGACGCCATCTGATGTTACTGACACGGCGCGTGCCGAGATTCCGCCAGTGGACGCTTCGCTTCTGGGCGCCCCGAACGATGCGTTCACGGCGATTGAACCGAGCGAAGTCGGCGTGTTTGGCGCTCCGGCTGTGATGGAAGCGCTTGAGCCGTTGCTCGGCCCCGAAGTCATGGAAGGCGCCGATGTGAGCCTGTCTGTTCGCGAGAACGGGGATCAGGCCATCGCTGACGTCGTGCGTACCGGCCTGCAAGACGATTCCGTTTCCGGCGGCCACGTCCGTATCGAGTTTCACCGTGAGGCCGACGGCTGGTTCCCCGTAAATGCGTATCGGCGTACGCAATGCGCGCGCGGCGGCGAAGCGGGTCAATGGACAGCGGGGCTTTGCCCATGAGCGAACGCGAATATTGGTTCGCGCGCCGCTATCCGCTGAGCGATCGGCGTCAAGCTTTCGCGCCGGTGCATTGGAAGGGCTACCTTGTGTCGCTGGTGTTCGTATCGGCGCTCACCGGCGGCGGTGTCGCGTTTGCCTGGTTTGGCGCGAACAACGATTTGTTCGAAGGCGTTCTGGTGTTCGCGGTTGTCGCATTGCTGGCGGGCGTTTGGTTCACGACGACAGCTAAAGCGAACGGTGATCGGATCCGCACCGTGGCGGACTACAAGAAGGATAAGCAGCAGGGTGTTTGACGTTAAGGACCTCCATGTCGCCGTTGGCGACGCCGAGATCATCAAGGGGCTCTCGCTTGCCGTTCCGGCCGGCGAGACGCATGCCATTATGGGCCCGAACGGTTCCGGCAAATCGACGCTCTCTTATGCGCTTGCGGGCCGTGACGGCTACGAGGTGACCAGTGGGTCGGCCACGCTCGGCGGTGCGGACCTGCTGGCTTTGGCGCCGGAGGCGCGCGCGGCGGCAGGACTCTTCTTATCGTTTCAATATCCCGTCGAAATTCCTGGGCTCTCTGCGATTGCTTTCTTGAAGGCCGCACTCAATGCCCAGCGCAAAGCGCATGGGCAGGAGCCGATGCCGGCACCGGAGCTGTTGAAATTGCTTCGGGCGAAGGCGGAGACGCTGAAGATCGATCAAGAGATGCTGAAGCGGCCACTCAATGTGGGTTTCTCTGGTGGCGAGAAGAAGCGGTTCGAAGCGTTGCAGTTGGCAGTGCTTGAACCGAAGTTCGCCATTCTCGATGAAACGGATTCCGGGCTTGATATCGACGCGCTGAAGATCGTGGCTGCCAGTGTGAACGCTGCACGGGCGCCTGATCGTGGTCTGCTCGTGATCACGCACTATCAGCGATTGCTCGATTACATCAAACCGGATCGCGTGCACGTGTTGGCGAGGGGCCGCATCATCACCAGCGGCGGGCCGGAGCTTGCGCTCGAACTCGAGCGCGAAGGCTACGACAAGTATGTGAGAGCGGCGTGAGCATCGCCGCCGAACTCCCGACGCGCCGCAATGAGGCGTGGAAGTATTCCGATCTGCGTCAGGCGGTCGGCGATCAGAAGCATGCGCTGCGAGATGGGCGGGACATCATCGAGCGGCTGGCGTCGGGCACGCAACGACTTGAGGCCGTGGCGGGCAAAAGGCACTTGTTCGTCGAGCGTATGGTCGATGACCAATACATGGATGCGCGGTCTTTTGATTGGACAGTCGGCGAAGGGGCCGAGTTGACGCGCGTGGTGATGCAGACCGGCAAAGAGCTGCCGCTTTCTGTGACACGAGTGCGTTTGGCAACCGGCGCGAAGTACACGCAGTTTGTGCTGGCCTTCGGCGCGCGCCTGGCGCGGATTGAGACGCATGTGACCGTCGAGGGTGAAGGCGTCGAAGTGACGTTGAACGGGGCATATCTGGCCGGCGCTGGCCGTCACGCGGATCTGACGTCGGTGATCGAGCATAAGGCGCCAGGCGCGGTGACGCGTCAGCTTATCAAGGGCGTGGCGCGCAAAGGTGGGCGCGGTGTGTTTCAGGGCAAGATCATTGTTGATCGCGCCGCGCAGAAAACTGATGCGCGGCAACACCATCAGGGTCTGCTGCTCGAGGATGGCGCCGAGATATTCGCGAAGCCTGAGTTGATGATCCACGCCGATGATGTGCAATGCGCGCACGGCAACACTGCGGGCGGTTTGGATGAGCGCGCGCTGTTTTACATGCGCTCGCGCGGCATTCCGGAAGCTGAGGCGCGGGCGCTTTTAATCGAGGCGTTTCTGACGGAAACAATTCCGGCGGGATTGCCCGAGGCGTTGCGCGAAGAGTTGGTTGGCGCGATTCAGATTTGGCTGGCGACCGGCCAGCCGCCGGCGCCTGCGGCGACCGACTATGAGGGCATGGTATGAATGCGCCTCTGATCCGCCGCCCGTTTGACGTCGACGCCGTGCGTGCGCAGTTCACGATCCTGGGGCGGTCAGTGAACGATCGTTCGCTGGTTTATCTCGATAACGCTGCGAGCGCGCAGAAGCCGGAAGCGGTGATCGAAGCGATGGCGTCGCAGATGCGCGGCGCGTACGCGAACGTGCACCGTGGCCTGCACACGCTCGCGAACGAGACGACGGAGGCGTTTGAGGCAGCACGTAGCGCTGTGGCACGGTTCATCAATGCGCCGACGACCGACAGCATCATCTTCACAAAGGGCGGCACGCACGCGATCAACATCGTTGCCGCTGGTCTCGACGTGAAGGCTGGAGACGAGATCTTACTTTCAGTGATGGAGCATCACTCCAATATCGTGCCGTGGCATTTTCTGCGCGAGCGCAAAGGCGCGGTGCTGAAGTGGCTGGATATCGACGATGATGGCGGCATCGATCTTGACACGCTGGACGCGCTCATCGGGCCGAAGACCAAGATCGTCGCGATCACGCATATGTCGAACGTGTTGGGCGCCAAGACGCCGGCGGCGGAGATTGCCCGCATTGCTCACGCTAAGGGTGTGAAGGTGCTGTTCGATGGTTGCCAAGCGACAGTGCACGGGCACGTCGATGTGCAGGCCATCGACGCAGACTTTTATGCTTTCACCGGTCACAAACTCTACGGCCCCACGGGCATCGGTGTCCTTTACGGCAAGCGCGACTTGCTGGCGGCGATGGCGCCGTTTGAAGGCGGCGGCGAGATGATCGATGTCGTTGAGCGCGAACGCGTCACCTACAATGAGCCACCTCATCGCTTTGAAGCTGGGACGCCGCCGATCATAGAGGCGGTGGGCTTGAAGGCCGCGATTGATTGGATCGAAGGCCAAGATCGAGCCGCCATCGAAGCGCACGAGGGTGCGCTACGCGATCGTGCGATGAATGCGTTGCGCGAATTGAATTGGGTCAAGCTGCACGGTGCGGCGGCGGACAAGGGCGCAATCGTCGCGTTCTCTGTTGAAGGCGCGCACCCGCACGACGTGGCGCAGATCCTGGATCGCCAGGGTGTCGCTATTCGCGCCGGTCATCATTGCGCGCAGCCTTTGATGCAGCGCCTTGGGGTTACCGCAACCGCGCGGGCGAGTTTTGCATGTTACAATCGGCTTGAAGAGGTCGATGCACTTGTCGAGGCCTTGCATAAGGCGCGGAAGCTTCTGAGTTAGAGGATGATGGACGGTTCCGTTCCCCCACCGAGCGCTCTGCCCAAGGCTGAGCTTGATCGCATCACCGATGATCTGGTGGCGCAATTCAAGACCGTATTCGATCCGGAGATCCCGGTTGATGTCTACGAATTGGGCCTCATCTATAAGGTTGATATCAACGACGAAGGCTTCGTTGATATCGAGATGACCTTGACTGCGCCTGGTTGCCCTGTGGCTGGCGAGATGCCGGGTTGGGTGCAGGCGGCGGCTTTGAAGGTGCGCGGCGTAACCGGCGCGAAAGTAGATTTGGTGTTTGATCCGCCTTGGACCCCGGTGCGGATGAGCGACGAAGCCAAGCTCGAATTGAACATGTTGTAGGCAATGACACGCAGACCGAGACCAAAGATCGTAACGCTCACTGACGCCGCCGCCACGCGCGTGAAGGAGATCGTGGCGAAGGGCGACAAGCCCTATCTGCGCGTCGGCGTCGTCAACGGCGGCTGCGCGGGGATGGAATACACGCTCGACTACGCGGTAGAGCCTGCGCAGTTCGATGAACTAGTTGAAGATAGAGACGTGAAAATCTTGGTCGCAGCCGACGCTGTGCTATTCTTGCTCGGCTCTGAGATCGACTACGAGACGACACGGCTTGCCTCGAAGTTCGTCTTCCGCAACCCGAACCAGACGGACGCGTGCGGCTGCGGCGAGAGCGTCACCATCGTCCCGGCCACGACAGAGGCGTAGCCGTGCCGGACAGCAGCTTCCACGAGTACGTGAAGGAGTTGTTTGCCGGCGTCGGGCCAGTTCTGATCAAGCGGATGTTCGGGGGCGCTGGCGGCTATGCCGATGGCGTGATGTTTCTTCTGCTGGGCAACGACACCATTCACATCAAAGTCGATGACGCGTTGAAGGTGGAGTTGCGCGAAGAAGGTTCAGGCCCCTTCGAGTGGACACCGCAGAATGGCCCGCGCGCTGGCGAGACGATTGATCTCGGGTATTGGCGTTTGCCTGATAACGCGCTTGATGATCCAGATGAGGCGGCAGCGTGGGGACGCAAAGCGTTGAAGATCGCCAAGGCGAAAGCGGCAGCCAAGCCACAGAAGAAAGGCAAGGGCGCCGCCAAAGCTGCGCCTAAGAAAGCGAAGAAGTCCGCACCGAAAAAGAAGGCGAAGCTTTAGCTGCCTTTGAAGTTGGCGGGGCGCTTCTGGAAGAACGCTTGCACGCCTTCGCGGAAATCTTGTGTACGGCCCGCGATCTTTTGCGCTTGGCGCTCGGCGTCCAATTGTTCGTCCCAGCTATTGTCGAGCGACGACCAGGAGAGGCGACGGATCATGCCGAGTGTTTTGGTTGGACCGTTGGCTAGTTCGAGCGCGAGTGCTTTCGCCGTGGGCAATAGATCGGCGTCTGGAACATAGCGGTTCACCAAACCCCATTCGTGAGCTTGCTTGGCGTGAATCTTCTCACCGAGGAGCATCATCTCCATCGCGCGCGCGCGGCCGATCATGCGCGGGAGGTGATAGGTGGCGCTGCCGTCGGGTACGAGGCCGATGCGGCGGAAGGCTTGCAGGAAGTAGGCGCTCTCGCCCGCGACAATGAGATCGCCGAGCAATGCGAACGAGCAGCCAATGCCGGCGGCCGCGCCGTTAACGGCGGTGACATAAGGGACCGGCAGATCGCGGAGCTTCGCCACGAACGGGTTGAAGGTCTGCTCCAAGCGCGCGCCAAGATCGGGCTCGCCGTCGTCAGCGAGTGACGGAGCGCCGCTGGCTAGATTGGCGCCGGAGGAGAACCCGCGGCCCTCGCCAGTCAGAACGATGCAACGTGCTTCTTCGGCCGCGCGATCGAATAGGACAGTCAGTTCCTCCGTCATCTCGACGGAGATCGCGTTCAGGGTGGCAGGGTCGCTGAGCGTGATCAGCGCGACGCCGTTCTCAAGTTCGTATTTGGCTTTTGCCATTGTTCTCTCCCACGCCTGAGCGCGAGAGCAGTCTAACCGAACTTTTTGGCTGCGGGATACGCTGCCGGAGCGGCAGTGCTACGCGACGTAAAGCACCGGCGTCGCGTCTGTGGTGGTCTGATTGCGGCCGTTGCGCTTGGAAGCGTAGAGGCACGCGTCAGCTCGTTCGATGAGGCCAGCCGGCGTGTCGCCCGACTGTAAGCGAGCAATGCCGATCGAAACCGTGACTTGTCCCAGGTCCTCGTTCGTTGAGCGGCGACGCAGGCGCTTAGCTTGGATGGCTTCGCGAAGCGCTTCGGCCGTCTGCTGCGCCACACGCGCGCTAAGGCGCGGCATAACGACGGCAAACTCCTCGCCGCCATAGCGGGCAACTAGAAAGTCAGGGCGGGCATGCGCTTGGAGCGCGCTGGCGAGGAAGCGCAGGATCTGGTCGCCGGTGTGATGCCCCCAGGTGTCGTTGAAGCGCTTGAAGTAGTCGATGTCGCACAGCAGAAGCGAAAGCTCGGTGCGTTGCGCCTTCGCTTCTTCAATGCGCATGCGCAGCGTCTCATCGAACATGCGGCGGTTGGCTAGACCGGTGAGGCTATCAGTCAACGATTCCATGCGGACGGATTCAAGGCTCGTGCGCAATGTGTCGATCTCGGACGTCGACTTCTTGAGCTGCTCATTGAGCGTCTGATTATGATTGGCCATGTCGAGCGTCGCCGCGGCGAGGCTGGCAACCACCGAGCGGATCTGCTCGGGTCCAAGGCTCCGGTTCAAATCGGTCGCAGCGCTTTCAAGGGTGCGACCGTAATCGCCGCTCTTGTTCTCGGCTTCTTTCAGGAACGAAACGACATGTCCGAGATCGCGTGCGATCTTTTCGCCGGCCAAAAGGATTTGAGCCGATGAGCCCAGGCCCGTGAAGAATTGCTCGTGCAGCTGAGAGTTCTCTTCAGCGGTGAGCGCCGTGCCCGTGGCAATGCGCGTATCGATGGCTTCGCGGAGCGCTTGGTTGCGGTTCAGGCGATAGGACAGCCAAACCTCGTAATTAGCGCTCGTGGGCGGCACACCGTGCAGCCGCATGAGATCAAGCGTCTCGATGGCGACGTTGGCGCCGCCGGGGCCTTGCATCAGGATGTCTTGGTCAGTCACGCGCTACCCGCAGAATCTGCAATCCCAGGGACGGTAGGGGTTAGGGTATGGACGAGTGGTAAATGCTACGAATAATCCGAAAAAAATGAGTAGTTGCGCTTACGTCCACGGTAAGCGGTAGACATGATCGAAAGCCTTGGGAGGCGCGAAATGAACCGGCCAGTCCAACCGTCTATTGAAGAGACGAAAGCGCGAATCATCACGATCCTGGAGCTGCAGAAACGTCTGCAGACCAGCAAGGGCGCCCCCGACGCGAGACTCCGCAAGGACAGGCTGACGCGCGCGATCAATCTGGTGTTGACGCACAAGGACGAGTTCCTGGATGCGCTCAATCAAGACTTCGGCGTTCGTTCGCGTGAGATGTCTCTATTCTCAGACATTGCTGGGGCGATAGGACCGCTGAAGCACGCCCGCGCGAGCCTCGAAAAGTGGATGGCGCCGCAGAAGCGCAACGTGACGCCGTCGGCATTGGGTCTCTTCGGGGCGCGCGCCGAGGTTCGATTCCAACCGAAGGGCGTCGTCGGAATCATCTCGCCGTGGAATTTCCCGATCTCGCTTTCGTTCGACGCCCTGGCCGGAGCTTTCGCTGCGGGCAATCGCGTGATGATGAAATTGTCGGAGCACACGCCGGTGACGTCAGCGCTGATGGCGCAGACGATCGATCTTTACTTCGATGAAGACGAACTTGCCGTGATCAATGGCGGGCCTGAAGTCGGCGCTGCGTTCGCTGGGCTCGCGTTCGACCATTTGATTTTTACGGGCGCGACGAATGTCGGGCGCCACGTGATGCGTGCGGCAGCTGACAATCTCGTGCCGGTGACGCTTGAGCTCGGCGGCAAGTCACCGGTGGTGATTTCCAAGAGCGCCGACCTCGCGAAGACGGCTGCGCGCGTCATGCAAGGCAAGACCATGAACGCCGGACAGATTTGCTTGGCGCCGGACTATGTGCTTGCGCCAAAGGAAAGCGTGCCGGAGTTCATCGCGGCGTCGAAGGCGGCCGTCGCGAAGATGTATCCGACGATGAAGGACAATGCCGACTACACGGCGGTGATCAATCAACGGCACTATGATCGGATCACGGGCCTTATCGCTGACGCGAAGGCCAAGGGCGGCGAGATCGTCACGATCAATCCTGCGAACGAAGATTTTAGCCAGCAGGAACACCGCAAAATCCCGCCGACGATTATTCTCAATGCCACCGACGATATGCAGGTGATGCAGGAGGAGATTTTCGGACCGGTGCTACCGGTGCGAACAGTTGAATCGGTCGATGCAGCGATCGCGGAAATCAACGCGCGCCCGCGCCCTCTGGCGCTCTACTATTTCGGTGAAGACAATGATGAGAGCGAGGCGCTGTTGGAGCGCACGCATTCGGGCGGCGTGACGATCAATGACGTGATCTTCCACTTCGCCATGGACGATCTGCCGTTCGGCGGCGTCGGGCCCTCAGGCATGGGCGCTTATCACGGCCATCGCGGCTTCACCGAGTTCAGTCACGAGAAGGCGATCTACCGCCAAATCTCAGCCGAACTGCTCGCGATGTTGCGTCCGCCGTATGGCGCGACGTTCCGCAAGCAGATGGCGGGGCGCTTAAAGCCGTAGCGCTATTTCTTCGGCTTCAGGAACGCGGGCGTGCTGTCGCCGAAGCCTGTGACGGACGGGCCGTTGTCGTCACGCGGCGGGCGTCGTTCTTCGCGACGTGGCGAGTTGCTGCGGTTCTCTTGGCGCGCCTGATCTTCGCGCTCTTCGCGGCGCGGTTGTTCAGCGCGTGGCTCGCGGCGCGGCGGTTCGTTGCGCCGGGGTTCGTCTTCGCGTCGCTCCGGACGGTCGTCTGCCTTCGCCTCGGTGCGTTCGACAGGTTCGGTTGAAGCGGAGGGACGACCTTCGTCACGCTTCACGTACTTTTGCTTCTTCTCGCTGATGCGCTTGGAGTGCTCTTTCTTCAGCTCCTGGGCGCGCCGCCCACGGCCGCCGCTGTCGCGCGGATCACCAATTGCTGCCTCCGGCACGCCCTCGATTGTTGCAATCTCGATCGGCTTTCCGGTGAGCTTTTCGATTTGATCCAGGCTCTTTTTGTCAGCAGGTCCAACAAGCGTGAACGATGCACCTTGCTTGCCAGCGCGACCGGTCCGGCCGATGCGGTGGACGTAATCGTCCGGGCTACGCGGCGGCTCGTAGTTGAAGACGTGGCTGACGTCCGGCACGTCGAGACCGCGAGCGGCAACATCGGACGCGATGAGGAACGTGAGTTCGCCTGAGCGGAAACGGTCAAGCGTCTTAGTGCGAACGGATTGATCGAGATCGCCATGGATCGGCGCGGCATTGAAGCCGTGCCGCTTTAGCGAAAGAGCGACAACATCGACGTCGGTCTTGCGATTGCAGAAAATGATGCCGTTGCGGACGTTCTCGCTTGTCATCGCTGCGCGCAGAGCGGCGCGGCGTGTGCGCGGATCACCGCCGGGCAGCATGATGATACGCTGCGTGATCGTGCTGGCGGTCGTGGCCGGACGCGTTGCTTCGATGCGCTTCGGGCTCGAGAGGAAGGCCTCGGTTATGCGCGTGATTTCCGGCGGCATCGTCGCTGAGAAGAAGAGCGTTTGGCGCGTGAAGGGCGTCAGTTTGAAGATGCGTTCGATGTCGGGGATGAAGCCCATGTCGAGCATGCGGTCGGCTTCGTCGACGACCATAACTTGCACGCCGGTGAGCAAGAGCTTGCCGCGTTCGAAGTGGTCGAGGAGGCGGCCTGGGGTTGCGATCAGCACGTCGACGCCGCGCGCGAGCAGCGCGTCTTGGTCGCCAAACGACACACCACCGATAAGCAAAGCTTTCGTGAGTTTTTGGTATTTGCCATATTTGTCGAAGCCTTCGGCGACCTGTGCAGCGAGTTCGCGCGTCGGTTCAAGGATCAAGGTTCGCGGCATGCGTGCCCGTGCGCGGCCGGCGGCGAGGATGTCGATCATCGGCAGCGTGAAAGCGGCAGTCTTGCCGGTGCCGGTTTGGGCGATGCCGAGGATGTCCCGGCCTTTCAACACTTCAGGGATGGCTGCAGCTTGGATCGGAGTCGGCGTGTTGTAGCCGCCTTCCTTCACAGCGCGCAGCGTTTCGGCGGACAGGCCGAGATCGTCGAAGGTGATTTGGGGTTGGGCTTCAGATGCGCTCTCAGGCGCGGAATTTTCAGAGGACATTCAATCTCACTTGGGGGCCGCATGTTCGCGCGAGGCGCGAGCGGGCAGGCCGCTTGGTTGGCGCTATACGCCTCGCGTCTCCGGATTGAGGTGAGCGGGCGTCCAGCAAGGGCGAGCACGCCCTCGGGCGCGCACAACGGACAGCGCGCAAATGGGGGGATTTCGCGCAAAAGTCAATGAATGTCGCCCTTAGTCGGGAGCGCGGTCGCTTAAACGGCGCCCTCCAGGGCGGCGACTACCGTCGCGACACTACCAGCGACGGTCTCGGTCGCCGCGATCGCGCGGAAGAGAATGATGGTCTTGCCGTGGCTATCTCTGACTGCGGCCACCTCATCTGGATTGATGTGGACCTCGAGGCGCGGATCGGCGGCGGAAACGAATTTCACGAACTTAGCCATGCGCGGCTCCTACCGAATCGAACTCGGTCAGTTCTTATGGGCGTCGTTGGCTCATATTGCGCGCTCCAACTGGAAATCGCGCGAAAGCAGCGTTCTGCGCCCGAATGCAGAATAACCGACAATCCAGCGCGAACCGTGTTAGCGTCTCACCATCAGCAACAAGAACCACTGCGTGCGCCACCCGCGACGGGAGGGCGTGATCGCATGCGCGTTTGATAGCGTTAGGACAAGAATATGCCGATCCCGGGCGAAATGTTGAAGCGCGGGTGGGGCGTATTACGTCTGCAGCCGTGGCACTTGGCCGGCGTCTTCGCGTCAAGCGTTGAAGCTGAGAGTTTGGCGCAAGCGCTCGGTCCTGCCTACACGATCAAATATGGCGAGCACACACCGGGCTCGTCTGAGTTTGACTTCGCGAATTCACCGGCGTCACCAACCGTTTAGGGGAGCGCTGCATGGCATTCATCGTGAATTCGTCGCCGGGTGCGGGTCTGCGCTTTGAACCAAGCGCTACTCTGCCTGACGCAAAAGCGGCGCTCGGATGGGCGGCGGGATTGGAGCGGCGCGGCATGCGTCTCATCCGTATTCGCGACACGGACACGGGCGCGATCTTCGATGAGCGCCAACTCCGCGACGAGATCAAACGAATGCAGGGCACGAAGTGAGCAAGCTCAGGCTGCTCCAGGAATCTACAGAAGCCGATAAAGCGTGGATGGCGGAAGTCCGGTCTGTGTTCGGTGAACGCGATGCCGGCATGGCGCGGTTTCATGGGCGTGCAACGGGAGAGCCCGGCACGCGACTGCGCGAACTCTACGATGTCTATGTGAAGGCGCGAGACGCCTACAATTCTCAATAATTGAAGCGTCCATGGTGCGTGATGCGTGCCTGGCGCTCAGGAGCGAATGACTATGAGCGCCTTATCCGTCGTCAGCGTCGCCGATCGCGCTGGCTTTCACATCTTCGCGGCCGCACTGCGCTCGAGTGACTATTTCGAGACGCTTGAAGGCGCAGGGCCGTTCACCGTGTTCGCGCCGTCGGATGAGGCTTTCAAGAAGCTTTCCAAGGCTGCGCTTGATGATTTGCTCACTCATGATCGTGAGCACCTGCGTATTGTGCTTGGTTATCACGTTGCCGCGGGAAAGGTCGCCACATCACGTTTGGTTGGCAAGCGCATTCGCGGCGTGATGCAGGCGGGCGGGGACGTCATCATCGATGGACGTTCTGCTCTAACAGTGAACGCCGCACGCGTGATCAAGCCCGATCTGGCTGCGCGCAACGGTATTGTTCACGGGATCGACACGTTGCTCGTCCCGCGTCAGGCAGCGGCTGCTGTCTCGTGAATGGTGAGGTGAGATCCTACGACCCGCGGCGTGGATCAGGCGTTATCGCGCGAGACGACGGGCGGCCGGATGTCATGTTCTACGCCAACGAATTGGAGAACGCGGGCTTCGCGCGGATCGAGAATGGCGAGCGGTTGAGCTTTGATCTAAAGACGGATTTGGCGCTCAAGCGTTCGTTTGCGGTGAATCTGCGGAGGCTCGCTTAAACGTCGACATCCTCAACGAACTTGGCGTTCGCTTGGATGTAGTCGAAGCGCTTTTCGGCTTTCTTGCCCATCAGCGTTTCAATCAGAATCTCAAAGTCCGGCGCGCCACTATCGTCCAGCACGACGCGCGCGAGGGTGCGCGTCGCCGGGTTCATGGTCGTGTCCTTCAAGTCGGCAGGCATCATTTCGCCGAGGCCCTTGAAGCGTGAGATGTCGGTTTTGCGGCCTTTGAATTCGCCATTGAGTAGCGCTTCTTTGTGCGCGTCGTCGCGGGCGTAGATGCTCTCTTTGCCGGCGGTGATGCGATAGAGCGGCGGCATCGCAAGGAAGAGACGTCCAGCGCGGATCAGCGCCGGCATCTGCTTGTGGAAGTAGGTGATCAGCAACGACGCGATGTGGGCGCCATCGACGTCGGCGTCGGTCATGATGATGATGCGCTCGTAGCGCAGGTCATCGAGTTTGAACTTCGCGCCCATCTGCACGCCGAGTGCGAGGGCGAGATCGGCGAGTTCTTGGTTGCCGCTCATCTTCTCGGCGCCGGCGCTGGCGACGTTCAGGATCTTGCCGCGCAACGGCAGGATCGCTTGCGTCTCGCGGCTGCGAGCTTGCTTGGCGGAGCCGCCAGCCGAGTCACCCTCGACTAGGAAGATCTCGGTGTCTTTGTCACCGGCGCGCGAGCAATCGGCGAGCTTGCCAGGAAGGCGAAGCTTACGCGTAGCGCTTTGCCGGGAGACTTCCTTCTCCTTGCGTCGGCGCATGCGGTCTTCGGCTTGCTGAATGCACCATTCGAGCAGGCGGTTGGCTTCTTGCGTATTAGCGGCGAGCCAGTGATCGAACGGATCGCGCACCGCGTTCTCGACGATCTTCGCGGCTTCCGTAGAAACGAGGCGGCCTTTGGTTTGGCCTTCGAATTGCGGATCGCGAATGAAGACGGAGACGAGGCCGGCGCCCGTGTTCATCACGTCTTCTTGCGTGATGGCGGTCGCCTTCTTGTTGTTGCGCAGTTCAGCGTAGGCGCGGAGGCCCTTAGCGATGGCGGCGCGGAAGCCGGCTTCGTGGAAGCCGCCGTCTGGCGTGTACACGGTGTTGCAATAGGAGCGAAGGAAGCCATCGGCTTCGCCGAAGCCATCGCTTACCCAAGTGATCGCCCACTCTACACGGCCGTGCGGACTATCCTTATCGGTCTTTCCGGAGAACGGCTCGTTGACGATGGCGCGCTTGGACTTGGTGAGTTCGGCCAAGAAATCGGCAAGACCATTCGGGAAATGAAGGATTGCCTCTGTAGGTGTGTCGTCCTTGATCAGCTCAGGCGCGCACTTCCAACGGATCTGAGTGCCGCGCTGTAGGTAAGCCTTCGAGCGCGCCATTTGGAAAAGACGCGAGGGCTTGAACGCTGCGCCCTTGCCGAAGATTTCCGCGTCCGGATGGAAACGCACGGTGGTGCCGCGGCGATTGTGTGCCGGGCCGACTTCGACGAGCTTCGATGTCGGCGTGCCGCGCGAGAATGTCTGGCGATAAAGTTTGCGATCTCGCGCGACTTCAACTTCGACTTTGTCAGAGAGTGCGTTGACGACGGAAACGCCGACACCGTGCAGACCGCCGGACGTGTGATAGACTTTGCCAGAAAATTTTCCGCCCGCGTGCAGCACCGTCATGATGATTTCGAGCGCTGACTTCTTCGGGAACTTCGGGTGCGGATCGACGGGCATGCCGCGCCCGTTATCCGTCACGCGCAAAGTGCCGTCGGCCTCGAGTTCCACTTCGATGCGATCGGCGAAACCCGCGACCGCTTCGTCCATCGAGTTGTCGAGCACTTCGGCGAAGAGGTGGTGCAGCGCCCGCTCATCGACACCGCCGATGTACATACCCGGACGTTTGCGAACCGGTTCGAGTCCTTCGAGGACTTCGATATCTTTGGCTGTATAACCGCCAGCCGCAGCGGGAGGCGCTTCGCTCCCACCGAAGAGATTGTCATCCCAGAGCTTTTCATCGCCGTCTTTGGGCATCGAAGACTTCTTCTGCGCTTGCGCCATGGACGTTCCTTAAGGCGCTTCGCGCGCCGTCAGCAATGCTCTGACCTGCTTAGGACCCGAACAGGCTTCGGTATCCGGGGAGTAAACGACCCGTTGTAGGGGAATTAAGTGTCTCTACGGACACGACCCGACCCGCCGGGCAGCCAATGGCAGCTGCTGACGAAACCTCGTCACGTCTGGGCTGTTTGCTCGCCGTCAACGGCATGCGGGGGCCGCTGAAGACGAGGAGCAGCAAGCATGAAGAAGTTCACGATTATGGCCGCAGTAGCGGTTGCAGCACTGATGGCCGTTCCGGCTGTTGCGCACGCGGAATGGTACGCGGGCGCGGCGTACACGCAGTACGATTTGGATGGCGCTGAAGTCGGCGGCGCGACGGGCCGATTGGGCTATCGATTCAATCCAAACTTCGCCGTCGAAGGCGAAGGCACGGTCGGCGTTGATGACGATCAAGGCGTGGAACTCAATCACGCGGTTGGCGCATACGCGGTCGGCATTGTTCCAATCGGCGCCGGGTTCTCGGCGCATGGCCGTGTCGGCTACCAGACGATGGAAGTCGATACGCCGCTTGGCGACGTGGACGATGATGGGCTGGCCTATGGCGGCGGCGTGTCATGGCAAGCGACGCCAGGCATCGGCATTCGCGCCGACTACACCCGCATGGAAGGGGATCTCGACTCCGACGCGATTTCGCTCGGTGCGGCATTCAACTTCTAAGCTTCAGCAGAATGTGAAGCGCGGCGGGCCAGGGCCTATGCTCTGGCCCGCTTGCTTTGCGCCGGGGCAGGCCCGTAGGTTGCCAGCGAGGGACATCCAATCGGAGCTGGCGTGATGAGACATGTTTTGGCGGCGGCGCTGTTTGCCGCGTTCACCGTGACCGCGCAGGCTCAAGACACAACTACGCCACCACCGGCCGCCCCGGTGCCGGCGTCGAGTTGTCCGGCGCTGACGCCTGGCCCGGTTGCACCCGATCCCGCGCACGCAACGCCTGATCAGATGAATGCAGCGGTTGCGGGCTACGGTGCTTGGCAAACAACGACGCAAACGGCTGTCGATTGCCGCAACGCCGAACGTCGCGCGCTCAACGCGCAATTGCAGGCGCGCACTGCGGAACTTCAAGCAGCGCAGACTGCAAACCAAGCCGCTGCGGCAGCCTTCCAAGCCCAGCTCGACGCATTTCAGGCGCGGCGCAATCGTCGCTAAGCGTTCACAGCAAAGCGTAAAATCGAAGGCCGGAGAGAAATCTCCGGCCTTTGGCTTTAGAACGGCAACCAACCGCGATTGAGGCGCCCGTCACAGCGATCGAGTTGTGCAGCGTATGTGTCGTTGTAGCCCTGCACACGATCAGCTGACGCGAGCAATGTGCTGTTGCCGCTGTACGAGCCACGCCGATAACCACCGCGGCCTTCGTGGTAGGCGAGATAGTGGCTGCGTGCGTCCGAGTAGGGGATGCCCAACTCGCTGTGTGAGATGCTCGTGTACCAAGAGACGAAATCCGCGGCGTCGCTGAACTCGTTGCGATCTAAGCCGTCGTCGCCGCGCGCTTGCTCGTACTCTTCCCAAGTGGAGCGCAACGCCTGCGCGTAGCCGTGTGCGCTCGAAGCGCGACGTCCGGGGAAGATGAAAAGGATGCGTCCGCGCGGCGGCCGCGCGTTGTGATCGAAGCCGCTTTCTTGGCGCATGATTGCAAGTTGTAGCGCCGGCGGCGCGCCCCAGCGGCGCTGCGCGCGCTTTACCGATCGCCACCAGCCTTCTTGGGTCTCGAAAATCTCGCAGGCGTCGCCTGGATCGTCGACCGGGTCATTGGTGACGCAGGCGCCAAGAGTGGCTGTCGCGCCGAGGATGAAGAGGCGGCGGTGCATAAGTTGCGCTTTACGGTGCGTCGCGCATCGCGCCAAGCGGCCGGCGCATATGAAACGGGCCGAGGATTGCTCCCCGGCCCGCGGACATCGCGCAAAAAAGTAAGCGTTACGCCTTGTAGTACATGTCGAACTCCACCGGGTGCGGGTGGGTTTCGAAGCGATCGAGCTCTTCTTTCTTGAGTTCGATGTAAGCGTCGATCAGGTCGTCGCCCATGACGCCGCCCTTCAGCAGGAAGTCGCGATCGCGATCGAGCGAGGTGAGCGCCTCGCGCAGCGACGCGGCCACGGTCGGCACGTCCTTCAGTTCTTCCGGCGGCAGGTCGTAGAGGTTTTTATCGAGCGGCTCGCCCGGGTGCAGTTTCTTCTCGATGCCGTCGAGGCCCGCCATCAGCAGCGCCGTGTACGTGAGATACATGTTGCCGGCCGGATCGGGGAAGCGCACTTCGACGCGCTTTGCCTTAGCGCCGGTGCCGTGCGGAATGCGGCACGATGCTGAGCGGTTACGCGCGGAGTAGGCGAGCAGAACCGGCGCTTCGTAACCCGGCACGAGACGCTTGTAGGAGTTCGTCGTCGAGTTCGCGAACGCGTTGATTGCCTTGGCGTGCTTGATGACGCCGCCAATGAAGTAGAGGCAATTTTCGCTGAGATCGGCGTAGCGGTCGCCCGCGAATGTGTTGTTGTTGCCCTTCCAGATGGACATGTGGACGTGCATGCCCGAGCCGTTGTCCTTGAAGTACGGCTTCGGCATGAACGTTGCGGACTTGCCATACGACGCCGCCACTTGATGGATGATGTACTTATACAAGTTCATGTTGTCGGCCATCGTGACCAGCGTGTTGAACTTCAAGCCAAGTTCGTGCTGCGCCGGTGCGACTTCGTGGTGATGCTTTTCAGGGCGCATGCCGAGTTGGCCCATGATTTCGAGCATCTCACCGCGCATGTCTTGCAGTGAATCGATCGGCGGCACCGGGAAGTAGCCGCCCTTCGGGCCTGGACGGTGACCGAGGTTGCCGCCTTCGTACGGCTTGTTGGTGTTGAACGGCAGTTCGGTTGAGTCGAACGAGTAGCCAGTGTTGTGCGGATCGGTTGACCAACGCACGTCATCGAACACAAAGAACTCAGCTTCTGGGCCGACATAAGCCACGTCACCGGCGCCAGATGATTTCACGTACGCTTCGGCGCGCTTGGCGATGCCGCGCGGACAGCGCGAGTAAGGTTGCAGCGTGCCGGGCTCGAGGATGTCGCAGAACATTGCGAGCGTGGTTTGCTGGTAGAACGGATCGATGTGTGCGCCAGCGGGGTCGGGGCGCATGACCATGTCGGACTCGTTGATCGCCTTCCAACCGGAAATGGACGAGCCATCGAACATCGTGCCTTCGGTGAAGATGTCTTTGTCGATCATCGACACGTCGAAGGTAACGTGTTGCATCTTGCCGCGCAGGTCGTTGAAGCGAAGGTCGACGAATTGCACTTCCTTGTCCTTAATCAGCTTCAGAATTTCTTCTGACATCGGAAACTCCCCCGAGTTTTATTGTTGATATGACTGGGCGGCGCGCGTCTCGGTCCGGCGGCGTCCCTAAACAGAATCAGTGGCGCTTGGGCGCGATCAGACCGCCGCCGCGCCAGTTTCGCCAGTGCGGATGCGCACGACGTTCTGAACATCGAGCACGAAAATCTTGCCGTCGCCGATTTTACCGGTTTTGGCGGCCTTTTGAATCGCTTCCAAGGCCGCTTCGACCTGTTCGTCGCCGACGACGACTTCGACTTTCAGCTTCGGCAGAAAATCGACGACATACTCGGCGCCGCGATAGAGCTCGGTGTGACCTTTCTGGCGGCCAAAGCCCTTGGCTTCTACGACGGTCATCCCTTGCAGGCCGATTTCCTGGAGCGCCTCTTTGACGTCATCCAGTTTGAACGGCTTGATGATGGCTTCAATTTTCTTCACCGCAGCACCCCTTTTATCCACATAACGTCGGCGCGATTTCGGCTCCTCTTGGACCGCCGTGCACGAGTCTGGAAGTTAACCCGCTGCGGGCGTTGGGGAGGGCGTGGCTGGCGCCTCATTCAGAGGCGCCGCTGCTCAATCAAACGGCTGGCGCACACCGACGGCCAGCCTAAGGTTCATGAAATGACGCGTTTGTTCTTGATCCGACACGGCGAACCAGAAGCGGCCTGGGGTGGGGCAGTGGATGATCCTGGCCTATCCGAAGCGGGAAACGCGCAGGCGGAAGCGGCTGCGGCCGCGCTGGCGGGCCTTGGGCAGTTGGCGATTTTGTCTTCGCCGATGCGGCGATGCCGTGAGACCGCCGCGCCCTTTGAGCGTCGTACAGGATTGAGCGCTGGCATTGAGGCCTCGGTGAGTGAGGTGGTTGCGCCTGCCGGCGTGACCGACCGGCGTTCGTGGCTACGTACAAATTTTCCGTGGGACGCCGGTGTTGCGCGCCGCACGTGGAGCGAAGTTGATCCGGCGTTGCGCACGTGGCGAGACAGCGTGGCAGGTTGGGCGCTCGGTATGAAACAGGACGCCGCAGTGTTTTCGCACTTCATCGCGATCAACGCGCTCGCGAGCGTCGCGATGCGCAGCGACGATACGATCGTTTGTGTGCCCGGCTACGCTTCGATAACGGAGTTTGAAGTGCGCGATGGCGCTCTGCACCTGATGCGGTTGGGCGAGAGTATGGTGCAGGGCGAAGTGCGTTGAGCCGCGAGATCATCAGTGTCAAGGAAATGCGCGTGATCGATGACGCGAGCGCGGCCGCGGGCGTTCCGACACTTACACTGATGGAGAATGCCGGACGCGCGGTTGCGGAGGCGATCGTGCAGCGCTTTGCGCAACAGCCGACGGCTGTGTTGTGCGGGCCTGGCAATAACGGTGGTGATGGCTGGGCCGCCGCGCGTGTGTTGCGCGACATGGGCTGGCCGGTTTGGGTTGAAACACTCGTGCCGCGTGACACGCTGAAGAGCGACGCCGCCGAAGCAGCAAAAGCGTGGACTGGAGAGACGTTTGAACTCGGCAAGAGCGAACGCATCGCTGAGCTCTATGTGGATGCGTTCTTCGGCGCGGGCCTTTCGCGATCGTTGGATGGCGAAGTTGCCCGGCTTGCAGCGCTTTTGCCGGCCGATCGCGTTGTTGCGGTCGATTTGCCGAGCGGCATTAGCGGAGACGATGGAAATCCTGTTGGAGGCGTGTGCTTCGAAGCGGCGCTGACAGTGACGTTTGTTCGCAAGAAGCCGGCGCACGTGCTGATGCCTGGGCGCGCTTGGTGCGGTGAGGTTGTTGTCGCTGATATCGGAGCGCCGGAGAGCGTCGTCGCCGCGCAGAAGGTAACGTTGCTCGAAAACGACCCTGCGCTGTGGACTCTGCCATGGCCGGAAGCTGATGCGCACAAACATGAGCGCGGGCATGTGATCGTCGCGAGTGGTGATCATACGCGCACCGGCGCGGCGCGATTATCTGCACGTTCGGCGTCGCGCGCCGGTGCGGGATTGGTGACAGTGCTCTCGCCGAACGGCGCATTGGCGGAGAATGCCGCTCATCTCACTGCGATCATGCTGCGTGAAGCGAATGGCGAGGCAAGCTTCGCAGAGGCGGCGCGCACAGCGCAGGCAATGGTGATCGGCCCCGCGTTCGGCACGAGCGACGCGCATTACAAATTTTTGCTCGCGGCGCTGGATGCGAAGCCGCGCTGTCCGCTGGTGCTGGATGCTGATGCGATCACGCTGCTCGCGCCGATGACGCACGGGCTAGAGGCGAACGATGTGATGACGCCGCATGTCGGCGAGTTCCGCCGCGCCTTCCCTGGGATTTGGAGCAACGCGACAAACCCGATCGATGCCGCGCGCGCTGCGGCAGCGTATGCGCGCTGTGTTGTACTACTCAAAGGCCCGTCGACAGCGATCGCTGCGCCTGACGGTCGCGCAATCGTCAACACGACCGGGACGCCATTCCTGGCGACGGCGGGCTCCGGTGACGTGCTGGCGGGGTTGATTGCCGGGCTGATCGCGCAGGGGATGGCGAGCTTTGAAGCGGCGGCAACGGGGGCTTGGGTGCATGGCCGGGCGGGGGAAGCGTTCGGTCCGGGCCTCAGCGCCGACGATCTCCCAGACATTTTGCCGAGCATATTCAATGCCCTGGCTCCCGTTCAGCTGAAGCGCAAGCCCGTGGGTTGATCGGACCTGTTTTGGTCCCAGTTTTTGCGTTAACCCTTGGGATTGGGACGCGTGCTCCGTGAGGGGGAAGACTTATGGTTTGGTGGTGGTGGATTATTCCGGGCTTTGTGGCCGTGATTGGCTTGGCGTTCGCGCTAAGTGGCCTCGGCTGGATGTTCCGCGGCCGGCCGGTCAAAGGCGGACGCGGCGTCCTCGGGGGCGCGGTTTTCCTTGGCATCGGTGCACTGATCGGCCTGCTCGGCCTCAACGTGCAGAGCTACCACTTGCTGACCTTCGAGCGTCCGGTCGCCACGATCGAACTAACGCAGAAGGGTCCGCAGCTCTACGAAGCTATCGTCACCGAGCCGCCGACGGCTGAGACCCCCGAGGGCGTCACCCGTACGTTCGAGGTTCACGGCGACGAGTGGCGTATGGAAGCGCGGGTTCTGCGTTGGAAGAACTGGGCGCAGGTGCTCGGTCTGACCTCGCAATATCGCCTGGATCGCTTCTCGGGCCGCTACACCGACACTCAGCAAGAGCTGAATGCTGAACGCAGCGCCTACGATATCCGCCCAGAACGCCAGTCGGGCATCGATCTTTGGCCGCTTGCGCGCGACTACGCCAAGTACGCCCCAATGGTGGACACGCTCTATGGCTCAGGCGCCTACATGCCGATGGCCGACGGCGCCCGCTACGAGGTGCGCATCACTCAGAATGGGCTGATCGCTCGCCCAACCAACGAGGTGGCGGCAGAAGCCTCGTCCAGCGGCTGGAATTAAGCAGGGGCGGGCGGTTTACGCCCGCTCCGACACCCCCTAAAGCACGCGCCATCCAGCGGACGTGGCGGAACTGGTAGACGCACTGGATTTAGGTTCCAGCGCCGTGAGGCGTGCGGGTTCGAGTCCCGCCGTCCGCACCAAGTTTTGAGGCATTCCGGGCCGTGGACTCTGCCAAAGCGGGATGCCATAAGCCCGCCTTTCCTGAATTCAGCGTCGCGGCAAAGGATTTGCAGCCTCGGCGCTTATGTCGAAAGCACGTCTAATGCAGCTCACTGAGAGCCGGTCTGAAGGTCTTCTGCGCGTTTACGACGTCGTCGTCCCGGCGGCCGAATTGCAGCAAAAACTCAACGCCAAGATCGCGGAAGTTCAGCCGCGCGTGCGCATCAATGGCTTCCGCCCGGGCAAGGTGCCGGTTAGCCACATCCGCAAGGTTTATGGCCCGGGGATGATGCAGGACATCATCAATGAAGCCGTTCAGAACTCGACCAAGGAAGGGCTCGCCAACGTGCGCGCCGCTTCCGAGCCTGCGCTCGATCTGAAGAGCGACATGAACAAGGTCATGGCCGGCGGCGAAGATCTGAAGTTCGAGCTTTCGCTCGAAGTGATGCCCGACTTCGAACCTGCCGATCTCGGTTCGATCAAGATCACGCGCCCCACCGCTGCGGTGACTGATGACCAAGTGAACGACGCGCTGAACGAACTCGCGAAAGCGCAACGTGGCTTTGAAGAGAAGAGCGGCGCTGCTGTGGACGGCGACCAATTGGTCATCGACTTCCTCGGGCGCATTGACGGCGAAGCATTCGACGGTGGGGCGGCGAACGACGCCGAAGTCACAATCGGCGCGAACCGCTTCATTCCAGGCTTTGAAGAGCAACTCGTTGGCGCCAAGGCTGGCGACGACCGCGTGCTCCAGGTGACGTTCCCGGAGGATTATCCGGCCGCAGCGCTAGCCGGCAAAGCGGCTGAGTTCGAAACCAAAGTGAAGACGGTGCGCGGCCCGAAAGAGGGCGCGCCTGATGACGCTTGGGCGACGCAACTGGGCTTCGACAATCTCAACGCCGTGAAGGACGCTCTGAAAGAGCGCATTGAGGCGGATCACAAGCAGCAATCGCGCGCGAAGGCGAAGCGCCAGCTGTTCGATCAACTCGATGAGAAGCACGATTTCGAACTGCCGCCGCGCATGGTGGAAGCGGAGTTCAATCAGATCTGGCGCCAAGTTGAGCAAGACAAAGAGCAAGGCCGCCTTGATCCAGCTGACGAAGGCAAGTCGGAAGACGATCTGAAGGGCGAGTATCGCGACATCGCCGAGCGCCGCGTGCGTTTGGGTCTGCTGCTCGCCGAGATCGGCCGCCGTCACAAGCTCGAGGTTTCGGACGAAGAAGTGGGCCGCGCGATTTCTGCGCAGGCGCGCAATTTCCCGGGCCAAGAACAGCAAGTGTTCGACGCCTATCGCCGTAACCCGCAACTGGTCGCCCAGGTCCGCGCGCCGCTCTACGAGGACAAGGTCGTCGACTACATGATGGAGCTGATTAACGTCACCAATCAGACCGTCAGCCGCGACGAACTCTTTGCTGACGACGAGCCGCCCGCGCCGGCCCCGGCCAAGAAAGCTAAGAAAACCAAGGCCGCAAAGGCTGAAGACTAAACGTTAAGCCTCATCGCAGTAGGCGGGGCTTGCGGGACGCGTGTAAGCGTCAAATATGAAGCGCTCCGGGGTCGTTTGATTCCGGGCGCGCCCGAAAGGTCCCTATGAAGACGTTCGATCCCATCGCTACCTACGCCGCAATCATCCCATCAGTGATTGAGCAGAACAGCCGCGGCTCCTGGAGCCCGGACATTTTCTCGCGTTTGTTGCGTGAACGGATCATCTTCATCAACGGACCAATCGAGGACAATCTCGCGTCCGTCGTCGTTGCGCAGCTGCTCTTCCTGGAATCGGAAAGCCCCAAGCGCGAGATCGCGATGTACGTGAACAGTCCGGGTGGCATCGTCACGTCCGGCCTCGCGATCTATGACACCATGCAATACATCCGCAGTCCGATCTCAACGGTCTGCATCGGCCAAGCCGCTTCGATGGGCTCGCTGTTACTGGCCTCCGGCGAGAAGGGCCTGCGCATCGCGCTGCCGAACGCGCGCGTCATGGTCCACCAGCCGTCAGGCGGTTTCCGTGGCCAGGCTTCGGATATCGAACGCCACGCCGAGGACATCATCGCCACTAAGCGCCGCCTGAACGAGATCTACGTGAAACATACGGGCCAACCGTATGAGAAGGTCGAGCGTACGCTTGACCGCGACCACTTCATGACCGCCGAAGAAGCCCAGACTTTCGGCATCGTCGACCGGGTCTATGAAAAGCGCGACCTGCCCGAAAGCGGCCTCGCAGGCGCTGCGTAACTTTTCGGTGAGCTAGCGGACAGGACTGGAATTCGCCCCTACGGTCGGACCGAAGGGGTCCAGTCATGTCCAACATTACCCGCCTTTCGTTAGCCGTAACCGCCGTCGCGGCTTGCCTGTTTGCTGCCCCAGCGTCTGCACAGGATGCAGGCTCTAACGCCCAGACCTTTGTTGAACGCATTGCGCTCGCCACCAGTCCGCAAGACTCGTTGGCGCGTTGGGATGGCGAAGTCTGCGTCGGCGCGGTTGGGCTTGCCCCAGAACAAGCACAGGCTCTCGTTGATCGCGTATCGGTTCGCGCGAGGGCGGTCGGTTTGCGTCCGGGCGCTCCAGGGTGCCGCGCGAATGTGATGGTGATCTACGCACCGGATTCCGATGTGGTCACGCGCGAGATCGTTGATCAACGCCGGGATCTGCTCGGCTATTACGCGGACGACGCGAACGTCACGGCCGGTCGTGAGGCCATGGAGGAGTTTGCCACGGCGCCGCGCCCCATTCGATGGTGGCACGTCTCGAGCACCGGCGTTGGCAGCATGTCCCCGGACGCCGAGCACCGCATGCGTCAATCATCCGGACGCACTGCCGCATTGGCCGCCGCCAGGAGCGGTATTTCGCCTGCCGACATAGGCAGCCCCAGCGACATCCAGGGCGTCGACGCTGTTCGCACTAACGGCAGTCGCATGCGCAACGTCGCCGTTCGCAGCAACGACCTGAGCTACGCGCTTATCGTGGTCGATGCCCGCCGTGTCGCGGAAATCCCTGCAGACGCGTGGATGGACTACGTGGCTTTGGTCGCGCTCGCCCAACTCGACCCCGGCGCCGACACGTCGGGTTACCCGACGGTCTTGAATCTGTTCGCAAGCAATCAGACCTCTCGGCCGACAGGACTGACCCCTTGGGATATTGCGTATCTTGAGGCCCTCTATCGCGGCCGTCCCGAGCAATCATCGCGTCAGATCAACTCGATTGCGCGCCGCATCTCGGACAGCGCGCCCGGCCAATAAAGCCGGATTATTCTCTGGTAACGGTGCCGTGAGCGCGACCTTCAAGGGTCGCGTTCTTGGCGTTCGCTGCTAGCTTCCTCCCCGGAGGGAAGACCCATGATGCGTTCAGTCAGCGTTGTCGGTGCGGCGACGGTTGCGGTGCTGCTGGCCCTGTCGCAGGCCTCCGGCCAAGAAAGCGAGCCGGTGTCCCAGGCGGACCTCGTCGTGACAGGTGTCCGGCCCGAACAGATTCAAACATTCGTGGAGCAGGTCTCCGCGGTCCCGCCGTCGGTGCGCCAGATCGCTCGCTGGGACGATGACATCTGCTTCACTGTCGCCGGTCTGCCTACCGAGCAGGGCCAAGCGATCGTCGATCGCGTTTCGCAACGCGCCGAGATGGTTGGCCTTCATGCGGGGCGGGAAGGGTGTCGTCCGAACGTGTTCGTGTTCTTTGCCTCGGACGCTGACGGGTTCACGCGCCAGCTTGTCGATCGGGACCGTTCTCTGTTCGCCTATTTGCACGAAGAGAATGTCGTCACGCTTGGCCAAGAGGCGCTGAGGTCATTCGTGGACACACCGCGCGCGGTGCGTTGGTGGCACGTGGCGCAAACGCGTGGCGCCGACGGCGACCGTCTCGGCAGCGATCAGGTACAGTCCACTGCGCCGCCGCCGCCGAACCCGGAGGAGATGAAGGCAGGTCCAGACGGATTTAGCGGCGTTCAAGCCGTGCGTTCGCAAGGCACGCGCGTGCGCGCCGTTGAGCGCCAGGATTTCAACCGCGTCGTCATCATCGTCGATGGGCAAAAGGCCGGCGGCTATCCGCTCGACGGCATTGCTGACTACATTTCGATGGTGACGCTGGCGCAGATCGATCCGGCCGCTCAGACGCGCGATTATCCGACGATCTTGAATCTTTTCGCCGACGATCCGGACGTCGTCTCGTTTGAGATGACAAACTGGGATTTGGCTTATCTCGATGGCCTCTATCGGAGCACCCGCAACTCAGCGAGCGTCACCCAACAAATGCGCGACATCAGCCGGCGCATGTCCGGTGACCGCGGCAGTTAGGCCGTTGGGCGGCGCAAATCCGTGCTTCGTCGGAAAGCCGTGGTTGACCGGAAGGTGGCGCTCCTAGATTGCGTTCAACCGTGATCTGAGTTTTGCGAGGGATTGAGAATG
Organism: Terricaulis sp.; assembly: GCA_040080935.1. Taxonomy (GTDB): domain Bacteria; phylum Pseudomonadota; class Alphaproteobacteria; order Caulobacterales; family Aquidulcibacteraceae; genus Vitreimonas. The sequence continues at coordinate 30,147 of JBEBHI010000010.1, forward strand.
ATCCGCCGTTACGCCGCCGTTCTTGTCGCCTGCGCTCTGTCGTCCATCGCATCACCTGCGATGGCGCAGGACTCGCCGCCTGAGAACGACCTCGTCGTCGTCGGCAATCGCTTAGAGGAAATGGTGCGCGGCTTTGTCGGCGAGATCGCGGCCGCACCCGGCGCAGAGCAACAGATGGCGCGCTGGGACGGTCGCATCTGCCCGCTCGTCGCCGGCTTGCCGGCGCGCCAAATGCAGTACGTCGCCGACAGGATCGCGCAGCGGGCGCACCAGGTCGACATCGCCACCGAGGGCCCGGGCTGCAAGGCCAATATTCTTATCTTCGTGACGCCAGACGCGAGCCGGCTCGCAACAGGCATCGTGGATGAGTATCGCAACCTCGTGGCGTATTACTCAGCGAGCGGCCTTAACACGCTCGGCCGCGGCCCGTTGGAAGACTTCAGCACGTCGACGGCGCCGGTCCGTTGGTGGCACGTCAACCAGACCGTGGGCGCTGATGGCCAAGAGCTGGGCTCAGACACCAGCACCGGCGGTTCGTCGGTCATTCGCGGCGGTCCGCCGCCGAGCCGTCTGCGCCGTGCGACGCGCCAGGACTTCCTGCGTGTCCTCATTATCGTTGATGCCCGCCAGGCCCAGGGCGTCCAGTTCCAGGCGTTGGCCGACTATCTGGCCATGGTGTCATTGGCTCAACTCGATCCCGATGGTCACACGGTTGGCGTGCCCACGATCCTGAACTTGTTTGCCGATCGAACGAGCGGCGAAGTTGTGCCGACCGAAATGACCGAGTGGGATCAGGCCTATCTTGAAGGGCTTTATACGGCCCGCCGGACGGCCCCACGGGAGATTTGGCAGCGCCGCGACATTACCCAAACCATGGTCGAACGGCTCGATCCGGCGGCCACACCGGCCCCATCCAACTGAGCTTCTGTGGATAAACCAAGCTTGAACGCCAGCCTGTGCTGGGCCATCTAGGCGCTCTAGCAGGGTTTGTTACGGACCGATTCCGCTCAAAACCGGGGCATTTCCCTGGTAAACGGGGATAGCAGCGCACCGGCGGTGCACGCGGCCTCAACCTTGCTATGATCGTATTGACCGGCCGGGTGGGCCGGCGTTGCAACGTTTTTGAAAGGGATCGTGGTCAACCATCTGTTATGCGGGGAGATAACGGGGGCCATTAGCTCGCCGTTTTCAGCCCCTATATATTTGGTCCCAGACGGCCCCTTGAAGGATCGCGTATGAGCAAAGCCACGACCAGCGGAGAGTCCAAGAACACTCTCTATTGCTCGTTCTGCGGTAAGAGCCAGCACGAGGTCCGCAAACTTATCGCGGGCCCGACAGTGTTCATCTGTGACGAGTGCGTTGAGCTCTGCATGGACATCATTCGCGAGGAGCACAAAACCTCGCTGGTGAAGTCGAAGGAAGGCGTGCCTTCCCCGCAAGAGATCAAAGGCGTGCTCGACGATTACGTGGTCGGCCAAAGCTACGCCAAGCGCGTGCTCTCGGTGGCGGTGCACAATCACTACAAGCGCCTGAACCACGCCGCGAAGAACGGCGATGTCGAGCTGGCGAAGTCAAACATCCTGCTGATCGGCCCGACGGGTTGCGGCAAGACGCTGCTCGCGCAGACGCTGGCGCGCATCATCGACGTGCCATTCACGATGGCGGACGCAACGACGCTGACCGAAGCCGGTTATGTCGGCGAAGACGTCGAGAACATTATCCTGAAGCTGCTGCAGGCCGCTGACTACAACGTCGAGCGTGCGCAGCGCGGCATCGTCTATATCGACGAAGTCGATAAGATTTCGCGCAAATCCGACAATCCTTCGATCACCCGCGACGTGTCGGGCGAGGGCGTGCAGCAAGCGCTCTTGAAGATCATGGAAGGCACGGTTGCCAGCGTTCCTCCGCAAGGCGGCCGCAAGCATCCGCAGCAAGAGTTCCTGCAAGTCGACACAACGAACATCCTGTTCATCTGCGGCGGCGCATTCGCTGGTCTCGACAAGATCATCAGCGCGCGCGGCAAGGGTTCGTCGATCGGCTTTGGCGCGACGGTTCGCGACGAAGAAGATCGCCGCACTGGTGAAATTCTCCGCGAGATCGAGCCGGACGATTTGCTGAAGTTCGGCCTCATCCCGGAATTCGTCGGCCGTTTGCCGGTTTTGGCGACGCTGGAAGATCTCGACGAGCCGGCGCTGATCACCATTCTTACCGAGCCGAAGAACGCGCTCGTGAAGCAGTATCAGCGCATGTTCGAGATGGAGAACGTGAAGCTCACGTTCCCAACCGAAGCCCTTTCGGCGATCTCGAAGAAGGCCATCTCGCGCAAAACTGGCGCGCGCGGTTTGCGTTCGATCCTCGAAAGCATTCTGCTCGACACGATGTTCGAGCTGCCCTCGATGCGCGGCGTAGAAGAAGTGGTGGTCTCGGCCGATGTTGTCGAAGGCCGTGCGAAGCCGCTTCAAATCTACTCCGAACGCCGCGACGGCGCTGGCGCTACGGGCTAAATGTAAAAAATCCTAGTCTTGATCGCATGACCCCCGGCCGATAGTCGGGGGTCATGTTTTTGCGCGCCCGTTCACTTCTGATTTCCATCGTTTTTCTCGCAGGTTGTGCGACCTCAGACGCGCCGGGGCCGCGCGCGATTCACATGTCGCGGCAATCGAAGCCACGCTGCCGGAAATCCCGCTCACCGGCGAAGCGCCACTACGGCTGACGCTGGATCAATGGATGGAAGCTCTCGCCATTCCCGGGGTGAGCGTCGCAGTGATCGACGATTATCAGGTCGTGTGGGCGCACGGCTTTGGCGTTGCTGACGCGAATACGCATGCGCCGATGACTACCGATACGGTTCTACAAGCGGGCTCAATCGCCAAGCCGCTCACCGCGATGGCGGCGTTGCGGATGGTGGAGCGGGGCCTGCTTTCACTCGATGGCGACATCAATCAATCGCTTACGAGTTGGCGCCTCGCGGACAACGCGTTCACCACGGAGGAACACGTCACATTGCGTCGGCTCCTGTCCCATACGTCCGGCGTCACACCCGGCGGCTTCGACGGTTACATGCACGGCGTAGAAGTGCCGACAATTCAACAAATTCTCAGCGGTTCACCGCCGGCGAATTCGCAGGGCGCGGAGGTGCTCGCAACGCCTGGATCGGTGATGGCGTATAGCGGTCCCGCCTACACAATCGTCCAATTGGCGCTGACTGAGCGCGCCAACGAACCGTTCCCGCAATTGATGCGGGAGTCGGTGCTTGCGCCGCTCAACATGCGCAACAGCACGTACGAACAGCCATTGCCTGCGCGCTTCGTGAGCCGCGCTGCAAGCGGTCACACGTTGGGTGGCGGTGTCGTGGAAGGACGTTGGCGGGTGCATCCGGAAATGGCGGCCGCTGGTTTGTGGACGACGCCGACCGACCTCGCGCAAGTCGCGATCGAAATGGCGCGCGCACGGCGTGGAGAATCAGCGAGCGTGCTCTCCGCAGAGATGGCGCAACGTATGCTCACGGAAGAGCGAGACTCATCTGTGCTTGGCTGGATGCTCGGTTCCGGTGGCGGGATGTTCTGGCACAATGGCGGAACGCAGGGCTACCGCGCGAGCATGCGGATGTATTCCGAAACTGGTGATGGCCTTGTCTTCCTCTCGAACTCGGACAACGGCCACGACATCGTGTTCGCGCTGACCAACGCGGTCGCCGCACATTGGAACTGGCCGAACTACGAGCCGCGCTTCATTTCGCCAGTCGTTCTAGTCAAGCTCATCGCGAGCCAACGCGGCGTTGAGCGCGGTCTCAGCGAGTATCGCGCCATGCGCGGGACGCAGCCGTTGCGTTGGTTTGGACCGGGTGATCTTAACGGCTGGGGTTACATGTTGTTGGAGCAGCATCGCCTTGATGACGCGGTGCGTGTGTTCACAGAAAACGTGGGCTACTACCCGGAAAACGCCTACGCGTATGATGCCCTTGGCGAGGCTCAACTGGCGGCCGGCCAGCGCGAGCAGGGCGTCCAAAGCTATCGCCGCAGTATCGAGCTGGACCCCAGCAACACCAACGCGGCGGAAGTCTTGGCGCGCATTGAAGCTGAGGCGCGCTGATCCCATGTATCGTTTCGCGGAACGGGCGGTTTCGGGCCGTTTGCGCAACGTGAATCCACACTGAACGTTAGGAAGAATCGTCCGCAATCCACGCTGGAATGCAGGCGGAACCTTTGTCCTCTTAGCGTTCCACATGGACGTGTCTGGCCAACACTTGAAGCGGCCCCCGAACGCTTCCACATTTTCATGCGTAAGCCGGGCGCTCGCGGGCTTCTTTGAGACGCGGGCCTTCGGCAAAGGAGCACTAAATGGCCGAGAGCCGTACTTTCCCAGTCCTGCCCCTTCGCGACATTGTCGTGTATCCGAAGATGGCGGCGCCGCTGTTTGTGGGCCGCGAGAAATCGGTACGCGCGCTCGACGAAGTGATGCGCAAGGACAAGCAGATCCTGCTCGCCGCGCAGATGGATGCATCTGAGGACGAGCCGACCGCAGACCGTATTTTCACCGTCGGCACGGTGGCGACAGTTGTGCAATTGTTGAAGCTGCCCGACGGCACCGTGCGTGTGCTGGTCGAGGGCGCTTATCGCGCAAAGATCACAAACTTCCACGAGAACGACAGTTACTTCGAAGCCGAAGCTGAAGAACTGCCGGATGAGAATGCTGACACCGCGGAAGCACGTGCGGTTGCGCGCGCTGTTGTCGATCAGTGGGACAACTACACCAAGCTGTCGCGCAAGACACAGCCGGAAGTGACGCAAGCCGTCAGCCAGATCGCCGAGCCGTCACGCTTGGCTGACTCGGTCGCCGGCCATCTCAGCATCAAGATTCCGGACAAGCAGGCTTTGCTTGAACTCGCGGACGTGCCGCAACGCCTTGAGCGCATCCTGACGCTCATCGAAGGCGAAGTCGGCATGCTTCAGGTCGAGCGGAAGATCCGCAATCGCGTGAAGCGTCAGATGGAGAAGACGCAGCGCGAGTATTATTTGAACGAGCAGATGAAGGCGATCCAGCGCGAGCTGGGCGACGGCGACGAAGGCCGCGAAGACATCGCCGAGCTCGAAAATCGCATCAAGAATACGAAGCTGTCGAAAGAGGCCAAGACCAAGGCCGAAGCGGAGATGAAGAAGCTCCGTCAGATGTCGCCGATGTCGGCAGAATCGACGGTGGTCCGCAACTACCTCGATTGGTTGCTCTCGCTGCCTTGGGGCAACAAAAAGAAGGTCAAGAAGGACATCGACGCTGCGCAGCTCGTGCTCGACGAAGACCACTATGGCCTCGACAAGGTCAAAGATCGCATCCTCGAATATCTCGCGGTGCAAGCGCGCACGAATAAGTTGCGTGGCCCAATCCTTTGCCTCGTCGGGCCTCCAGGCGTCGGCAAGACCTCGCTTGGCCGCTCGATTGCGAAGGCCACGGGCCGTGATTTCGTGCGTATGTCGCTCGGCGGCGTGCGTGACGAGGCCGAAATCCGTGGTCACCGCCGCACGTACATCGGCTCGATGCCGGGCCGCGTCATTCAGTCGATGAAGAAGGCCAAGAGCGCCAACCCGCTCTTCCTGCTCGACGAAATCGACAAGCTCGGCGCCGATTATCGGGGCGATCCAGCAGCGGCGTTGCTCGAAGTGTTGGACCCGGAGCAAAACTCCACGTTCAACGACCACTACCTCGAAGTGGACTACGATCTCAGCGACGTGTTGTTCATCACCACGGCGAACAGCCTCAACATGCCCCAGCCGTTGCTGGACCGCATGGAGATCATCCGCATCCCTGGTTACACCGAGGATGAAAAGCTCGAGATCGCCAAGCGTCACCTGCTCGACAAGCAGTACGAGAACAACGGCCTGAAGAAGAGCGAGTTCAGCGTTTCGGAAGATGCGCTGCGTGACCTGATCCGTCGTTACACGCGTGAAGCCGGCGTGCGTTCGCTTGAACGTGAAATCGGCAACCTTGCGCGTAAGGCTGTGCGCCAGCTCGAGCAGAAGAAGGTCACGAAGGTGGAGATCACCGCGGCGAACCTTCCTGAGTTTGCCGGTGTCTGGAAGTATCGCTATGGCGAGACCGATCTCGAAGATCAGGTCGGCGTCGTGACCGGCCTGGCTTGGACCGAAGTCGGCGGCGAACTGCTGACGATCGAAGCCGTGTCGATGCCGGGCAAAGGCTCGACCACCGTCACGGGTAACCTCCGCGACGTGATGAAAGAGTCGATCTCGGCTGCGAGTTCGTACGTGCGCTCGCGCGCCGTCCACTTCGGCGTGAAGCCGCCGCTCTTCCGTACGCGCGACATCCACGTCCACGTGCCGGAAGGCGCAACGCCGAAGGACGGTCCGTCGGCAGGTGTTGCGATGGCGACGGCGATCGTCTCGGTGCTGACTGGCATCCCGGTCCGTAAGGACGTGGCGATGACGGGCGAGATCACGTTGCGCGGTCGCGTTCTGCCGATTGGCGGATTGAAGGAAAAGTTGCTCGCGGCGCTGCGTGGCGGCGTGAAGATCGCGCTGATCCCGAAAGAGAACGAGAAGGATCTCGCCGACATTCCTGACAACGTGAAGTCGGGCCTCGAGATTGTGCCTGTCGGCACCGTCGATGAAGTGCTGCAGCGTGCGCTCGTGCGCCCGCCCACGCCCATCGAATGGAGCGAGGAAGACGAACTGGCTGAAACCCGTCGCGCTGAAGGTGGCGGTGGCGGAGCAGAGGGCGCGCGTCCTCACTAAGGGCGTCGCCGGGTTCCAAACCCGTTTTCGCAGCGCAACAAAGCCGCGTTTTGCTTGGCGCTAGGGGCAAATGCCCCTAGCGTCGGCAACGATGCAGCCGGAATCGGCGCGCTATTTCTCCCAGCGGGATAGGGGCTCTACCTCATGAACAAAGCAGAATTCGTTGCAGACGTGTCCGAGCGTATCGGCGAGTCCAAGCAACGTGGCGAAGAAGTCGTCAACGCAGTTTTCGAAGCTCTGACGGCCGCATTGAAGCGCGGTGACGAAGTGCGCTTGCCACAGTTCGGCGTGTTCCTGGTTGCCGAAACCAAGGAACGCAAGGCGCGTAACCCGCAGACCGGCGAGGAAGTTCTCGTGCCGGCCGGCAAGCGGCCGAAATTCCGCGCAGGCAAGGCGCTCAAAGAAGCGATCTAGCCATTGCGGCGAAATGCGAGAGGGCGGCCTTAACGGGCCGCCCTTTTCATTTGTGGCGCACTTGTGTAGCCACCGGGCACGAGGTCAAAGCGAATGTTGGCGAAAATCTACCGCCCCGCGAAGAACGCGATGCAGTCAGGCAAGGCGGCCACCAAGAAGTGGCGGCTGGAATTCATCCTGGCTAACGCACCGCGTCCCGACGCGCTCATGGGCTGGATCAGCGGCGCCGATACCAACGGCCAAGTCCGCATGACGTTCGACACCAAGGAAGAGGCGATCGAGTTCGCGCGTAAGCACGGCATCCCGCATCAAGTCGCCGATGCGCCGGAGGCTAAGCGTCAGATCAGAGCCTACAGCGACAACTTTGCCTTCAAGCGCCGCGAGCCCTGGTCGCACTAACATTTCCGTGGACTACGGTGGCGACCCCGGCGTGACTCGAACACGCAACCGTCCGCTTAGAAGGCGGATGCTCTATCCAGTTGAGCTACGGGGTCTGCAGGCAGGCGTCTAACACGCGGGCGCGCTCAGTCGCCAGTGACCACGACCGTGTCAGGATGGCCGCCCCATTCGGTCCAGGATCCGTCATAGACGGCCGCGTCCCAGCGCCCTGTGCGCGCCAGCGCCAACGCGATAACGGCCGCAGTGATGCCCGAGCCGCAGCTACAGATAGGCGCGGCATTGCCTTTGAGCCCGGCGGTGTCGAAGAGCTGCTTGAGCTCATCGGTTGGCTTCATTGTGCCGTCCGCATTCAGAAGCGAGCCGAACGGCACATTGAGGGCGCCCTGCATATGGCCAGAGCGCAAACCCGCGCGGGGCTCGGGCGCTTCGCCTTTGAAACGGGGCGCAGCGCGCGCATCCAGGATCGGCGTCTTGTTGCCGCCATCGATGGCGCGCTGAACGTCCGCAAGATCGCGCACGAGGTCGTGGCGAACGCGCGGCGTGAAGTGGCGCTCCATGCGCGTGCGCGGCGCGCCTGTCTCGATCTCGTAGCCAGCTTTTTCCCAAGCCGGAAAGCCGCCGTCGAGCACCGCTACGTCTTCATGGCCAAAGACGCGGAATGTCCACCAGACGCGCGCGGCGGTCATCAGGCCATGATTGTCGTAGATGATGACGCGCGTGCCGTCGCCGACGCCGACCTTCTTCATGCGCGACGCAAACTTCTCTGGCGGCGGCAGCATGTGTGGGAGATCGCTCGAGAGATCTGCGATCTCATCGATGTCGAAGAAGATCGCGCCCGGAATGCGACGCTCGGCATAGAGCGCTTTCGCATCGCGTGGATCGTTCGGCATGAACCAGGTGGCGTCGACGACGCGAATGTCGGGCGCGTCCAGGCGCTCGTTCAGCCACGCTGCAGAGACCAGGGGATCGTCAGGCAAACCACTCATGCGCCAAGGCTAATGCGCCGAGGGTGACGCTTCAACCGGCTCGCGATGTAAGGTTAGGCCGGCTTGGCCAGTTCCAGCTGAACGACGTCCGTGCGACCGGTGCGGAAGCCGGCTTCGCAATAGCTGAGATAGAAGAGCCAGAGCTGCTTGAAGCGCTCGTCGAAGCCTAGGGCGCGGATATCTGACCATTTGGCTTTGAAGCGCTTGGCCCACTCGGCCAAGGTGTCGGCATAGGATTGCCCGAATGCGTCCGCTTTACCCCAGACGAGGCCAACCTTCGCGGTCTCTTCCTTCAGCCGATCGACGCTTGCAAGCATGCCGCCCGGGAAG
>JBEBHI010000256.1:0-3011 GCA_040080935.1 Terricaulis sp.
GAGTGCGCGAGTTCGTGCGCGATCAGTGAGACGAGTGACCGATCGCCGGCGAGGAAGGTTGGCGTGAGGAAGGTGAGGCGCGGGTTTTCCATGCCGCCATACGGGAACGAAGGCGGCAGGATGAGCACGTCGTAGCGGCCCCACCGATACGGGCCGTAAAGCGCTTCAACGGTGCGGACCATCGTTTCCATGTCGGCGCATTCGTAGAGGCCGCGCTCGAGCACTGTTGGTTCGGTCCAGACGCCTGTGCGTGGACCGACGGCGCCGAACACGAGATCGCCGACGGCAATCGACATGAGATAAATCGGCACTGGATGGCGCATGCGGAAGCGGAAGGCGTGACCGCCCTCAGCGGGCTCGCCGTTCGGCGTCAGCATTTCGGCGCTCATCACCGCGGTGAGCTCTTGCGGGACGACGAGGCGCACGTCGTAGGTTTGACGGATGCCGGGGCTGTCCTGCGTTGGCGCCCAAGTGCGCGTCAGGATCGATTGGCCCTGGCTGAACAGGAACGGCTTGCCGCTCGCGGTCTGCGCCGGTGTCAGCCACTGCAGTGCTTCGGCGTCGGGGGAGGTTTCGTAGATGATGGTGATTTCGCGGGCGCCGTTGAGTTGGATCGTCATCGGTGCGCCGCGTTCGCTATCGCTGGCGCCGATGGTGAACGGGAGGGTTTGACCATTGCCGGTGACGATGCCGATGTTGAGGCCCTTCACGTCGAGCACGATTTCGCGCGCGTCATCTTTTGCGGCGATGGTGAGCGTGCAGGAGCCAGCGAGAATTTCGCGTTCGAAGTCGGCGCGCAGATCAAGCGAGACGTTGAGCACGCGCGCTTCGTCGGGCTTGGCGTAGGAATGCGGATCGTGCGGCAGCGCGGGCATGGATGGGCGTATATCTGTGGTCGCGCAGGCGGAAAGTGCAGGGGCGGCGAGAGTTGCCGCCAGCAAAGTGCGCCGTTCGATCATGTTACGCGTCCCCAAACTGATGAGGCGCCGTACCGCCAAGGGGAAGCGTGGGCAAGCGCACTAGTGTCGCGCGCGAACTCTACTGCGACGAACGGATTTGATCGAAAACGCCGCCGTCGCGGAAGTGCATTTGGTGGGCGTCGTGCCAGCTGAGGAACACGTCCTGTACGGTCACGAGCGGCACGTTCGGAAAGCGATCGGAATTGGCCGCCAGCACTTCGGCGTCGAACGGGCGGTAGTAGCGGCGCGCGATGATTTCCTGTGCTTCGCGCGTGTAGAGGAATTCAAGATAGGCCTCGGCAGCTTCGCGCACGTTGGGATCGCGCGTGTTCGCATCGACAACGGCGACGGCTGGTTCCGCGCGGATGCTGAGCGTTGGGGTGACGATTTCGAAGCCGCCTTGGTCAACGAGATTGTGGGCTTCATTTTCCCATGCGAGCAGCACGTCGCCTTCGCCTTGATAGAACGACTCCGTCGCGGCGCGGGCGCCGGTGGCGAACGTTGCGGTATTGCCGAACAGCAAGCGCATGAAAGAGCGCGGCTCCACGTGCAGACGCCGAAGCGCGTATGCCCAGGCTGCAAGATAGGTCCAACGTGCGCCGCCGGAGACTTTCGGATCCGGCATGACGATGCCGACATCGTTGCGTGCGAGATCGCTCCAGTCGCGGATCTGTTTTGGGTTTCCTTGGCGCACGACCAAGACGATGATCGATGTGTAGGGCGCGCTGTTGTTCGGTAGGCGCGCTTGCCATGTGCGTGCGGTGAGGCCGCGCTCGGCGATGAGGTCGATATCGTACGGCACGGCGAGCGTGACGACCTGTGCGGGCTCACCGGCAATGACGGCTTGCGCTTGGGAGCCCGACGCGCCGTGCGACATGGCAATACCGATCTGCCCGTGGTTCTGCGCCCAGAAGCGCGAGAAGACCGGGTTGATGTCGGCGTAGAGTTCGCGCGTTGGGTCGTAAGAAACGTTGAGCAGCGAAACTGAGCCGCCGCGCGTTTGCGAACCTTGCTCGCCGCACGCTGTTAGCAGAGCGGCGGAAGCGGTTCCGATGAAGGCGCGGCGCGATGGCATCGGTTCAGAACATCGGCACGATTGAGTGCAAGTCAATCACCCTGCGTGGAGTCGCGCTTCGACAGGCTCAGTGAGCTCCGGCGTCAGTGCGCCCGCGCTTCCTTTATGAGAGCTTTGAGTTGATCGCGCGCGAGGATCTTGATGCCGGCGCGGCCCATGCTGATCCAACCTTCGTCGGCCCATTCATGGAGCTTGCGGTTCACCTTCTCGCGGCTGGCGCCGATGCGGCGGGCGATTTCGGTTTGGGTGAGGGTGACGGAGGTGCTGTCGCCCGCCTCTTCGAGGATGCGCATGGCGAGCCGGCCGCCGAGGTCGAGCGTGTGCGCGTCTTCGATGGCGGCGTCGGCGGTGCGCAGGCGACGGCTCATTTCCGCCAGAAGTTTAAGGAGCGCTTTGGGTTCCGACTCCAGCGCGGCGATGGCTTGGTCGCGGTGGATGCGGAGGAAACGCGACTTGCGGATCGCGGCGATGTCGGCCGAGCGGGTACCACCATCGAGCACGGCCATTTCACCGATCAGCGCCGGCGGTTTCAGCGATGCCATGCGCACGTCTTTGCCGCCTTCAGTTGAGGAGCGCACTTCGACTTCGCCTTCGAGCAAAACGTAGAGCGCATCGCCCTTGTCGCCTTTGGCGAAGAGGAGTTTGCCGGGTTCTACCGTGCAGGGCACGCCTTGCTTGGCGAGGCGCGCGCGTGTGGCATCGCTGAGCGCCGCCATCAGTTCGGCCTTCGCCAGCGCCGCCTCGACGTTCAGGAGCTCTTGCTTGTCCGCCATCGCCGCATTTTTGCGCCACTGAGCGGGCGGGGGTCAATCAATTGCGCGCGTAAGATGCGCTAGGCGCTGGGCGCCATCGCCATTTGGCGGCGGATTTCTCGGCGAAAGAGGTCGATCGGCTTCGGGCCTTGCTTGGTTTCCAGGCTCCAGAACGTCCAGCCGTTGCAGGCGGGTGCGTCGGAGGCGAGGGCGCCGATGCGGTGG
>JBEBHI010000118.1:0-11296 GCA_040080935.1 Terricaulis sp.
TGTTTGCAGATGTCCGATCCGCGAGGCGCGGTGTCCGATGTGGACGCGGTGCGAGACATTCGTAAGGATGTGCTGGGTCGGCGCTGATTGGCCCAAAGCTGCCGCAAACGCAAAGCGCGTGAATGGCTGTTGAAGGTTCGATCGCGGCCATAGCTTTTGGGAGTAGGGTGCGTGAGGCGCTGTTGGTGAGCAGCCACTTGGTCCGCGTGCTCGGCGCGCTTAGTCGTCCTCCAAAAACATGTCGCCTTCAGAGCGATCATAAGCGACCAACTCGCCTGGCTGGCAGTCGAGAACGAAACACATTTTCGCCAAGGTGGAAAAACGTAGCCCACGCACTTTACCGGATCGGAAGTGCGAGAGCTGTGTTTCGCTCAGATCGACAGCTTGGGCGAGCGCTTTGCCGCTCATACGCCGTCTCGCGAGCAGTTCGTCCAAAGTTGTCCTGACTGGCACTAGATGAACCCTTCAAGCTTTCCTTTGAGAAGCGCATTCTCTGCGATGACCGCGCCTGACCGCCGCAGCAGCACGCCAACCGCCGCCAACGCTAGACCGATCAAGCAGAGCGCAAGCTGCGGGACGACGGCTGAGATGAACCGGGCGTTTCCCCCTTCGTTGGAGGTGATGGCGAGATAGAGGCCAATCACGCCGGACAACACAGATGTCACGCTCAGCGCAACGCCGATCCGAACCAACCCGCGTGACAGGACATGGTACCCTTGTTCATGGTCTGGTGGCAGCCGGGAAAAAAGCGTTCGCGCCTGCCAGATCGCCCACAGATAGATTGGAACCGGGGCCCAAGCAGCCGCCAAACGCAACGCGGCTTCATCGGTGGCGTCGGTTAGCTTGGGCACCGTTACCGCGAGTGTAAGCGCAAAGAACAGCGCGACGGCGATTATGGCCAGCGCCGCGCCGAGCAAGAGCAGGCGCCTAAGCGTCTCGAAGCGGACCATGCTTGTCTGCGGATTTTCGGACATCGCTTCAGAACTCCCTTTGCGCCAAGCGCCAGCTCATTGCCAGTGCGGCAAGGCATCCTCCGACCCCACCGAACGCCAAGGCGAGTTGGAGTTGAGCGCCGCCGTGGGTCATCACCGACAAGGGCGTGGCCCAAGGTACAATGATGGCTTCTTTGGCGCCCATCGAGGCGAGGCACACAAAAGTACCGGCCAAGCCCAGGCAAAGCGGTGCCAGGAAGCTCTTGAATCGAAGGGCCACCCACAACTGCGCTATGGTCATCAATCCGGCCGCCGTCCACATAGCCACTGTGATCAACGCGAATTGGCCAAGCGGACTAGGAGCAAAGGTCGCCAGTCCATGCATCGCGCGCGCCGCCCAAATCGCAAGAAACGATACGGCGATCAACAGACACGACATCACTCCGGTAAGGCCGACGGCAACAATGGCCTTGGCGAAAAACACTTTGGCGCGCGCAACTGGCAAAGCGAAGATAACGTCCCACATTGATGTCTGATGTTCGATTTGTGCGAGCAAGGCTGTCAGCGCTGTGACCGTCATCGGCAAAACGAAGAGACCCCATAATCCCGCGGCATTGGCGTAAGACTCCATCCAGGTCTGAGAGGGTTGTCGCAGCTGGATGAGGCCAACCATCGCCGCGGTCAGGATCGGTGCGACGAGCACCAAGAGCCAGACCAAGGTTCGGCGCAGCTTGAAAAACTCGAGTTGGATCGTAAGCAGCATTGGGATTGGCCTTGCCGTGGGAGTCAGTGACGCGTTCAGGCTGGTCGAGTGTTTGCGTTTCGATAGAGGTCTTCCAGTGTCGCGCGAGGCGTCACCGATTCGACCACTTCGACGCCGGCGTGAATTAAAGCGGTGAGGATCGCCGCGGCGCCGGAGTTGCCGCCGGTCAACGGCAACGACAGCCACGGATCGGAACGCGACGCGTCGTGGCCGAGCGTGGCGAGCGCGCGCTGTGCTTTGTCGACATCAAGCGCGCGAATACGGAGTTGCGCGGCCGCGCCATCGAGCAGCGCATGTACCGTGCCCTGCGCCGCCAAACGCCCCGCGCGCATCAGGCCGACGTGGCTCGCCGTCAACTCCACCTCAGACAGGAGGTGACTTGAGAGCAGCACAGTCGCGCCGCATTGATCCGGCAGGGACCGAATGATGCCGCGCATGTCGTGAATGCCATCGGGATCGAGCCCATTCAGCGGCTCATCGAGAATGAGGACGGATGGATTGCCAAGTAATGCGCGCGCTAGGCCTAACCTCTGCCGCATGCCAAGAGAGAACGACGCCAGCGGCATCGTGTGCTTTGGGTTGAGTGATACGATCTCCAGAACGCGATCAATTTCGGTTCGCGGCAGCGCCATTTGTGCGCGGCTAATCTCAAGGTTTTCACGCGCGGTGAGATGGGGATAGATCGATTGCGCATCCAGGAGCGCGCCAATACGTGGTGTGTCAGTGTTGGGAGGCGCTAGGACGCTACTGTCGCGTCCTTGAATCAACACCCGCCCAGCGCTCGGACGCAGGAGCCCAAGCAACATCCGCAGTGTCGTGGTTTTGCCAGCGCCGTTGGCGCCGAGAAAGCCATAGACTGTTTGGGCGGTGATGTGCAGATCGACGTCCTTGACGACCCAGGTCTCACCAAACCTGCGACCCAGGCCGATTGTTTCGATCGCAAGAGGCGCCCCAGAGTCGACATGAAATCCACTCGGCCTTGGGGGCGTTGGTAGATCGCGCGCACTGCGAGCAACGCTGAAGCGCACCAAGCGCCGCCACAGCATTTCCAGCGGTCCGGCTGAAAAGAAGCGGAGCCACACCAGAGACACCACAGTTTGCGCCGCGAATAGCGCCAGCGCGATAATGGCGACTTGGTCACGATTGAGCTGGCCATAGAGGCCGAAGCCGGGCCCACCCCAGAATATCGCAGACAGCACGATCGACTGCGTGAGGTAGTTGGTGAACGCCATTCGGCCGAATGCCGAGAATGCTGCAGTCGCCCAATCCATCGCCCGCGCGCGTAGAACAAGGATCAACGCACTGGCGTAGCCGATGGCGACGAACGGCGAGAGCGTCGCGGTCAAGATCGCGTCAGCGCCGAGGGTGCGGGCGAGCGGAAACCCGGCCAAGTTGATCGTCCAAGCGTGAACGCCGAGAACCGCCAGTGCAGCGCCGCCGCATCCAATCGCCGCGAGATAAATCCGGGTCCTTGCTTGGCCGCTCAAAAACCCGCTTTTGAACAGGCCCATGCCGATCAGCATGAGCCCCGCAGTGCGTGGCGTTAGCATCGCGAGCAGCGGAACCTGCCATTCGACCCAGGTTGTGACGTTCTGCAGACGGGTGTCGATGATGCCACCAGTCCATGACTCCACCGTTGCTGCGATCGCCGTTGCGTTCGGTGCATACTGGGTCGCCATCACCGTGGCGCGGTCGGCGTCGCTGATCAGATAGAGCGGAACAGACGCCAGCGCGAGCACCACGACCGAGATCGTGGTCAGTAGCATGCCGACAAGTATGAGGTTGCGCGGCGACCAATTGCGCACGCCGACAACGAGTGCGCCTGCGATGGCGTACGATAACAGAATATCGCCCCACCAGATCAGCAGGCCATGCGCTAGTCCGAACACGGCGAGCCAAGTGAGGCGCCATTGCACAGTTTGCGATTGCGCGAGATCGCGCCCATCGCCGCCGACCAAGCAAAGGCTGGCGCCAAACAGCATCGAGAACAGCGTGATGCTTTTGTATTCGAATCCGACATGGGTCCAAAGCCAGGCCCATTGCGGTCCATCGCCTACAGCGAACGCTGGGTGTCCCGGATTGAGGATCGTCGCGGGAGCACTGGCGAAATGCGGCGCGTTGACCAACAGCACGCCCAAAAGCGCAAAGCCTCGGATCAGATCGAGCGACCGGATGCGGTCCATGAGCGAGTCCCAGATTTGCTAGTTGACGGCGTCAGAAGATTTAAGTAATACTTAAATATCTGCCGCGCCCGCAAGTCAAGGGGGCAAGGCAAGCAGCGAGAAATTTAAGTCTAACTTGCATTTGACGCAAGGACGCTGCGGAGGGGTTCCGAGCATGGGCGTTAGCTTTTTCCGATCGTCGGTTTTGGCCTGTGGAGCGCTCGCCGCGTTGAGCTCTTGGGTAGGCGTGTTGCCTGGTGCAGAGGCGCAATCTGCTGGCGCGTTGTCGCGCCAAGTGGATTCGTTTCTCGTCCCGCAATCAGCAGCACCCGACCTCAACGGCGGCGTTATGGTGGTGGCGCATGGAACGTTGCCATTTCAACGGGTCTATGGCTTGGCGTCGTTCGCATCGCGTGCGCCCCTGTCGACGTCCTCAGTGTTTCAGGCGGCATCGCTCGCCAAGCCATTCACAGCGATCGCGATCGTGCAACTACGCGATGCCGGCCGGCTGACACTAGATCAGCCGGTGCGCGACGTGCTGGCTTGGTTTCCGTTTCCAGCCGTGACTGTGCGCCACTTGTTGACCCACACCAGCGGGTTGCCGGACCTTGAGGTGTACGAGTCAATTGTTGCGTCGGATCCCGAGCACATTGTCGGACTCGCCGATCTTGAAACAGCCCTTCGCTCGTGGCCCAGCACCCAGGTAGGGGAAGCCGGAGCGACATTCCGCTATTCCAATCTCAACTATCAACTGTTGGCTGCCATTGTTGAGCGCGCAAGTGGGCAGTCGTTCGCAGTCTATATGCGTGACGCTGTTTTCCGTCCTGCTGGCATGACGTCGACCTATGTCCTTGGTGGCGTGGCCATCGGCGACACAAGAGCGCCGGTCGCAAATCATGCCCGCGCGACTATGTTTGAGACTGAGCCGCGCGATGTTGCGAGCATATCGTATCTCGACGAGAGGCGCATGCGGCGACTGCGCTATGAGACGGTGAATCTGGGCGCCACGCTCGGCGATCAGAACTTGTTCACGACGCTCGGCGACCTGCGCCGTTTCAACGCGGCTTTGACAAGGCAGAGGTTGCTATCGGTACAATCTCTCGCGGAGGCATGGCGCCCCGGAACCTTAAGCGACGGCGAGACGATAGCCGAGACGCGCACAAATCCCGCTTATGGTGTGCGCTGCTCTTATGGCCTCGGCTGGGAGGTGTGTGATCATCCAGAGTATGGACGCATCGTGGGACACGGCGGATACAATCGCGGCATCGCGACGCAATTCATGCGCTCGACTGAGCGCGGCTTTGCCTTGGCGCTATTCGACAACGGCGACTCCGGCGACTTTTCTCTCAAGGCTAACGGACTCCTCGCGATTGCCAACGGGGATGCGCCACCGCAGCTGGATCGCCGCCGATCGATCAGCCGTGCCTACGGCCAAGAACTGCTCCGCTCTGACCCCGTGACAGCGCGCGCGTTGTTCACGCGGCTTCGCGATATGCCGGATCGTTGGACTTTCAGTGGCGCTGGCCTGAATCAGCTAGGCTATGATCTTCTGCTCAACGGGCATGAAGAATTGTCTCTGGAGCCGTTCAGACTCAATGTTGAACTCCATCCAGATAATGGCGACTATTTTGATAGCTTGGGCGAAGCCTTCGCCGCGCTCGGTCGCACGGACGAGGCGATCGCCGCCTACGCCCGCGCGTTTGAACTAGATCCGAACAACGAGAACGCGCGCGATGTGTTGGCGCGACTTCGCGCGCACAATACTCAACCTGCCGAGCATTGACGTGTTGAATGCCGGTCTCCGCCATGGTGACCCCTGAAAAGGGGTGGGGCGGCCGCGGATAATCATGCGCCGGGATGCGTTCGAGACCTGAGACCAGATTTGTCTGTCTGAATTTCAGCCGAAACGGGACGCTGAGCGCCGAGCGGCAGTCTTCGGCGACATCCGGCCTTGCGCTCGCGTCACGTTGAGCGGCTGGATCACTCCAAACCTGCCGCAGCTAATCCCAGTTCGGTCACCACGCATCTATCTGCGCCCTGTGGCGCATCTACACCCAAAGCGGTGAGGAGGAGCACGTGCGATTGATTGGCTTGACCTTGGCGGTGGCGCTGTCGGGCTGTGCGCATGCCTTCCCCATGAATGGCGGCGACGCGGGAGTCATGCAGGATGTCGCCGCTGGCCGCCACCAGGTCGAAGCCTTTTTCGGTCGTCGCTTCGAGGCCCCGGTGAACGTGGTTGTCGCTCAGGACCGCACGGCATTTGACAGGGCATTGCCTGAGGCGTGGGGGATTGCGCCCTCACAGTGTTGGATGGTCGGCGTCGGCGTTGCCGACAGTCTCTATTTGTTGTCCCCCTCCGTCTGGTCCCATGATGCCTGTGATCATTCGGGTGATGCCTTAGAAGTACAGGGAATCATCACGCATGAACTAACGCACGCGTTCCACGGGCAGCACAATTCAACGCGCGACTTCACCGGCATGGATGACGCTGGCTGGTTCGTGGAGGGATTAGCCGTCGTCGTGTCAGGTCAGCTCGACGCAGACCACGCCGACGATGCGCGCTCGGCGATCGCGGCGGGGGCCGCGCCGACGACACTCGCTGACGCTTGGAGCGGACGTTATCGCTATGGCGTCTGCGGCTCAATGGTGAGTTTCATCGACGAGACGTGGGGCCGAACCACACTCATCGCGCTTCTTCCGGCGACAAGTAATCAACAGATTCTCGCCCATTTGGATCTGAGCGAAGAGGAATTTCTGAGCCGCTGGCGCGCCTGGGCAAGTGCACGAGACTAAGCCGCGACCATGCAAGCAATGGGTCCACTCACGAAACGAGTTCTTGCTCGTACCGTGTGGGCCGCGGCGGCTCTTGGGGCAACTTTCCGCAGGGCCTCCGCTCCGCCTTCCGGGGCAGGGGCACATCGTCGGACCGGGACGGCTACAGCGGCTTCCGTGTCGCCAGAATGCTCAATTAGCTTTTGGCTTTTTACCTTTTTACCTTCTGCCTTTGTTGTTTTCTTATTTTGCGTCACTGGGGTCCGGGGGGCGTAGCCCCCGGCGTCGCGACGGCGCGTTTGAGCGGCTGCTCACGCGCGTGTTCGAGCCGTTCGCCGTTCGCGCGCAGCGACGCGGTTGAGTGCCTTCGGTGATGAACGTCAGCTTGCCGAGCGCTTTGGAACGGCTGATCTGGAGCGGCCTTGCCACTGCGGCGCAGCGAACCGAGCCGGAATGGCCCTTCAAGCGGTTGGAATTGGCGTGGCTTTGCGCTAGCCAAAATAACGATGCCGAATGGCGAACATTTCGTTGGTCGGATCGCTATTTGGGGCCCGCAAAATGCCAATCAGAAGTGCCAGCTAAGTCCTGCCTGGATGGCGTCGCCGGAAACATCGGCATCTGCAATGAAGACTGTCGCCGGGAAGGCGGGGTCGGTCATGCGATGCGACAGTTCGCCGAGATCGTAGTGGGAATAGTCGAACCGTAAACCTATTCTGTCGCTGAGGATGTACTCGCCACCGATTCCCGCGGCCCAACCCGTCAGGGTCTCGGAGGCCGAGCCCATTTGGCAATTGTTGCCCGTGCAGCTTGGTGTCCGCGTAAGGGCGGTGGTGAGTTCGGCATCGCCGGACGCAAGACCCGCCGAGACGTGGCCTTCGAGGCGCTCGGTGAACCAGTAGCCCGCACGCGCACGCACGGTGGCGAGATAGTTCAAAGACAATCGAGAGGTCATGATCCGCGATGGGTCAGAGGGCCCGGGTTGCGATCCAGTTTCTTCGAGGTTCACACCGTTTAGGTCGGCCTCGACCCCAAGGAATGCTCGATCGGAGATGGACCAATCATAGCCGATTTGGGCGCCGACGCCGAACCCTTTGGCGTCGACCGGAATGCTTGATGCGACACTCCCGCTATCAACAAAGTTTGTCTGCGCAAGGGCTGACTCTCCGGAGATTTCGGTGTCGTCGCCGACAGTCGCGTAGGTCGCGTTGACCCCCAAGTGTAATCCGCTGTGCGGCGCCTCAGCGAACGCAAGCCCTCCTGGGAGACATGAGAAAATTGCTACACATGTTGAAAATTTGCCCACTCGTTCCCCCTGCAAATTCAGTACGCGCATGCTGAGCCCGCGACGACTCAAGGGGTGCGCTCGCCTAGCGCTGCCCGCAACCCCTTTGAGGTGGTCGATGTCAATTATTCCGCAGACTTCCATTAGGCGTGTGCGTTGCGACACGCCTAGTCGCGCCTTGCGCCTGAGGAGGCGCACGCCTGCTTGCTCACTGATGGCGCCGCCTCGGCGGCAATCGGCGACATTACGCCGGTTATCCGTCGCTGACGCACGTGTCAGGATTTGAGCGACTGAGCCAGTCGCGGTTTTATATTCGAAGGCGCGCCGTGGCCGAGGCTGTGCAATTAAACGCGGGGAGCTAGACTAGTCGCTTGCCGACGTTTTGGCCTGATTGGGAGGGGCATCTTGATACAGCGCGTCATTTCGGTTTCGCTCGCCCTTGCGCTGCTTGTAGTTGGCGCCGCTAAAGGCGAGCAACTGGCGCCTGATGACCTCTCGGTTCGTTCCGTGTTCGCGCTCGTCGAGCAAAGCCCATCTCAGTTCGCGCGACAATGGAATGAGCGCTATGATCGGGCCCGCGGCGCTGAAGGCGCAAATATCTCCGCCACTAGGGCAGCTCGCGCACGTGGGTTCATTGATTATGCCTACTTTCACTGGCGGGAGACAGGCGAGCAAGTCCCTGCCAATTGGCGTCCTCTACGTCGTGCCGTGAGCGCGGTCGACATTAACGACGCTAGTTTGCTCGAATTGCCTGAACAAACCCAGTTCCTGGAGAGCTGGCTTCGTCACCAAGCGCGCCATGCGCTTGCCGATAACCCAGCACTTCAGCGGGGGGACAATGTGTGGCTGCGCGCACGGTTCCACGTGGTTGAGTCGCAGGTGCGCAACCATGAGGTACAGCGCTTTCTGCTTCGCTCGGCGATTGCCACGCACATCGATGAGAATACGGCGGTCGGCGTGCCGGAGTTGATTGATCGTTACGCCATGTTGACTGGCGCCCCCGATAGCGAGACGGCGCCTTTGCGCCAAGCCGCGGCTGAAGATCTGGCGCTGCGTGATGGCCACCGCATTGAGGTCTACAAGACCGCTAACGACGTGGGGCTCGAGCTTCATCTCTTGTCACCAAGTCAGCCCCAGCTAGGCGCGCGCCCTGCGCTGATCTGGTTTCACGGCGGCAGCTGGGCCACGGGTTCGTGGGCGCATTGTCCGATGATTTGCCGATTGGCGCGCGAACAGGGCTACGTCGCGGTTCAAGTCGACTATCGAACCTCTGACCGTTTCAACACGACGCCTCTGGAGGCGGTCGCCGACGGGCGTGATGCGCTTGCGTTCGTCCGTGCGCATGCGATGCAGCTGGGCATCGATCCTGAGCGCATCGTCGTGGCTGGGTTCTCAGCGGGGGGAAGCATTGCGGCCATTCTGGCGACATCGTCGCCGCCGCATGCGGCTCGAGGTGCGCTCTTGGTCTCAGCGTGCACGACACCGATGCATGACAGTTGGTTTCGGAGAAGTGTGGGTGATTCAATCAGAGATCCGGATCTGATCCCAAGCGCCAACTTGGACAGCGAAGATGCTGCGATTCTAGCGTTGCAAGGCACGAGTGATGAAATGTGCCCCTATGAAGATGTCGAGGCCTTTGTTCATGCCGCCCAGAGCGCGCGGCTCGATGCAAACTTGGTCACGCTCGACGGCGCGTCGCATTTTTTTGTGTTCGACAATCCACCTGCGCGGGCGCGTGCATCCGAGCAGGCGGCCGCATTTCTGGCGCGTTGGCGCTGAAAGCCCGCCCTGATAGGGCCCCCAAGTTTTGGAAGTGCCACACCAATGACTCAACGTCCGCAATCGGCGAGGATGTGCTGCTCACCATTCAGGTAGTGAATGTCTCGGTTGGGTCGAGCCGGCCACCCAGCCAGAATTCCGCGGCGCGCTGGCGCCATGAGACACTCGTGCTGAGTGCTAGTCAGCGCGGCGAACGAGGACTACGGACGATGTTGAAGACGGTCGATGAGGCGTGCGATTTCATCGGCGAGTGGTGCGGCGAAAGCGCCGCCCACGCCGGGACCGAATTAACAGTCCCATTCGCCATTCCGAACTCTGTCGCACGTCTTAACTCACGTGTCGGCGGGCTTTGGCGAACAGCTAAGAGGACACCGGGTCCGCTCCTAGCGTATGCGACGCCGTTCCTCGGTTTACTTGCGGGGCAAGATCGCATTCTCGACCCGAGCGCTTACGTCATCGACGCATACGGGGTCGTTCCGTTCGTTTGCGAAAATCAGGGTGTTTGGCGTTGCGGGTTCGATCCCAACGATACGGACCGTCTGTTAGTGAGCGGTGATTGGTCAGGCGGACCCAGCGTGGATTTTAGCAACCACTGGCGACACGTCCAAGCAACCACGGAAGATGCACTCGTTTGTGCACTTCTGATCAACATGTGCATGCAAAGCGAGACCCATTGGGATCAAGACGCAGCGAAGCCCGGAGAGGCATGCATTCCTCTCTGGAACCACCCTGCATGGAATGATCTCTATGACTTCTGGGTGAACGAAGAGCAGACTCTAATTTACTTCAGCGGCTGGCGGGTCACCCGTCGATCGTAGTGTCGCTTCTCGGCGACATCGCGCCTTTGCCCAAGCAGCATTACGGGAGGCAGCATCGGATCGGCGAAGCCGATCGTGATTTTGTGCGCTATGACGCGGGAATGGGAGACAGTGAGATGCGGGTGTTTCTGGCTAGTGTGGCCATCGTTCTGGCGGGTGTGGCTGCCTGCGCGCCAGCGCCAGCAGGTAGTACTGCGGCCACGGCCGAAACCGTAACTCAGGAAGCCCCAGCCGTGATGGCGCCCCCCCAGATCGCGTTGCCGGTTAGTATTGTCGGGCGCTGGGGCGCCACGGCTGAGGATTGTGCGCCGATGAACGCGGCGATGGATGGCGTGCTGGAGATCGGGGCGACCAGCGTGGACATGGGGCGGGACGCCTGCACGATCAAATCGTCAGAGCCGGAGGGCTTGGGGGCGCATCTGGTCGTGCAGTGCACGAGCGGCGAAGGCGGGGCCTCCTATGAGCGCGACTTTAGCTTTGTCTCGTCATCGGCCGATACGCTGACCTGGATCACCGAAGGCGGTGAACACCACGCCTATGTGCGGTGCAGGTAGCGAGTACGGGGCATCACTCTTTGAAAGTCTGATCCTGCATCGCTACGTCTGCGGACACTGTGTCAGGTGCGGACGGGAATGACGCCCTTCGGCGAAACCGCGCCGCATTGCATCGTATGTGACCAACGGCGCGGTTCGAGGGCGGTCTCAACTGGTGAGCGCAACACGTACCTTAGTTTGAGGTCGTGGAGCGATGACAGTGAGAAAGCCATATCACCGCGTAGGATTTACTTC
>JBEBHI010000257.1:0-2921 GCA_040080935.1 Terricaulis sp.
GAATTTCCCATAATAGCGTTCCATCGCTTCGGGCTAAGTCATTGATTTGTATAGACGCCAAAACTCCTCCATTTGATGGAACAACCATTGATTTTCTTCAGTATTTTCAGTCCTGTCACGCCGGAGGTCGCGGGTTCGAGCCCCGTCACTCGCGCCATCGCAAGTCATCTCAAATTTGCGGTCGTTTCAGTGCTGAAAAGCACTGCGAACGCGAGCGCTTTCTGCGAGTGGTTCGCAGATGCGCGTAGGTTGCTTCGACCTGCGACGCGCAATAGCTTCCGCGCGATTTTCGCGGCTGCGGCGCCTGATCTTATGGCGGCGCGGCCCGATGCGGCTTAGGTGAACGGCATGGGTCTCGACCTCATCAATTACGCGCCAATTATCATCTTCTTGGCAGTCGCCATCGTACTCGGCGCGGGCTTTCTGATTGCGGCTTGGGTGATCGCGCCGAAGTCGCCGGACAAAGAGAAAGTCTCGGCTTACGAGTGCGGCTTCAACGCCTTCGATGACGCGCGCATGAAGTTCGATGTGCGCTTCTACCTTGTGTCGATCCTTTTCATCATTTTCGACCTCGAAGTCGCTTTTCTGTTTCCGTGGGCGGTGACGCTTGGCGACATGCCGGCGGACGTCGCGTAATTCGCGTTCTGGTCGATGATGGGCTTCCTCGGAATTTTGACCGTGGGCTTCATCTACGAGTGGAAAAAAGGCGCGCTGGAGTGGGAATGAGCTCATGAGCACGATCGTTCCAGCAGGCGGCGCCGCGCGCGCCGGAGTCGATGGCGGTTACCCCGTCAAAGAAGACGATCCGTTCTACACCGGGTTGTCGAACCAACTTGCCGACAAAGGGTTTCTCGTCGCCGCCGCTGATGATCTCGTCACCTGGGCGCGCACGGGATCGCTGATGTGGATGACGTTCGGCCTTGCGTGCTGCGCGGTGGAAATGATGCAGGCGTCGATGCCGCGTTATGACGTCGAGCGCTTTGGTTTTGCGCCGCGGGCTTCGCCGCGACAGTCGGACGTGATGATCGTCGCAGGCACGCTCACCAACAAAATGGCGCCGGCGCTCCGCAAGGTTTACGACCAGATGCCGAACCCGCGTTACGTGATCTCGATGGGATCATGCGCGAATGGCGGGGGCTATTATCATTATAGCTACGCCGTCGTGCGCGGTTGCGATCGCGTGGTGCCGGTTGATGTTTATGTGCCGGGCTGTCCACCGACCGCGGAAGCGCTCGTGTACGGCATCCTGCAGCTGCAGCGGAAAATCCGTCGCGAAGGGAACATCATCCGATGACCCAAGCCCTCGAAGACCTTGGCGCGCATATCAAATCGTCGATGACGAGCGCGATTGAAGACGTGAGCGTTGCGTTCGGTGAACTCACGATCTCGGCGCGCGCTGAGCAGATCGTGGCGGTGATTACGTTCCTGCGCGATGATCCGCGCGGGCGTTTCACCACGATGATCGACATCTGCGGCGTCGACTATCCGGAGCGGACCAATCGCTTCGACGTCGTTTATCATTTGCTGTCGATGCACTTGAACCAGCGCATCCGCATCAAAATCGAGACGAATGAAGATACGCCGGTGCCGAGCATTGCGGCGATCTATCCGTGTGCGGACTGGTTCGAGCGCGAAGCGTTCGACATGTACGGCATCCTCTTTGCCAACCACCCGGACCTGCGCCGTTTGCTGACCGACTATGGCTTCCAAGGCTATCCGCTGCGCAAGGATTTCCCGCTGACCGGTCACGTCGAAGTTCGCTACGACGCCGAGCAACAGCGCGTGATCTACGAGCCAGTGAAACTCACGCAGGCGTTCCGCAATTTCGACTTCCTCAGCCCTTGGGAAGGCATGACGCTTCCGGGCGATGAAAAGGCGGCGGCGGAGAAGAAATGAGCGGCATCACCGCCTTTCGCATTCAATGGATAGTCGGGTTCCTATTGTGGGGCGCGGGGTTCACGTACGTCGATATTTTTGGGAATCGCGCTGCTTCCGCGACGTCCAATCCGGAGTGGATGCGCTGGCTGCTTGATCAAGCGCCGCTGCTGCTTTCGCTTTTGGTAATCGCGTTCCTCGTTTGGCGCAATCGTCGGATCGCGCCGGTGCTTGGCGCGACGTTTGTTGCATTCACCGGACGTCTTTGGGGTCGCATAATTTTCGTCACGCTGCTGATTTTAGCCGCGGGCGCTGGCGCCGCCGCTGTTCGTTTGATGGTTGGTCAGCCAGCGTTTCCGCCGCTCGGGCCTCGCTATCTCTTTCTCGTGGTCGGCATACTTGGCCTCGTTTGGGTGATGCGGCCGGAGAAGAAAGCGGTCGCCCCATGAGCGCGGCGCAAATCCGTGATGCTACGCCCGTTCTCCTCGTCAATGACGTGGTGAAAGCGGCTGCGTATTACACGGACAAATTAGGCTTCGCGGTGGACCGCTTCTGGGGCGAGCCCCCGATGTTCGCGATCGCGCGCCGTGACGGCGTTTCGATCATGCTGAACCAAGTCGACGCGGGCGACGCGTTCCGGTCGAACGGCAGCTACAACGGGCGCTTCAGCCTCTACATCGACACGACCGACGCCGACGCGCTTCACGCCGAATTCCAATCAAAGGGCGCAGACATCGTCTGCCCGCCCGACGACCAACCGTATCGGATGCGCGAGTTCCAAGTCCGTGACTTGGATGGCCATCTACTCGGCTGCGGTCACGACATTTCAGGTGCTGCTCATGGCTGACGATCTCTCAAACGCGCCGACTGAAGAGAAGCGCACGTTCACAATCAATTTTGGCCCGCAGCACCCGGCGGCGCACGGCGTGTTGCGTCTAGTGCTTGAACTTGATGGCGAAGTTGTCGAGCGCGTTGATCCACACATCGGTTTGCTGCATCGCGGCACTGAGAAGCTGATCGAATACAAAACCTATCTCCAGGCGATC
>JBEBHI010000119.1:0-10980 GCA_040080935.1 Terricaulis sp.
CGCGCAACGCGTGAGGTAAATCCCATCTGAGCGATAGGTCAGCAGTTCGGTTAACGACCGGTTCAAGCCTGAAACGTTAATCAAACGGAAACGCAGCAAAGCGAAGAGTCCGCGCCGATGAAGATCGAACCAGGCCGCAACGTTGGCTCGTCTAGCTCCGCCGGGAAGGCGGGAAAGACGGCTGCGCCGGGCTTTGCGCCGGCAACGGAAGCTCCGCAACGGGCCGCCGCCGCAACGCCAACGGGCGCGGTGACGTCCCTCGACTCAATCCTGGCCCTGCAGGGGGCCGAAGACCCGATGCAGCGCCGGGCTCGCCAGCGCCGGCGCGGGGCCGAGGCGCTCGATACCCTGGAAGAGCTGGAAAAGGGCCTTTTGCTGGGCCGTGCGCCCGGCGGATTGAGAGCAAAGCTCGAGTCGTTGCAGGGCCGTTCTGAGAAAACTGGGGACGACGGTTTGGACGCTATCCTTCACGAGATTGACGTTAGGTTGGCTGTAGAAGCCGCCAAGCTTGAACGTATCTCGGGAAAACTGTGATTGCTGCACCGCAACGTGCAGAAAATACGAGACTTTGGCGCCCGACTTGCTCAATGGACGCCGATTAGGAGCGTGGTTATAAGGCGCGCGCCTCGCTAAAGGCGCCTGGAGTTCCGGTATGGCGACCTCGACGAAAGAATATCGCCCCAGCGACGACGAGCCGTTCATGAATGAGCGGCAGCGGGAGTTTTTCCGCAAGAAGCTGTTGGCCTGGAAGGATGAGATCCTTGAGGAGTCGCGCGGGACGATCGCGACGCTGCAACAGGACACGGTCAACGAGGCCGACCTAGCGGATCGCGCGACGAGCGAAACTGATCGCGCGCTTGAGCTCCGCACGCGCGATCGCCAGCGCAAACTCATTTCCAAGATCGAGGAAGCCCTGCGCCGGATCGACGACGGCAGTTATGGGTATTGCGAAGAGACGGGGGAGCCGATCGCGCTTTCGCGCCTTGAGGCCCGTCCGATTGCTACGCTTTCCCTAGAGGCGCAGGAGCGCCACGAGCGCCGCGAACGCGTTCACCGGGACGACTGATCGACCAGTTACAGCTCGACGGTATTGCGACTGCGAATTGGTTTGTTAAAAGTAGCGCCGGTTTCGTTTCCAGGCAGGGAAAATTCATGCGCGCGATCATTCTGACGTCGGTTTTTGCTTTGGCTTTGGTCGGCGAAGCGTTCGCCCAGACCGCGCCGGACGCGCCGCCAGTTCCCATTCAAGAAGGCACGGCCGTCGTCCAACAGGACGGTTCGGTGGTGAGCGGCGAGACGAACAACACTGAAGCCCGCCCGGATCCGGACGCAGAAGTTATCTGCCGCGTCATCCAGGAAACTGGTTCGCGCCTGGCCCGCCGTCGCCAACGCGTCTGCGGCACGCGCAGCATGTGGGACACGCTGGCTGAGCAATCAGCGCAAGCAGCGCAGCCGAGCGGCGTGAACACGGCCCCGGCCGGCAACTAAGAGCCAAGCCGGGTGCTGCTCCACGACGCGGCGCTCTCGTTTCTGCACTTTACCTTCGCGCTGATCCTTGTCGGCGCGTTGGCTGCTGAAGCTTTCGTTTTGAGACTTCCGGTGGACAGCCGCGTTGCGCGGCTGCTCCTCCGGATTGATCTGTTCTACGGGATCAGCGCCGTCGGCGTGATCGCCGCCGGGCTCGCGCGCGTGTTCTGGGGTATCAAGGGCGCTGAGTTCTACGGCTCGCAACCGTTTTTCTGGGCCAAGATGGCGACGTTCGCCGTCATCGGCGTGATCTCGATCGCGCCGACGCGCAAGTTCATCTCGTGGGTCAAGCAGTACGGTAAGGACGCCGCGTTCGTGGTTGCAGAAGCCGACGCCAAGAACGTGCGACGCTTGGTGATGATCGAGCTGCATCTGCTAGTGCTCGTGCCGTTGTTCGCGGCTTTGATGGCGCGCGGCATCGGGGGCTAATTGCTGCACATTCGCTGCGCGGCTGCGCTAAGGTCTCCCAAAATATAAGCGGGAGACGAAAATGGCGGCGTCACTGAAGCCGGAAGAGTTCGACCAGATGCTGACGCTGGGCGACGTTCCGCGTCACCACGCCCGCACCCGCCCCAAGCACGTCGCTCTGAGTTTCGAAGGCCGCGAGACGACGTTCGAAACGCTGGACGCGCAGTCAAACCAAGTGGCGGCGGCGCTGATCGCGGCTGGCGTCGAGCCGGGCGATTGCATCGCGTATTTCGGCAAGAACAGTGATCATTATTTCGAGCTGCTGTTCGGTGTTGTGAAAGCCGGCGCGGTGATCGCGCCGATTGGCTGGCGGCTTTCTGCGGAGGAAGCGGCCTACATCATTGACGACGCGCAGGCGCATTTCATTTTCGTCGGGCCCGAGTGCATTGCGGTCGCGGAGCAAGCGGTTGCGCAGACAGGCGCGCGGCCTGCGATCATCGCCATGGAAAGCGGCGCGCACGCGCATCCGGTTTATGAAACTTGGCGCAACGCGCAGACGAACGATGACATCGATCTCGATGTGCCGCCCGATGCGACGTCGCTTCTGCTTTACACCTCGGGCACGACCGGGCGTCCGAAGGGCGTGATGCTCGCGAGCTCGAACATCTTGCGTTCACGGCGCGCGCTTTCAGAAGCGAAAATGGGTTGGAACGAATGGCAAGAAGGCGAGGTCAGTTATTGCGCCATGCCAATCGCGCATATCGGCGGCACCGGCTGGTGCTTGGTTGGCTTGATTAATGGCGTGAAGAACGTCGTCGCGCGCGATTTCAATCCGATGGAGGCGCTCGAAGTTATTCCGCGCGAGCGCATCGCGAAGATGTTCATGGTGCCGGCGGCGCTTCAGTTCGTAATACGCACGCCGCGGGCGCGAGAGATCGACTATTCGAGCCTCACGCACATTCTTTACGGCGCATCGCCGATGCCGGTCGACCTGCTGCGTGAGTGCATGGAGGTGTTCGGCTGCAAGTTCGTGCAGCAATACGGGATGACGGAAACGACGGGCACGGTAACGTATCTGCCGCCGCAGGATCACGATCCCAAGGGCAACGATCGCATGCGCTCGGCCGGGTTGCCGATGCCGGGCGTTGAGATGGCGATCTTCGATGCTGAGGGTAAACGCCTCGGGGCAAACGAAGTGGGCGAGATCGCAACACGCTCAGCCGCGAACATGAAGGGTTATTGGCGCAAAGCTGACGCGACCGCCGCGACGATTGATGGCGACGGCTGGCTGCGCACCGGCGACGCCGGCTACATCGACGAAGACGGCTACATCTTCATCCAAGATCGCATCAAGGACATGATCATTACTGGCGGTGAGAACGTCTATCCGGCGGAAGTCGAGAACGCAGTGCATGGTCATCCGCATGTCGCGGAAGTTGCGGTGATCGGCGTGCCGGATGAGATGTGGGGCGAGAGCGTTAAGGCAATCGTGGTGCCGAAGCCTGGCGTAACGCCGGATGCTGCAGACATCATCGCATTTGCGCGGTCGCGCATCGCGCACTTCAAAGCGCCGCGCAGCGTGGAGTTTCTGTCGACGCCGCTGCCGC
Source organism: Terricaulis sp. (assembly GCA_040080935.1). Taxonomy (GTDB): domain Bacteria; phylum Pseudomonadota; class Alphaproteobacteria; order Caulobacterales; family Aquidulcibacteraceae; genus Vitreimonas. Next base: position 3,543 of record JBEBHI010000119.1, read on the forward strand.
GCAGCACGAGCGGCAAGATTCTGCGACGCGAACTGCGTGAGCCGTATTGGGTTGGCAAAGATCGGCGCGTGAACTAACGTCCGCACGCGCGTCGCAGTCGCAAAACCGTTATGATGATTGCCTGACGCAGCGCCTGCGCGGGGATCAACCTTAACTTCGGTTTTATGCGTGCGCTGGGGGAAATCGCTTCCCGCGCACGCCCGTAACGCATATTACTTTCGGCCTATTATAACGATGTTATAATCGTCGGATGGTGCCATCCGATGCCTGCGCTGGGAGCGGATGTGCGGAACTCACCGAAAAACCTTGAGCTGTATGCGTGCCCGCAATGCCGGAGCGCATTCACTTATCGTGCCGACGCTGACGCAGGCGACGCGCTTCGCGGCTCGATGATCTGCGAAAGGGGCCATACGTATCGCGTTGATGATATCCCGCGCTTCGTTGTTGACGAAGGCTACACCAGCAATTTCGGCAAGCAGTGGGCAGAGTTCCGCAAGACGCAGGTCGATAGCGCGACCGGCAACACGGAATCTCGTGACCGCTTCTTCCACGGCACCGGTTGGCCGACGAACATGGAAGGCCAGACGATCCTTGAGGCCGGTTGCGGCTCGGGACGTTTTACCGAGATCATGCTCGGCACCGGCGCGCGCGTTATTTCGTTCGATTACAGCGTCGCTGCTGATGTCACTCACGATTCTTTCGCCAAGAATGGCGCGACGGTTTCGCAGGCCAGCATCTATGAGATGCCGTTCAAGCCGGAATCGTTTGATCGCGTGTTCTGCTACGGCGTCATTCAACATACGCCGGACGTGAAGAAATCATTCCTCAATCTGGTCAGCATGGTGAAGCCAGGCGGCGAGATCGCCGTAGATGTGTACGATGCGTGGAAGTGGATTTTCCATTCACGCTATCGCGTGCGCTGGTTCACCAAGCACATGAACCAAGAGAAGCTTCTGGATTGGTGCCGCAAGATCGTGCCGGCGTACATGAAGGTGATGCCGCCGCTGCACCCGTACAATCAGATATTCTTCCCGGTGAAGGATTATCGCGGCGCGCGCGCCGGATTCACCAAGGAACAGCTGGTCGAGTACAGCATCCTCGATACGTTCGACATGCTGGCGCCGATGTACGATCAGCCCAAGAGCCGCGGCACGATGATGCGTTGGTGCAAGGAAGCCGGGCTGACCGACATCCACATTCAGGTCGGCGGCAATGGTCTCGAGATCCGCGCGCGCAAGCCGGGCGTCGCCAATGTGATGGCGAACAACAACGAAGCACCTGAGATGAAGGCGATCGCCTAAGCTTTTACCACGGCGTGATGGCGTCGCCGATGCGTTGGCCCCAGTTCGGGCGTTGCACGGCGCTGATCTGACCGCGACCGCCGTACGAGATGCGCGCTTCGGCGATCTGCGTGTGATTAATGCGGTTGTTGGCGGTGACGTCTTCCGGACGGATGATGCCGCTCACGGTGAGTTCGCGCAGTTCGCCGTTGATGCGCACTTCTTGGCGGCCGGCGAGCACGAGGTTTCCGTTTGGCAGGCGATCCACGATCACGGCAGCAACCGTGAGTTCGATCTTTTCTTCGCGGTTGATCGCGCCTTGGCCGTTGTGGCTGCTGTCAGAGTCAGCGCTGACCATGTTGGCAGGATCGAAGGCGCCGTTGAAGACTTGGCCCACGGCGGTTTCCAGACCGAAGAAGTTGCTGACGCCGGCGGAGGTTGAAGCCGAGCGTTGGCGGTTCGATGAGTTGGAGAGTTCAGCGCTGTCGTCGATCTCGATCTCGACGGTGATGATGTCGCCGATGCGCGAGGCGCGTTGATCGTTGAAGAAGCTGCGCGAGCCCGTGCGCCAGAGCGAGTTCGGTTGGCCGGCTTCGTACACGGCAGGTTCGGGCTGCGGCATCGATTGTTGCTGACCGCCCGTGAGTTGCGCGGGCGTGGTGACAGGCGACAGTTGCGGCCCGGCCATTGAGCGGCGGGCAGCATTGTAGGCAACGCCAGGTGCGGCGATCGCATCCTGAGAGAGTTCTTGCGTATCGATGCTGGCGCATCCGGTAGCGCCGGCGGCAAGAGCGAGGAGGGCGAGAGTGCGCATTGCGGTTTCCTTGCTCATGGATTTGCGCGGGCAGCGCCCGGACCAGTAACGACCGCGTCGATCGTGCGATTGGAAGAAGTGTTGACGAGGCGAATGCCTTGACCGACTGCGCCATCTTCGAGCGCGCGTGCACGCATGTTCAGCGACATGCCCGGCATTTCGTAAACGAGGTTCACGAAGTCACCGCGGCGCACGGCGGCGTCGGCGATGGTGCGGCCGCCTGTTGTTGACGGCAACGTTGCGCGTGCGCCGCCTGGGCGGATCATTTGCACGGCGAGCACGCCTGGTGGCGGTGTGAAGTCCAGACCCGCGGCGGACGCAGCTGCTGACAACACCGACATTTGCAGCGAGCCGACTTGGCCGGGTGACGGCGCTGGCGCGAGTGCGCGACCGGCGATGTCAGACGACACCCCGCTGAACACATCGCCCATGGTGACGGCGGGGCCGCTGGCCTCGATGCGCGGCCGCAGCGAGACGGTTTGCGCGTGCGCAAGACCGGCGGAGACGAGGAAGTAGAGGCAGATGGCAACGCAAAGACGAAGCATGATCTATCCTCCTCAGCGCAGTTGCGTGGTGGATTGGAGCATTTCGTCGGCGGCGGTGATGACGCGCGCATTCATTTCGTACGCGCGCTGCGCGACGATGAGCGACGAGATCTCTTCCACCGCGTTGACGTTGGAGTTCTCGAGATAACCTTGCATCAGCGTGCCGAGACCGGGTGAACCTGGCGTCGCGGTTGTCGCCGTGCCCGAGGCTGGCGTTTCGAGGAAGAGGTTGTCGCCGATCGCTTCGAGGCCCGCCGGATTGATGAAGCCAGCGATTTCAAGTTGGCCGATCTGCTGCGGAGCGGTTTGACCGGCGAGCGTAACTTCAACGATGCCGTCACGCGTGATTTGGATCGCGGTCGCTTCGGCAGGCACGGTGATGGACGGTTCAACTGGATAGCCATCCGCCGTGACCATCTGGCCATCGGCGTTCACAGCGAGGTTGCCGGCGCGCGTGTAGCCGGTTTGGCCCGACGGCATTGTGATCTGGAAGTAGCCGCGGCCGTTGATGGCCAGGTCGTACGGATTGCCGGTCGCGGAGATGCCGCCTTGTTCGGTGATGCGTCCCACCGCATCAGCCCGAACACCGACACCGAGTTGAATGCCGAGAGGCAACACGCCGCCGGACGCGGAGGAGGTTGCGCCTGGCCGCTCCATGTTTTGGTAGAGCATATCTTGGAATTCGGCGCGCTGACGCTTGTACGCCGTCGTGTTCATGTTCGCGATGTTGTGCGAGATGACGTCGACGTTCAGCTGTTGCGCCTGCATGCCGCTGGCGGCGATCGATAGTGCGCGCATGTGGGACTAGTTCCTATCTACCAAGTTGTTGGATCGCGCGCTGACGAAGCTCGTCGGCGCCCGCAACCATTTTGGCTGCGGATTGATACGCGCGCGAAATTTCCATGAGCTTTGTGAGCTCGACCACCGGGCGAACGTTGGAGCCTTCGATGGCGCCTTGCAGCACCACGCCTCCAAATTCGCCCGGCGCTTGACCTGACGCGTCCCAAAGGTTGTCCCCGACCTTTGAGAGCGCGCCTGGTGCGGCGAAAGACGCCACACCGATGCGACCGGCTTCGACACCGGCCACGCGTATTGCGCCGTCGCGACCGATCGTCGGGCTTTCGCCCTGCGGATCGAGCACAATCGGCGCCCCCCCGGAGGAAAGGACTGCGTGACCATCGCTGGTCATCAGTCGGCCATCCCCCGATATCGTAAACGCGCCATCGCGCGTATAAAGTGGGCCCGTCGGGCCTTGAACGATGAAGAAGCCGTCGCCTTCGAGTGCGGCGTCCAGCGGATTGCCCGTCATCTCGATCGGGCCTTGCTCCATGTAGTGCACGATGCCGATGTCACGAACGAAGCGGATCTCGCGCGGATCTTCGTCCGCATGGGCGCTGGTCTGATCTGCTTCTTCAAGCAGCAGGCCATCGGCTTTGAAACCGTTGGTCGAGAGGTTGGCCAGATTGTTGGCGGCAACGTCCATTCTGCGTTGCAAGACGCGTTGCGTCTGCAGGCCGAGCATGAGGGCGTTATCCATGACGGTTAACTACGCAAGCCCCGTGCCAATGCTTAATCGCTTTGTTTTCAAGGCTGCGGCGACTGCGGTTTGGTGAACGACGCGCCCGTTCCTGCCGGGTGGGCGGCAAGTTTTGCCGGTTATTGAGAGCTTCTTAACCACGTCAGCCCAGGAAGGAGGCGGGTTAACGCGCGGGCGATTCACGGATGTTCGGCAAAGGCAAAAAGAAGAAGGGCGATAAGCCCGAGGCAGACACCGAAGCCGAAGGCGCAACGCCGCCGGCTGAAGGTGAAGGCGGCGAAGGCGCGGAAGGTGAAGCGCCTGCCAAGAAGAAGATGTCGGGCAAGACCCTCATCCTCTTTATCATCTTGCCTGCTGTGTTGGTTCTCGGCGGCGGTGGCGCAGCTGCGTTTCTGTTGCTCGGTGGTGGCGGCGGCGAACAGCACGCTGAAGCTAACGAAGGCCACGGCAAGGCCAAGGGCGGTCACGGCGAAGAAGAGGGCGCGGGCGAAGCTGTGCCCGGTCCGAACGGCACCACCATCATGCATGGCGATGACGTTGTGTTCGTGACGTTGCCGGAAATGCTGGTGAACATCCAAGGCCCGGAAGGGCGCCCGGCTTATTTGAAGTTGAAGCTGACGCTTGAAGCGCCGGACGATGAAACGGTCACCGCGCTCGGCGAGCACATTCCGCGCGTGACCGATCAGTTCAATGGCTTTTTGCGCGAGATGCGCACGGACGATCTCTCCGGCTCGGCCGGCGCTTATCGTTTGCGATTGGAGCTGCTGCGGCGGGTGAATCTCGTGATCGCGCCGATGCAGGTCAACGCGGTGCTCATTGAAGAGATGCTGGTGCAGTAATGAGTGCTGAACCAGCCGCTGCTGACGATAAAGACTGGTCGACCGGCGAAGCCGCTAACGATGGCGGCGGCGGCGAGAGCAATGAGCGCATCCTCAATCAGGACGAGATCGATAGCCTTCTAGGCTTTGGTCTCGGTGAGGAAGACAATTCCAGCCGCACGGGCGTGCGCGCGATCATCAATTCGGCTCTGGTCTCGTATGAGCGCCTGCCGATGCTTGAAATCGTCTTCGACCGCTTGGTGCGGTTGATGACGACAAGCTTGCGCAACTTCACCAGCGACAACGTAGAAGTCAGCTTGGATCAGATCAGCTCGATCCGCTTCGGCGATTATCTGAACTCAATTCCGCTGCCGGCAATTATTGCCGTCTTCCGTGCGCAGCAGCTCGATAACTTCGGATTGGCGACAGTGGACTCGTCGCTGATCTATTCCATCGTCGATGTGCTGCTTGGCGGACGTCGCGGTGCGGCAGCGACACGGGTTGAAGGCCGGCCTTACACCACAATCGAGCGCACGTTGGTGACGCGGATGATCGAAGTGGTGCTCAACGATGCACGCCAAGCGTTCGCGCCGCTGACGGAAGTGGATTTCACGCTCGACCGGATCGAGACAAATCCGCGCTTCGCAGCGATCGCACGTCCGCCGAACGCCGCGATCATCGTGAAGCTGCGCATTGATATGGAAGATCGCGGCGGCAAGCTTGAGCTGTTGCTACCCTATGCGACGCTCGAACCCATCCGCAAAATGTTGCTGCAGCAATTCATGGGTGAGAAGTTCGGTCGCGACAATATTTGGGAAGGCCACCTCGCGAGCGAGTTGTGGGCGACCAAGCTTGAAGTGCGCGCCGTGCTCGATGAGCACAAAGAGCCGTTGCGCAAAATTCTGGATCTCAAAGTCGGCGACACCCTGATGCTGGATGCGCCGCCGGATTCACCGGTGGCGCTGAAGTGCGGCGCTGTCGATCTCAGTGTCGGACGCGTTGGCCGCATGGGCCACAGCCTTGCGGTGCGTGTCGAAAAACCAATCAGCGTGGCCATGCAACAGGCCGTGATGAAACTAGGAGGCGGAAAATGAGCCCCATCACTCTGGTACTTGAAGGTCTGCTCGCGGTGATGCTCGCGGCATGTCTCTACTACTTCTGGCGTCTGGATCAGAAGCTCGGTGCGTTGCGTAGCGGCCAAGACGGTGCGTTGCGCGCTGCCGCTGAGCTCGGACAGGCGACTGCGCAAGCGGAAGCGGCGGTGCGTGCAATGCGCTCCACCGCGCAAGACGCGGGGCGCGATCTACAAGCACGCATCAATGATGCGCGCGCAACCGCAGATCGTTTGGGTTTGGGCGCGGGGCGCATGCGCTCTTCGGCTGACGCCGGTGCAGTGCGCGGCAGGGTGTGATGACCAACAAGCAACCAGCGAAGAAGGCGGCAGCGTCTGTCCGGCTCATGCCGGCGGTGATGGTGACCGTCGCCGCTGTGCTTGGTCTGAAGGCGGTCGCGATGGCGGAGGGCGTCGCCACGACTGTGGCTGAGGCTGGCCACGAAGAAACCACTGCTGCGGCGCCGGCGACTCCGGGCGCGGAAGTTGGTGCGGCCGCAGGCGCGACTGCGGCGCAATGCACGACGCCGTCGCTCGCCGAGATGGCCGGTTTGAGCCAAGCGGAAGTGCAAGTGCTGCAAGCGCTTGGCACGCGCCGCGCTGAATTGGACGCGCGTGGCGAGGCTCTGGGCACGCAAGATGGGCTGATGCTCGCGGCGGAGCAGCGTTTGAATGAGCGGCTCGCGGAGTTGCGAACGCTTGAAACACACGTGAACGATTTGCTGGGACAGCTGGACGAGGCGCAAGAGCAGCGTCTGCGCAGTCTCGTCGATGTTTATACGCGTATGCGGGCGAAGGATGCAGCGGCTGTGTTCGACGGCCTCGATGACGATGTGCTTGTGCAGGTGGCGAGCCGCATGCGTGAGGCAAATCTTGCCGAGGTGATGGGGCGGATGGAGCCGACGCGGGCGCGGGCGCTGACTCAAATGCTCGCCGACCGCGCGCGGCCGCCAACCGATGGCAACAATCTCGTCAATCGTGCGCGCGGCAACGCGTCCGGTGCGCCCTAACTCGCGCTTAACCGCCGTCGGAGAGACTTAAAGCACGCTTAACGCATGAAGGTCTTGCGCTCCCCGTTCGCCATCGCGGCTGCTGCCGTGATAGCTGCGCCACCTGCGGTGGCGCAGCCGATGCAGTTGACGCCGCCTGCGCATACAGAGCACGCTGAAACGCAAGCGGCGCCGCCCGTGCCGCCGCCCGCCGCAACAACGCCAGCGGCGACGACGACTGCGGCGAACGAAGGTCCAACAGATTTGCGCGGCCCGAGTGGTCCGCTGCCGAGCACGATCGATCTTGCGCTGACGGCACCGCCTTCACCGCCGCCGCCACCTGC
>JBEBHI010000258.1:0-2901 GCA_040080935.1 Terricaulis sp.
CGCCGGAAGCCCTGCGTCGCGCATGAACGGGACGAACCCCTCGTCAACAAAGTACGCGTTGTTCTTATCGATCACCGCCTCAAGGCGGCGCGTGTAGAAAAAATACGAAATGATCTCGGCGCGCAACGCTGGGTCGGAAATGATCTCGAGATTGCCAGAGCTTTGGAGGTCAACGAAAGTCGGGCTTTCCGTTCTCAATGTGCGGCGCTGGGTGAGCGCCGACAGCGCCACACCGATCCTCCGGCCACGATCGGCAGTTCTGTCGTGCTGGATCAAATCGAAGACATTGCCCGCAAGCCGTCCCTGAAACTGCTCAAACTCAATCTGATCGCGCACTTCACCTTCAATGCGCTGCAGGTCCCCCTGCAGCTGCGACAGGTACGCTGACTCCGCCCGGCGATCGGCCACCGCCGCATTCCAGTTGCCGACCTGAATACCAAGAAACACACCGACCACCACGATCAGAAAATCGAGCCCGATCGCGGTCCATTCCTGCTTGCGGAAATGCGAAATGATGCGGCGGAGGATCATGGGGCGTCCTCCGCTTCAATGTTTACACCCCAACGCTGACGTACTTCCGCTTCCAGTAGCGGGAGAAGCGCTTGGTACTGCTCAAGAATGGGCTGGTAGGCACGCCGGCGTTCGAGCGTCTGCTGACTCACCGCTGACACCGCCGACGCGACCGCTGCATCGCGGCAGAGCGCGCGAATATCAAAATTCACGCCGAACACTTCGCCCAAAAAAGGATCGTCGAAACGTCGGTCGAAGTCGTAACGCACCTGCGCCTCCACAATAAAGCGGTAGTGCTCCGTTGTACGGGTGGTTTGCTCGTAGCCGTGTGCGCGCCACTCAACCAGCGCAACGATGTCTGCTAGACGCGCCCTGATAGCCGTATTCTGTATAATGTCGGTTTCGCCTGACGCGCCGATCTCGTCCACGGTCCGTCGGTAAAGGCGCGGCGGATTGATGTAGCCCAGCGTTGTGATGCCGCGCTGAAACGCGTTGGCGTCGTCCGGCGCAACCGCGCACGCGTCGAGAGAACGGAGTATTGTCGTCTGGTCAGCGAGTTGCTGGTCGAGGAACGCGATATCGCGTGCTTGACCGGCGATGCTCTGCGTAAAATCCTCGTGCAGCCGCGCCAAAAACCCGCGCTCCTGCAGGCGCTCAATCCGCGCCTCGTTCCAGTTGGCCACTTGGATACCGAAGAACACACCGATCACCACGATCAGAAAATCGATCCCGATCGCGGTCCATTCCTGCTTGCGGAAATGCGAAATGATGCGGCGCAGGATCATGGCGCGCTCCTCCCGCTGATCACGCGCAGATTGTCGAGGAGCCCAGGCGTCCCCTGTTCAAGATTGAGGATGGCGGTCTCCAGATCGGCGAAGCGAAGCTGCAGCGCCGCCAAGAGGACCGCATCACTGCGCAATCGAGCTGCGGCGGCGGCGATCTTTCCCGCCGGCAGATCAAGCTCACAAGGGTAATCGATGGACCCGTCCATGCCGTCGTAATCGCCTGGATCAAGGATGCGATCGCCGCACGTCTCAAGTAGCGCGCGCTGCACGTCAGCCGGCATGGCGCGGCGGAACACCCTGCGATACTCCGAAGACCTCGCTTCGTTTGTAACGATGTCGATGGTGGGATCGCCATAGAATGTCAGCGCCGTCTCGCGCAGGCGGCGGTCATCGATCAATCCGATGTCGCCGGTCGCGACCATTTCATCGTACGTCGCGCGCCGCGTTCCGTAGTAGAGATATTGGCTGGCGCGATACGCATTGATGAGCAGTTGCTCGTCGGAGAGACGCGGCCCATCCGTCAGCGCGCCCACCGCGCGCTCGGCACTGTCGAGCACATCCTTGTAATAGGCGATGAGATAGTCGAGTTGCCACGCCTCGTAGCGGAGATCGTCGGCAAGGCGCGCGCTATAAACCTCGGCCCTCGCCCGCGCCTCACGCTCCTCGTTCCAGTTCGTCACCTGCGTCGCGACGAACACGCCAAGCACGACAATCAGAAAGTCGATCGCGATGGCGGTCCATTCCTGCTTACGCAAATGCGCAGCGATGCGGCGGAGGATCATCGGCGGCCCACGCCGATCAAAGCACGCCTGCACTGGCGCTCGCGCATCATCATGGCGGACTCCCCCTCGCAGCCACGCTATCCCGTCCCCACGGCACAGCGCCAGCCACTATTCTTCAGCGTAGAGCCTTGGGGAACGACGCGCCTTACGCTAAGAGCCCGCCCTCAATGTCTGCAAAAGCCCCCACCATCGGCGTCGTTTCGCTCGGCTGCCCCAAAGCGCTCGTCGACAGCGAGCGCATCATCACGCGCCTGCGCTCCGAGGGCTATCAGCTGAGCGGCTCTTACGAGGGCGCGGACCTCGTCGTCGTCAACACGTGCGGCTTCCTCGATAGCGCCAAAGCCGAAAGCCTCGACGCCATCGGCGAAGCCATCGCCGAGAACGGCAAAGTCATTGTCACCGGCTGCCTCGGCAAAGAAGAGAGTCTGATCCGCGAAGCGCACCCGAAAGTGCTCGAGATCACCGGCCCGCACCAATACGAAGCCGTCGTCGGCGCCGTGCACACGCACTTGCCGCAGCTGCACGATCCCAAAATCGATCTCGTGCCCGAAGGCGGCTTTCGCCTCACGCCGCGCCACTACGCCTATCTGAAAATTTCCGAAGGCTGCAACAATCGCTGCACCTTCTGCATCATCCCGACTATTCGCGGCGACCTCGTCTCGCGCCCCGCCAACGCCGTGCTGAAAGAAGCCGAGTCGCTGGTGAAGGCCGGCGTAAAAGAGCTCCTCGTCATCAGCCAAGACACGTCGGCCTACGGCGTCGACGTCAAATACGCCGAGAGCAAATGGAAGGACCGCATGGTCCGCGCCAAATTCTACGATCTC
>JBEBHI010000120.1:0-10914 GCA_040080935.1 Terricaulis sp.
TGGAATTGAAGCCGGAAGGCGAGGGCCGCACAGCCGCTCTCACCGCTCACGGCGCATGGAGAGCAAAGCTTGGATCGATCTGAAGCGCTCGCGCGCCTGCTGGCGGAGACTGGTTTCACCGGCGCAACGCGCACGCCTCTGGCGGCGGATGCCTCCACACGCCGCTACGAGCGCCTGCAACTCGGTGATTGCAAGGCGATGTTGATGGATGCGCCGCCGAGCGCCGAGAGCAAGCCGTGCCCGCCGAGTGCTACGCCGGCTGAACGCCGCACTATGGGTTGGAATGCGACTGCGCGTTTGGCCGCGTCACGCGTCGAGGCCTTCGTCGCCGTCGCGAACTATCTCGAAAGCATCGGCCTCGCGCCGCCGAAGATTTACGGCGCTGACTGCGAAGCCGGCTATGCAGTGATCGAAGATCTTGGCGATGATCTCTTCGCCAACATCATCCCGCAAGGCACGGACGAGATCGCGCTCTACGAAGAAGCCGCGCGCGTGCTCGCGCATGTGCATACCTCGCCGCCTGCGCCGACGCGCCTACAAGGCGCCGGCAATGCCGCTTGGCCGCTTTTGGATTACGACGCGCTCGCGCTCGAAGTGAATGCAGACCTTTTCGTAGAATGGCTCCCACGCGCCGCCGATGTGCACATCGATGACGCCGCCCGCGCCCGCTGGGAAAAAATCCGCGACAGCCTAATCGTCAAAGCGCTCGGCTTCCCACGCACCTTCACTATCCGTGACTATCACGCCGAGAACCTGCTTTGGCTGCCTAACCGCGACGGCCTGCAACGCGTCGGCTTGCTCGACTTCCAAGACGCCATTCGCGGATGGCGCGGTTGGGACTTCTCCATGCTGCTGCACGACGCGCGCCGCGACGTGAGCCCAGCCGCACACGAAGCGGCCGTTCGCGCTTATCTCGAAGCCAGCGGCAACAGCGAAGCCGAATTCCAGCGCGAACTCGCCGTCCTCGGCGCCATCAACACGATGCGCATCCTCGGCATCTTCTCGCGCCTCACCTCGCGCGATAACAAGCCGCGCTATCTCGCTTTCATGCCACGCATGTGGGGCCACCTTGGCCGCACGCTTGAGCATCCGTCGCTCGCTGATGCGCGTGCGTTCGTGAACGAGGTTGCGCGTCCATATCTGGAGAAGGCGGCTTGATCCCGCATACAGCCATGGTGCTCGCCGCGGGTCTCGGCACCCGTATGCGGCCGCTCACAAACGATCGCTGCAAAGCGCTCGTCACCGTCGGCGGCAAAGCGCTGATCGATCACAACCTCGATCGCCTCGTCTCAGCTGGCGTGAAGCGCGCGGTCGTTAACGTGCACGCCTTTGCCGACCTGCTCGAAGCGCACCTGCAGCGCCGCACCGACATCGAGATCGTGATCTCCGACGAACGCGCGCAACTCATGGAAACCGGCGGCGGCATTCGCCAAGCGCGTCCGCTGCTCGGCGATGCTCCAATCATCGTCTGCAACATCGATAGCGTTTGGGAAGAGTGGAACGGTTCGGCGATCGCGCGCCTCGCCTACAGCTACAATCCCGCAAAATGCGACACCAAGCTGATGCTCGCCTCAATGGATCAGTGCCTTGGCTTCGATGGCTCGGGCGATTTCTTCATGGACGAAGGCGGCAAGCTCACGTTCCGCGACGACGCGCCGAGCACGCCATGGGCGTACATGGGCGTATACATCACCGATCCCAAAATCGTTGACGGCGAGCCGCTCGAACCGTTCTCGATGACGCGCGTCTGGCGCAAGCTCGCGCCGGAAGGCCGTCTGCACGGCGCGCCGCTTGGTGGCTTCTGGATGCATGTCGGCGATCCGCAAGCGCGCGAACAAGCTGAGGCAAGATTGGCGAGGGCGGCGTGAGTTCGCTCTCGCTCGGGCTGCCCGAACCTCTGTTCGGCGGCCCGGCGCCAAGACTTCGCGCGATCCCGGCGTCCGAACCGTTCCTCGATCTTCTAGCCGAAGCGATGATCGCCGCGTTGAAGCGCGACGACGATCCGTTCGCGCTCGCCGATGCGCTCGTGCTGCTTCCAAACCGCCGCTCCGCGCGCGGATTGATTGACGCTTTCGCCCACCGCCTCGGCGGCGCAGCGTTGCTGCCAACCATCCGCCCGCTCGGAGATCCCCATTCGGACGATGATCCCGACATTTGGGGCGCCGATCCGATCAGCGCCGACATCCTGCCGCCGATCGACAAAATGCAGCGGCGCATGCAACTCGCTTCGCTAATCCGCCGACGCTCGGTCGCTGAAAACGGTGTCGATGATCCAGCCCGCGCCATCGCGCTCGCCGACGAACTTGGCAAACTCCTCGATAGCGCCGCGACCGTCGACAAAGTCGATTGGAAGAAGCTTCCGAAACTCGTTGAAGAAATCGATCTCGCCCGTCACTGGATGAGTTCGGCCGCCTTCCTCGACATCATCGCCAGCTATTGGCCCGCGCACTTGAAAGAGCAGGGCGTCAGCGATCCAGCCGAACACGGCGCAGCCCTCCGCCACGCACTCGCGGCGCGCTGGAAAGTCGATCCGCCGAAGCGCCCGATCATCATCGCCGGCTCCACCGGCTCGCAATCGACGACGCGCGAATTGATGAAAGTCGTTGCGCGCCTGCCAAAAGGCGTCGTTGTTCTGCCCAACATCGACATCGATCTCGACAACGATAGCTGGCGCCTGATCGGCGATCAGCATCCGCAGTACGCGTTGAAACACACACTCACAGCTCTCGGTGTCGAGCGCCACGAAGTGCCAATGCTGAAGTTCGAAGACGAGAAAGGCCGCGCGCGCCGCGTGCTCATGCGCGAAGCGCTCGCGCCAGCAGAAAAGACCGCCGACTGGATCGCGCGCCTCACCGTCATCGGCGGCGAAGCCTTCGTGAAGAACGGCGCAAGCGGTCTCCGCCTGCTCGAAGCCGCGACCGAAGACGAAGAAGCCACCGCCATCGCGCTCATGGTCCGTGAAAAGCTCGAAGAGGTGGATGGAACCGCCGCCGTCGTTACACCCGATGCTGGCCTCGCGCGCCGCATCGAAGCTAAGCTCACACGCTGGGGGATCGAGCCAAGCGTTTCGCACGGCTCACCGCTCCGGGAGACAGACGCCGGCCGTCTCATCGCACTCCTTTGCGAACTCGCGCGCGATCCTGCCGAACCGGTAGCGCTCGCGGCATTGCTGAAGCATCCGCGCGTAGGCATCGCGGCCGACGCTCAAGGCTACACCATTCTGGAACACGAAGGCCTACGCGGCGCGCGTCGTCACGACTCGCTCGCCGACCTCGCCGCACTAGGCGAACGTGAGCCCGACGAGAAGGTGAAGAATTGGCCGCGTGCGCGCGCGATCGTCGATGCAGTGACGCAGGCACTCGCGCCGCTCACAAAGGTCATGTCACAAAAGGACGTGACGCTGGCGACGTTCGCCGACGCGCTCAGCCAATCCGCCGAGATTCTCACCAAGTATGATGTCTGGCAGGGTCGCGACGGGGAGGGCGCTTCGCGCTTGCTCCGCGAAGCCAACCAATTCGGCGCCGAGCTCGGCCCCATCACCGCGCACGCCGCGCCGCGCGTGTTGCTGCGCCTGATGGACGGTCATGAAATTGCGCCCCTGCAATCCTCCGGTGATGCACGCGTCGCCATCTGGGGTTTGCTCGAAGCGCGCTTGCAGCGTCGCGATCTGATGATCCTGGCGGGCCTCAACGAGGGCGTGTGGCCCACACCGCCGGCGCAAGATCCATTTCTCTCCCGTGCGATGCGCGACAAACTCGGCCTGCCGTCGCAGGACGCCCGCATAGGCCTCGCCGCGCATGACTTCGCGCAACTCGCCAACGCACCGAACGTCGTGCTCACGCGATCACTTCGCCGCGAAGGGTCGCCCACGCTCGCGTCGCGTTGGCTGTGGCGTTTGAAAACGCTCGTCCAGGGCGCGAAGACGGAACTCGCAAGCGCCGCGGACTATATCGGCTACGCGCAAGCGCTGGATAAGCCGGCAACGATCACCGCAGCGAAGCAACCACATCCGCGTCCGCCGGCCGACAAACGTCTAAAGCAGATCAGCGTCACCACTGTCGAAACGCTGATCCGCGATCCGTACGCCGTTTATGCGCGACGCATTCTGAAGCTTGAAGCGTTGGACCCGATCGGCGAGCCGGCCGGCCCCGCGCAACGCGGCACCGCTGTGCACGCCGCGATCGAAGCGTTCGGCGATGGCAGCGACCCAGCGCAACTGACACAGCTCTTGGATCAAGCGCTGCATTTCCACGGCATCTCGCCCGAACGCCGCGCCGCCGAACGCGAGCGCCTTGCCGTTTCCGTGCAAGCGTTGATCGCTTGGTTCAAGGAGCGCCGCGCGCGCAATGCCACGGTGCATCGCGAAATTCGCGGCGAGCTGATGATTGACGAGGTGAAGCTCACCGGCATCGCCGACCGCATCGAAATCGCGCCCGGGCACGCGGCAATTCTGGACTTCAAAACCGGCGCGCCGCCCACGGACTCGCAGGTCGAAAGCGGCCTCAGCCCGCAATTGCTGTTGGAAGCAGCAATGCTCGCGGCCGGCGGCTTCCCGGAACTCGGCGAACATGAGGCAACGGAACTGGTCTATTGGCGCTTCGGCAACGCGCAGCCAACGCCGCGCGCGGTCGAACTCGAGGATGGGCCGCACGGAGCGGGCGCCAAAGCGCTTGCGTCCTTGCGTGGCTTACTCGCGCGCTACGCCGACCCTAATCAGCCGTTCCTGTCGAAGCCGCGCGTCTTCCGCATCAAGCTCTACGACGATTACGATCAGCTCGCGCGCCGCAAGGAATGGGCCGACGAAAAGGCGGATGAGGCATGAGCGCCATCGATCCCGTCACCGAAGCCACCAATGCGCAAAACAGCGCCGCCGATCCGGCGTACTCCGTGTTCGTCACCGCGAACGCCGGTTCTGGCAAAACCAAAGTTCTTGTGGATCGCATCGCACGCCTTCTGCTTGAAGGCTCCAAGCCGTCTGCGTTCCTCTGCATCACCTACACGAAGGCAGCTGCCGCAGAGATGCAGCGGCGGTTGTTCGAGCGTCTCGGCGGCTGGTGTGTCGCCGACGATGCAACACTTGCGGCGGACCTGAAGAAGCTCGACGCGCCAAACGCAGATCTCGCGCGCGCACGCGCTCTGTTCGCGCAAGCGCTGGAAACACCCGGCGGCCTCAAAATCCAAACCATCCACGCATTCTGCGAGCGTTTGCTTGCGCGGTTTCCGCTCGAGGCCGGGGTGCCGCCCGGTTTTGACATCGCCGACGAACCACGTGCGGCCGCGTTGCTCGGGCAAGCGCGCGCCGATGCAGCGTTGGCGTCTGATGCGCCGCGCGCGGCCTTTCGGCGTTTTGCCGCGAAACTGCACGGGGAGGGATTGGAAGCACTGCTTGATCGCTTGGCGTTGCGGCGCGGTGAATTCCGCCGCTTCGAACGCCGCCAAGGCGCGCTGTTCGCAGAGCAGATGCTTCGCGACCGCCATGGCGTTGCGCAGTCGGCTGATGAGTTCGCACGTAGGTTCATCGCGCGCGCCGATCTCCCAACACTGCGTGAAGCTGCGGCCAAACTGGCCGAAGGCAGTTCTAAGGATCAAGACACAGGCGAACGCCTAGCGCGCGCTCTGGATTGCATGACTGCGGGCGACGCTGGCGCCATGGCCGCGTGCTTCGCGTTCGCACTGACCGATGGCAAACTCCGCGCTAGCTTCGCCACCAAGGGCACGCAAACCGCGCATCCGTGGCTCGAACCAAAGGTCCGCGCTTTTGCTGAGTCTTGCGCCGAGGCCAAGCAAACCTTCAACGCCATCGAGCGCGCCGAGGACGCCGTCGCCGCGCTCGCCCTCGCACTGAAACTCGACCAGGCCTACGCCGACGCGAAGGATCGTGCCGGCGCACTCGACTTCGACGATCTGATCGAACACGCACAGGCGCTGCTGCAACGCTCGGAAGCAGCGCCTTGGGTGCTCTACAAACTTGATGGCGGCCTCGATCACATTCTCATCGATGAAGGCCAGGACACCAGCCCCGCGCAATGGGAGCTGATCAAGCCGCTGCAGAACGAGTTTTTCGCCGGTGCGGGCGCGCGCGAAAAGCCGCGCACCGTGTTCTCGGTCGGTGATCCGAAGCAAAGCATCTACGCGTTCCAAGGCGCCGATCCTGAGCGCTTTCTCAGTGAAGCGCACAGTTTGAGCCAACGCGCCGCTGCCGCCGAGCAGAAGTTCAGAGCGCCGGAGCTGCGGACATCGTTTCGCTCCGCGCCGGAAATCCTCCGCGTGGTGGATGAAACCATCAAAGGCAAGCCGTTGATCTGCGGCCCTGGTGCGAGCGATGAGATTGTTCACCTTGCCTCGCGCGGGACACACAGCGGCGTCGCGGAAGTGTGGCCGTGGACGCCGCGCCCGATTGTCAGCGACACCCAGCCTTGGGATGCGCCGGTGGACGTCGAGACCGGCACAAGCGCGCCAGCGCAATTGGCCAAGGCGATCGCTCAGCGTGTCAAAGCGATGATCGAAGCGCGCGAAGGCGTGTGGGACAAGAACACGTTTCGGCCCATGCGTGCCGGTGATGTGCTCGCGCTAGTGCGCACGCGCGGCGCGATGTTCCGCGAGTTGATCAAGGCATTCAAGCGCGCGGGTCTTCCGGTCGCTGGCGCCGACCGCATGGTGTTGCGCGACGAGTTGGCGGTTGAGGATTGCCTTGCGCTGATGCGTGTCGCGCTCGATTCGGCCGATGATCTCGCGCTCGCGTGCGTCATCAAGGGTCCTTGGATCGATCTGACCGACGACAACACCGATCTCCTTCCGCTCGCGTACGGACGCGAGAAGGGCGAGACATTGATGGCGCGCCTGATGGCGAGCACTGACGAGAGATACGCACACGCACGCACGTTCGTCGGCGACCTGATCGCGCGCCGCGGTGCCGATCCGTTTGCATTCTTGAGCTGGGCGCTTGAGACGCGCCACGCTGGCGGTCCATCAGGCTGGGCGCGTGTGTTCGCGCGGCTTGGTCCAGAAACGCGCGACCCGCTGGAGGAATTGCTGCAACGCGCGTTGAAGCCGGCGCACCACGTCGCGCCGACGCTGCAGCGCTTCCTCTATGACGTCGAGATCGACGCCGGCCAAGTAAAGCGCGAGTTGGAAGCTGAAACCGGCGCCATTCGCGTCATGACAGTGCATGGCGCCAAAGGCCTCGAAGCGCCCGTCGTGATCTTGCCGGACTCTACCGGCGACGTTGAAGATGCGCCGGACAACGGCCTCATCTTCGACGACGACCACGGCCCCTTCGTCTCCTTCCGAAAGAGCGACGATGACGCCAAAGTCGCTGCCGCGCGTCTCGCGCACGAGGATCGCATGCGCGGCGAGCATTGGCGGCTCCTCTATGTCGCCATGACGCGCGCGCGCGACCGGCTGATCGTCTGCGGCCCGCAGTTCGGAAACTCAAAAATCGGCGAGGCGCCCGAAAGCTGGCGGCTTGCCGTGCACGACGCGCTGTCGCGCCTTGGCGCCGCGCCAATAGAAACGCCCTTTGGTGAAGGCTTGCGATATGGATCGCCGCAACGGGCAGATCCGCAAGGGGAGACGCAGCGAGCGCAATTCGATCTTCCTGGCTGGGCGCGCATGCCTGTCCCTGGCGCTGCGCGTATCGAGATCGCTGCGCCGTCGCGCTTGCATCGTATCGACCCGGCATTGTTCTCGCCGCGCGGCGAGGGGCAGAAACGCTTCCGTCGCGGACGTCTCATCCACGGCGTGCTCGAACGCCTGCCGGAACTCGCGCCGGACAAACGCGAAGCCGCGGCGCTCGCATGGCTGAAGCGTCAAGGCGCAGAAGACGCGGAAGCGGATCAGTTCACACGCGAAGCACTGGGCGTCATCAACGATAAGCGCTTCGCCGCCGTGTTCTCGCCAACGAGCCGCGCCGAAGCGCCTATCATCGGCGAAGTGCGCGGCAAGGCCATTCGCGGTGTCGTCGATCGTCTCGCGGTGGAGAAAGATCGCGTTATCGTGCTCGACTTCAAGACCGATCGCCCGGCGCCCACCGATGCCGCCGCCGCGCCCGATTCTTACGTCATGCAGCTCGCACTTTACCGTGAAGTTCTGCGCAAGATTTTCCCGGGCAGAACCGTTTCGTGCGCGCTGCTTTGGACCGAAAAACCGCACCTTATGGAGCTTCCAGACGCCCGCCTGGACGATGTTTTCGCTACGTTCGCCTGAGGTTGAATCCTTAACCGGCGCACCCTACATCGCATGAACGAATTTCACGGTTCCGAAGGAGTAAATTCCGTGGCCACCAACAAAGTTTCCGACGATAGTTTCGAAGCCGACGTGCTGAAATCCGGCACTCCGGTGCTCGTGGACTTCTGGGCGGAATGGTGCGGCCCGTGCAAGCAAATCGGCCCGGCGCTTGAAGAGATCGCCGCCGAAATGGGCGATCGAGTTCAAGTCGTGAAGCTCAACATCGACGATAATCCGATGACGCCTGGCAAGTACGGTGTGCGCGGCATCCCGACCCTCATGGTGTTCAAGGACGGCAAAGTCGCCTCGACGAAAGTCGGCGCCATGCCGAAGTCCAAGATCGTCGAGTGGCTGAACGAGAGCGTCTAAACGTTCTCCGACGCCAACGCTTCGGCGGCCAGCAAAAACGAACCACAGATTAGCACACGCGGCGCAGGCAACTGCGCCGCGTTTTGCATGGCGGCGGCGAGGGAAGGCGCGGTCGCAACTTCGCGGCCAAGTTTGTCGCCAAGCGCTGCCATCTCATGCACCGAGACATGATCCTCGGCGAGCGGCACGGCGACGATGTGCTCCGCGCTCGCAGCGATCGCCGCGATGAAGCTCAGCGCGTCTTTGCGCTTGCGTAAGCCAACGATCGCGACGTTCGTGCCGCCGCGTCGCATCTTCATCTGCTCAAGCGCGCGCGATAGTGCCTGCGCCGCGTGGGCGTTGTGTCCGCCATCAATCCAAACTTCACCGCCTGCAGCTCGGATATGCGCGCTGAACGGCCCGCGTGTAAGCGGCTGCATGCGCGCGGGCCACGTCGCGTTTGCCACGCCAGCGGCGAATGCAGTGTCATCAAGATCAACAGCGCCGGAGAATAGCAGCGCCGCACAAGCGAGGCCTGCATTGTCAATCTGATGGCCTCCTTGCAGTGAAGGAAGCGGGAGATCCAGCGCGCGATTTTCCGTCTGCACGACCAGCCGGCCGTGGCTCGCAAACGCATCCCATTCAACGCCGCAGCGAAATAGCGATGCGCCCACCGCTTCCGCACGCGCCTCGATCACTTCCATCGCCTCAGGCGCCTGCCGAGCAACGATCGCGGGCGCGCCTGTCTTCAGAATGCCCGCCTTGTGAGCGGCGATTTCGGAGAGCGTCGCGCCAAGCGCGTCTTGGTGGTCCATGCCGATCGGCGTGATGACGCTCGTTGCCGGCGCGGCGATGACATTGGTCGAGTCATCGCGCCCGCCCATCCCAGTCTCAATCAGCGTCAGTGCTGCTTGGTGTTCGCGAAAGAGCATGAGCGCCACCGCCACCTGCGCGTCGAACTGTGTCAGCGCCGGTGCGACGCGCGCGACGTCTTCGGCTGCTTCGAGAAGCGCGCGATCATCGGCAAATCGGCTCGATACCACAAAGCGTTCGTTCAGCTGAAAGAGGTGCGGCTTCGTAAATGCGTGCACCTTGTGTCCGGCCGCCTCAGCAATCGCGCTCATGAACGCGATGGTGGAGCCTTTGCCGTTGGTGCCTGCAACATGGATGACGGGCGGCAACGCGAGGTGCGGCGAACCCAACGCTACTAGCGCGCTACGCAGCAAGTTTAGATCAAACGGCTTCCCATGACCGAACTCCGGCCCGAACAGTTCGACAAATCTGCGCTGAACAGGATCGTCCACAGGGAAGGTGGCGGTTACTCCGCCGCTTTCGCGCTTGGCTGGGCCGCGGGCTTTGCAGGCTTGCGCTTGCCCTTCGGTAGCTCTTCGACGTTGGTATCGGCGAATTCCAGCTCACCGCTGTCGCCTTGCGTCGCTGCGCGCTTGTGCATGAGCACCGAAAGCAATGTCGCGACAGTCGCCTTGAGCTTCCGGCGATCGACGACCATGTCGACCATGCCCTTGTCCAAAAGATACTCGGAGCGCTGGAAGCCTTCCGGCAGCTTCTGACGAATGGTCTGCTCGATCACGCGCGGGCCCGCAAAGCCGATCAGCGCGCCAGGCTCTGCAATGTGCACGTCGCCCAGCATCGCATACGAAGCCGTCACGCCACCCGTCGTCGGGTCAGCCAACACTACAAGATAGGGAAGCCCCGCTTCGCGCAGCATTTGAATGGCCAACGTCGTGCGCGGCATCTGCATCAGCGAAAGAATGCCTTCCTGCATCCGCGCGCCGCCGGATGACGTCACCATCACCATCGCCGCTTTACGGCGCACAGCAGCTTCAGCCGCGGCAATGAACGCTTCACCCGCGGCCATGCCGAGCGAGCCGCCCATGAATTCGAAATCTTGCACAAGCACGACAGCATGCGCGCCGCCGATGCGGCCGTAGCCGGCTTCCATCGTATCTTCGCGACCAACCTTGGCGCGCGCGCCCTTCAGTCGATCGACGTACTTTTTGTCGTCCTTAAACTTCAGCGGATCAGCCGTGACCTTCGGCAGCGAAATCTTCTGCCAAGCTTGGTCATCGAACATGATCTTGAAGCGTGCATCCGGCCCGATGCGCATGTGGAAGCCAGACGGCGTCACCCAGTCGGCCGCTTCAAGCTCGGCGCGATAGATCAGATCGCCTGAAAGCGGATCTTTGATCCAGAGATTGTCAGGCGTTTCGCGCGCGTCATCCGGCTTCTTCTTCGACAGGCCGGGCCGCGCGAAATTCGACAGCCAATTCATGCGGGTGTTCCTTCAAGTTCACGCGCTGATCGCACAGCTTCGCTCAA
>JBEBHI010000259.1:0-2895 GCA_040080935.1 Terricaulis sp.
TTCCTGGATCTCATCCAGGAAGGCAATATCGGCCTGATGAAGGCCGTCGATAAGTTCGAGTATCGCCGCGGCTACAAGTTCAGCACGTACGCGACGTGGTGGATCCGCCAAGCCATCACCCGCTCGATCGCCGACCAAGCGCGCACCATCCGCATCCCGGTGCACATGATCGAGACGATCAACAAGCTCGTGCGCACCAGCCGTCAGATGCTGCACGAAATCGGCCGCGAACCGACGCCGGAAGAACTCGCCGAAAAGCTCGGCCTCCCGCTCGAGAAGGTCCGCAAGGTGATGAAGATCGCCAAGGAGCCGATCTCTTTGGAAACGCCAATCGGCGACGAAGAAGATTCACACCTCGGCGATTTCATCGAAGACAAGAACGCGATCCTGCCGGTCGACGCCGCGATCCAATCCAACCTGCGCGAAACCACCACGCGGGTTCTGGCTTCGCTCACCCCGCGCGAAGAACGCGTCCTCCGCATGCGCTTCGGCATCGGCATGAACACCGACCACACCCTCGAAGAAGTCGGCCAGCAGTTCAGCGTGACGCGCGAACGTATCCGCCAGATCGAAGCGAAGGCGCTGCGCAAGCTGAAGCATCCGAGCCGCTCACGGAAGTTGCGGAGCTTCTTGGATAACTAATCACGGTAGCGAGGCGGGACCGAATGCAGGAGCAGCGAAGGCGCAGGCGCGCACCCAAGCGCTCAAAGCCAGCTCCCGACATCATTCCTGGGCAAAAGCTCAGCGCTCAACCAAGCCTCGTCATCGCTCTCCGCGCGACGCTACGCGCGTTGCCGACGTTGTTCCACGACGCTTTGCCGTATGACAAAGAGAGCCGCGAAGAGCTCCTGGTTGTAACTTGGCGAACCATGTCCGCTGTTTGGCTCGCAACAAGAGCTGGCGGCGAATACGCCGCCCTCGGCTACTTGGCTCGCACAGTGGCAGCAGCAGGGCCTGATATTATCGACCGAACTTCCCTTCAATTTTCGGATGCGGTGTTTTCGACCCTAGAGACAGCAATCCACGTCGACCAAGCCGCGATCCACGCGGCGGAAGTCGTGGAGGCATCCGCGGCGGCACTAGACTCTGCCTTGATGGAGCATCCACTTGGCGACGCCGCCAGAAAAGCTGCGTCGCGCGATCTCGAACTTCTGGATGAAGGCACTCAACTCGCTGACCTGCTCGCCCTTCCGATCTGGCACGTCGATCCACCTCGCCAGGCCGCCGGCCTATGGAGCGACGCGCGAGAGCAACTTCTGGCACGACATGAAAACTGGGAAGTTTGGCTCGACTGGTACGAACAACGACTACGCGGCACCCTTGACCCGACGCAACTTGATATCGTTCGGGCGCGAGAAGCCACCGAAGATGATTGGAAAAAGGGACCAGCTGTTGCGAACGCAAAGATAAGAAGGGCCATCGAGCGACTGACGGTAAACCCGATTCTCAATGCGTTGAGCGAAGCGGCGCAAGACGAAAACGCTCCGCCAATAACCGCGAGAGGTGACCAACTTCAGTTCGCGGAGGCCACCCAGACTGATGATGATCTAATTGCGCGGCGACCGGCGATGATCGCTGACTACAAAGAACTCAGAAGTCAGTTGCGCGCGTTGAAAGTTCAAGTTGACGAGTGGGTCGACAAGGACTGCCATCCTGACTGGCTGGGTTTGAAAGCAGACATTTCGCGATTGAGTCGTCGAACTCCGGCCGCAATCAGCGGTGCGGCCGAGCAGATCAGCGTGGTTTGGGCCGCTGGCGTCGCAGTGGCGGGCTACCTCGATCAAGACCGAGAACTCCGCCAAAACCCCAGCAGCGGCAATGCACCCGGTCTGCCGCTTCCGATCAAAAATAAGCTCAGGACGTTCGTTCAAACTTTCGGCGCGTGGCTTCTAGAGTTTCCAACGGTACGACAACGTGAAGAGAACGCTCATGCGTTCACTTCCGCGATGGAAAGGCTTCAGGCCGCTGATGAAGTCGTTTCACATGTGCGTAGCTCGCAGGCGCTCAGAATTGCAGACCTTGAGTTGCTTGAACAGTTGTTGCGAGCGGCCCGCGGAACCGGCCCTCAGGCAACTAAGGCAAGGTTCTGGTCGCTCGCCACTGTAAAGAAGGTCGTATTCTCGGCCGCGAAAATTGTGGCCACGGCGGCTACTCAGCACGTACTGAACGACGTTTTTGAGTCTTCTGTGCTGCTCGGCCGACTCAGGTCTCTCATGATCGAAGGCGAAGCATCGATCGCTACGTTCGTTGATGAGCTTCCGTCGACATCGAGGGAAGCGCTACTCGGTCTCATTGAGGGCCTTCGCAATCCCCCGAGCTAAGTCTATCCCACACCAAATCCCGCGCCCGCCCTTCAAAATCGCGGCTCGTTCCAAAATCTATCCCACACCTCCAAACCTCAACGATAATCCCTCCGTCCGCACACGGGAGGTTTCTGAGACGTCCGAAACTTTGAAACGTGCGGCACACAAATCGACGGGGGCTCAGGCCGTAGCGATTTTTCGCGCAGGCCCGACAAAAGTTTGCGGGGAGTGAAACCGCAAAGTCCGGCGCATCGGAAAGCGTCGCCCGTAGAACCGGCGAATTGGGCATGGAGCTAAGCCCCACAAGGAAGCGCCGTCGATGGCGGTGCGACCTGGAATGTCCATCGTACAGGAGGCGAGCGTAGGCAGCTGAAGAAGAGCTACGCGTTCATCAACTCCTCCGCTCAGGCCGGGAAAAACGATTTGGCACAGGGCGCGTGAAGACACGCGGCGTTGCATGGCGACGTGCAACGCACACCCCAGGCACTACCCGCGCGCGTCTCACGCGCCCTGCTCCCGACTTTTGCGTTGGGATCACACAACAAACCCGCATCGGCGGCCGTCGCCGTTTGCGTGTTGCCGCGCCGGCGCT
>JBEBHI010000011.1:0-37347 GCA_040080935.1 Terricaulis sp.
CCCATTTGTGAAGATACACTGACGACTCGATGAGCGGCGCCGACAAACCCATCACGCCTCCGCTGGAGCACCTGCCCGCGGAAGATGCGCCGACGCCCGTCCTGAAGGGCATCGAGGCTATCCGCGATACGTGGAAGCGTCTGCCGATGAAGCCGGGCGTCTATCGGATGATCGGGGCGGACGGCGAGGTTCTCTACGTCGGCAAGGCCAAGAGCCTGAAGAACCGCGTCGGCCAATACGCGCAAGGGCGCGGGCACACGAATGCGATCTACCGAATGATCCATCAGGTCGTCTCGATGGAGATCATCGTCACGGCGACGGAGACCGAAGCTCTGTTGCTGGAGACGAACATGATCAAGCGGCTGCGGCCGCGTTACAACGTGCTGATGCGGGACGATAAGAGTTTCCCGTACATTGCCATCCGCACAGATCACGAAACGCCGGTTCTGCAGAAGCATCGCGGCGCGAAGAGTTTTAAAGGCAAGTTCTACGGACCGTTCGCCAGTGCCGGTGCCGTGAACCGGACGCTCAACACGTTGCAGAAGGCGTTCCTGCTGCGGTCGTGTTCGGACTCGACGTTCAGCGGCCGAACGCGGCCGTGCATGCTCTATCAGATCAAACGTTGCTCGGCGCCGTGCACGGGGTTGGTGAACGACGGAGAGTATGCGGCACTGGTGAAGGACAGCGCCGACTTTCTCGAAGGCAGATCGGTCGAGCTGCAGGATCGACTTGCCGTCGAGATGCGCGAATCCGCCAAGAAGCTCGAGTTTGAACACGCCGCGCGGTTGCGCAATCGCATCCGCGCGCTTGCTTCGGTTCGCGCCTCCCAGGGCATCAATCCACACACCTTCGATGAAGCGGATGTGTTCGCGCTTCATGTCGAAGGCGGGCAATCGTGCATTCAGGTGTTCTTCTTCCGGGCCGGCCAGAACTGGGGCAACCGCGCGTATTTCCCGCGCCACAGCGTCGAAGAAACGCCGGAAGACATCCTCTCGGCCTTCATCGCCCAGTTCTACGACGACCGCGAACCGCCGAAGCTGGTGCTGACCAATGTCGAACCAACGGATCGCGAATTGCTGGAAGAAGCGCTCTGCGTGCGCGCGGAATGCAAAGTTGAGATCCGCCGCCCCGAACGTGGCGAGAAGCGCGAGATTGTCGATGCGGTGCTGCTGAACGCGCGCGAAGCGCTTGGGCGGCGGATGGCGGAGACGGGCAGCGTGGCGAAGCTGCTCGACGGTGTCGCGGAAGTGTTTGGACTTTCGCAGCGGCCCGAACGGATTGAGGTTTACGACAACAGCCACATTCAAGGCACGAACGCGCTCGGCGCGATGATTGTCGCGGGGCCAGAGGGCTTCACTAAGAACCAGTACCGCAAGTTCAACATGAAGTCTGAAGAGTTCGACGGCGACGACTTCGCGATGATGAAAGCGATGATCCGCAGACGGTTTGCGCGGATGTTGATTGAGAGAGAAGAAGATACCGCCGGCTTTCCTCTCCCGCATGCGGGGGAGGTGTCGCCGGAGGCGACGGAGGGGGCGCAACAAGCTCAGACGTCTGACGACGGCGCACCTACAGCCCCCTCAGTCAGCTTCGCTGACAGCTCCCCCGTGAACGGGGAAGCAAAGAGCGCAGGCGGCAAGGTCACGGATGGCGGCGTCGATTTCTCCAAAGAGCGCGACGAGCCGGAGCGCGATTCAAAGTTCGGCGCCTGGCCTGATCTCGTGCTGATCGACGGCGGCGATGGGCAGCTCAATGCAGCGCTTGAAGCGCTCGACGAGCTTGGGCTCAAGAACCGGATCACCATCGCTGGCATCGCCAAGGGCGTGGACCGTGACGCGGGTCGCGAACGTTTCTTCATTCCGGGCAAGCCGGCGTTCCGGCTCGACGAGAAGAGCCCGGTTCTCTACTACCTGCAGCGGCTCCGGGACGAAGCGCACCGCTTCGCCATCGGCGCGCATCGCGGCAAGCGCAGCGCTGGGCTCACGAAGAATCCGCTCGATGAAATCGGCGGCATTGGTCCGGCTCGAAAACGCGCCCTGCTCGATCGCTTCGGTTCGGCCCGCGGCGTGTCGCGTGCTGGGCTGTCGGAGTTGGAAGGCGTCGAGGGCGTCAACAAAGAACTGGCGAAACGCATTTATGACTTCTTCCGAGACGGCAACAAATCCTGACGCGCCCGCGACGCGCGCGAGCCCGATCCCAACGCTGCTGACCGTGTTCCGCATTGCAATGGGGCCGGTGGTTGCGGCTTTGGTCCTGTGGGCCGCATCGCTGCTGCATGTGGACCCGCAGATTGCCGGCCTCATCTACGCGCTGGCTTTGATCTTGTTCGTTCTCGCGGCGTTGACCGATTGGCTCGACGGCTATCTCGCGCGCAAATGGAATGCGGTGACGCCGCTTGGCGCGGCGCTGGATCATGCAGCGGACAAAGTGCTGATCACGTGCGTGCTGGTGGCGCTCGCCTACGCATCGCTGCCGATGGCGCTCGTTGCCGCTTCGGTGATTATTCTTGGACGCGACGTTGCTGTGGCCGGGTTGCGCGAGGGTATCTCGGCGCAAGGCAAGACGCTGCCAGTTAGCCAGCTTGGAAAATGGAAGGCCGCGGCGGAGATGGCCGGTGTCGGTGGTTATCTCGCGTTTCAAACAGCGGTGCTGTTGTCAGCGCCGCTCAGCGTGATGCTTGGTTTGGATTGGGCCGCGCGCATCCTGATTTGGTCGGCGGCCGTGTTGGCTCTGATCAGCGGCGCGCAGTACGTGGCGGCGCTGCTAAAGCGCAATTAGTACGCCGGTTAGTCTGGGCGACCGAACTCGATCGTGTTCAGGACGAAGATCGCCAGAATGAAAACGCCGATGGCAATGAGCGCGGCCATGTACTTCCCCGGATTCGCAAACTTAAGGATCGGCTGTAGCTGATCCGCCCCGCCCCCGCCAAGGGGCTAACCGTCACACGTGCTGGACAACGCTCAGCAAATTGAGGTCAGGGTCGTGAAACCAGGCGACTTTTGTGCCGTCCGGCGCGGTCCAAATACCGCGTGTGTCCTGCACGAAAAAGCCGAAGCGGGCGAAGACGACGCCCTTGGCCGTTAGGCCATCGACGGCCTTTTCGATGTCGTCGACTTGGAACGCCAGCACTGCATACGCGGCGGGCGTCACACCCGGCACGCGCGAGACGCGGACGCGCGCGTTCTTGCCTTCGAACACCATCGCGTACGTATCTTCGCTGATGAACTTGAGGCCGAGCGTATCGCCGTAGAACGCCTTGGCGATCTCAGGCTTGATGGTGCCGACTAGTGCCGTGACGGTTGCTGATCCAAGCATGCGCGCCTCCTCGTTGTGGCGACGTAGCACGAAGGACCAGCGCCGTTAAGGTTGAGAAGAGGTGAAGCCTTGGCGCCGCGCTTGCGTAGCGTTGTATTATGCAGAGATCAGACGATCTTTACGCTAACAGCCCACGCCGCGACGCTTGGCGCGCGCAGCTTCTGCACGACCAAGTTCGCGAAGAGATGGCCAAGAGACGCAACGCTATGGCCATGCGCGGCGCTGTCGCGGCCGGGATTGCAATCGGCGTGTTCGGAAGCTTCGCCATTTACCTTGTTTAGAGGTCAGGCTGGGACTAGCCCCATCGCGCGAAAAATGGGCAAGTGATCCGCGTGCAGAGATGCCGCCACTTGGAACGCATTTCTTCCGTTTAGTTCGCCCGCGCAAGTGCGCGTGATCTCTTCAGCGCAATCGTCAATCGTCATCTTTCCTGCCGTGCACGAGACGATGAGCGCCCGCTCAAGCGGTGAGATGTCCACGCCTGCGCCAAGCACGGGCGATGCGAGGACGGCCGCGCCGCCAGGCACACTCAGCACGTAGGCGTTGAGCGCGGCGGAGCTCTTCGCGGTTGCGCGCTCCTCTTCAATAGAAAGCGCGGGACGTACGACGCGAACGGCAGCCAACAAGATGATCCGCGAAATGAGATCGTCGATGGCGATGGCTGGCAACGCCGCCTCAATCTCAGCAAGCGCATGGGGTCCGGGCCCGAGCGCTTCAAATGCTTGCATCACCGGCACGCAGCCTCTGGCGCCGAGGTCGAGTTCACCCCAAGGGCTGCCTCCCTTCAGCGCGACGTTACGCGATTGCGTGGTGAGCAAGAATCGCTGAGCGCGAAAGTGCGCGCGCCGTTCTTCCGCCGTGAGTGCGGCGGGCTCTTTCACGAATATGTCCTGGCGAAAGCCCATGCCTTGGAAAGATTCGCGCACGGTTTCGCGAAGAATGGGGGTTTCGAGCTTCTCGATGATATCGCGACCGCGTTCGCCGAGAACGAGTTCATCGTCATGCATGATGAGTGGGAATTGCGCCCCGAACTGGAGACCAGCCGGGCGAAGTGCGCCCTCGATCTCAGCGAGCGACATCAACTTCCAATCGTCGAGGAAGTATTCCTGCTGCAGATAGATCGGGTTGCGCGTCGCCATCAAAGCGACCTCGGCGGCGGCCGTGGGGTTTTCTTTGAAGTAGGCCGCGCCGGCGATTTGCAAGCTTCGAGCGAAAGCAACCGCTTCGGAGACGTCAGCGCGGCTGCCTTTCTCGGCCAGATAGAGCTTCATCATCTGGCGCAGATAAACGACCGAGGACCAGCCTGCGGTGTTGTTGTAGCTGACGTAGAACACGCCGCCTGGCGCCAGCTTGCGCTTGAGCAGTTCGACGATCGCGGCGCGATCTTCATCCGGCACCCAGGTCCAAATGCCGTGCGCGGCAATCACGTCGAAGGTTGGCAGATCATCGCGGCTGAGAAGATCCGCGAACGAGTCCGGCAGGAAATGCGCGTCAGCGCCAGAGATGGCGGCGATTGAGGCCGCGCCGTCGACATGCGCGCGGACGAAGTCGTTGCCCCAGAACGCGCCGTCATTGGCGGCGGCGTGAACGTTCAGCGAAAAGCCCGAACCGAACCCCAGCTCCAAATACCGAAGCGGCCGGTGCGTGGGCGCGAGAATACCGCGGCTCAGCAGCGCCAGATGCAATTCCGGCGGCGCGAGGCCGACGAAATAGGTTTCTGGATAGACGAGCTTGCGCAAGTCGTCGGTGGTCTCGGACGTCATGGCGCCCTTCTAGACGTGAGCTTCGGCGCTGCCAAAGGCCCAATACAAAACCGCCGGCCAGATGGCCGGCGGTTCGTATCTTTGGCTCATGCGCCCTTTAGGATTAGGCGCCTTGGGGAGCGGCGCCGCCCCAGCCGGCGGTCGGCGCGGGCTTCTCGTCCTCGTCCGTGACCGGCAGCGCCGGCGTCGGCGGCATCGGCGCGGCAGGCGTGTCGTCCGGCCGCTCAAGCTTTTCGCCCTTCAGCACCTTGGTGACCTCATCGCCTGAGAGCGTTTCGTACTCGACGAGCGCGTCTGCCAGAGTGGTGAGATCGGCGCGGTGCTCGGTGAGCACTTTGCGCGCAAGTTGTTCGCCCTCGTTGACGATGCGGCGGACTTCCTGATCGACGAGCTTCGCAGTTTCGCCGGACATGTTCTGGCGTTGCGTCACCGAATGGCCGAGGAACACTTCCTGTTCGTTCGCTGCGTAACGTAGCGGACCGAGCACTTCGCTCATGCCCCATTCGGTCACCATGCGACGTGCGATGTTCGTCGCTTGCATGAGGTCGTTCGAGGCGCCGGTGTTGAGGTGCTCTTCGCCGTAAGCCAGCTGCTCGGCGACGCGGCCGCCGAACGCCATGGCGATCTTCGCTTCGCACCATTGCTTCGAATAGCTGAGCTTGTCGGCTTCCGGCAGCGACCAGGTCACACCAAGCGCGCGGCCACGTGGAATGATCGTCACCTTGTGCAGCGGATCGTTGCCGGGAACGAAGATGTTCACCAGCGCGTGGCCGGCTTCATGGACGGCGGTTGCGCGCTTTTCGTCTTCCGTCATCGCCATGGAGCGGCGCTCAGCGCCCATCATGACGCGATCCTTGGCGTCCTCGAACTCCTTGTTCGTGACAACGCGCTTGCCGCGGCGCGCTGCGAGCAGCGCTGCTTCATTGACGAGGTTGGCGAGATCGGCGCCGGAGAAGCCAGGCGTGCCGCGCGCAATCGCACGAAGATCGACGCCCTGCGCCACCGGCACGTTGCGTGTGTGGACGCGGAGGATCTTTTCCCGGCCGGCGATGTCTGGGTTGGCGACGACGATTTGACGATCGAAGCGGCCCGGACGCAGCAGCGCTGGATCGAGAACGTCAGGGCGGTTGGTCGCCGCGATCAGGATGATGCCTTCATTGGCTTCAAAGCCGTCCATCTCGACGAGCAATTGGTTGAGCGTCTGTTCGCGCTCATCGTTGCCGCCGCCGAGGCCCGCGCCACGATGGCGACCGACGGCGTCGATTTCGTCGATGAAGATGATGCAAGGTGCGTTCTTCTTCGCTTGCTCGAACATGTCGCGCACGCGGCTGGCGCCGACGCCGACGAACATTTCTACGAAGTCTGAACCTGAGATCGAGAAGAACGGCACGTTGGCTTCGCCGGCGATGGCGCGCGCGAGCAACGTCTTACCGGTGCCAGGCGGGCCAACGAGCAGCGCGCCTTTTGGAATCTTGCCGCCGAGGCGTTGGAACTTGCCTGGGTCTTTGAGGAATTCGACGATCTCGCCGAGCTCTTCTTTGGCTTCATCAATGCCGGCGACATCTTCAAACGTGATGCGGCCCTTGGCTTCGGTGAGCAGCTTCGCCTTCGAGCGGCCAAAGCCCATCGCGCCGCCACGGCCACCGCCCTGCATCTGGCGCATAAAGAAGAACCACGCGCCGATCAGCAACAGCATCGGAAGGATGGCGAGCAACATGTCGCCAATGCCGGGGCCCTGCTTCGGTTGCTTGGTGTCGACCTTAACGTTGTTGGCGACGAGGTGGCGCACAACGTCAGGCATCGTGCCTTGCGGCAGGTAGGTGACGTAATGCTGTTTGGCGTCCTGCGACGTCGAGATGATCATATCCGATTGCGTTTGGACGCTAGAGATGCCGCCCGAACCGACACGATTCATCAACTCGGAATACGGAAGCTCTGTCGTTCCGCGCAGTGCGCTGTTCCCGCCGTTCATGGCGGTGAACAAAACAACCAGCACGAGGGCGATTGCGCCCCAGACGAGCAGTGAACGGATGGGCATTTTTTGGTCCGACCCTTCTGGTCCGCGATCCGGCGCCGGCGCGGCAACAATTTCTTCAGCAAGATAGGGACCGCGCCCTCCGCTGAACACCCCTTACTGCCATCAGGGGCGTCAAGGTCGGGTGAACGCTTAGGTGGAAAATGCGGCGAAAATCATGGTTTCGCACGGTTAATATCCGGAGCGAACGCATGCACGACGCGCTCTGCCGCGAGAGGTCGCAGGCGCGCGTTCGGTTTTGCGTCGCCGACCTGGTTGTTTTCAAACGCGAAGAACTCGTTGTTACGCGCCGGAACAATGCGCCAACCATCTTCCGAGACTGTGACCGCGAGGCGGCCATCCCAGATCGCTTCGACATTTGCGGTGAGTGGTAAAGGCGCGAGCGGTTGTGCGCCGTCAGCGCGACCGAGCACCGCGCCGCGCTCGCGGAGAAGCTTCGGGCCGCTTCGATCCGATCGAAATTCCACGCCGCTGTGGGTCGAGCCGCGGTGATCGGCGCTCATGACGCGTCGCTCCACCGCTTCCATCTCAGTCCACGGCGGCTCTCGATCAGAACCGGCCGCGGCCGCCATCAGCACTGAGAGCGCTCGACATCGCACATCGCAAGGCGCGCTCCATTTGGCATTAGCGATAACGATGTCGTTGCCGATGTTTACGGCACGTCCGATGAGTTCGGACGCGGCGGTGTCCAAAGCGTCGCTGCGTTGGCGGAGGCGACCGGCAAGACTGACGAGACGCATCGGGTCAAACCCGCTGGTCTCCAGATCGGCCAGACGTGCGCGCACGCGCACGCGCTCGAATTTCGGATTGGTGTTCGCCGGATCTTCGATCCACGTCCCGCGCTGGTCGCGCAGATACGTGCGCAATCTCTCACGGCGGGCGCTGAGCAGAGGACGCGCCAAAGCAATGCCTCGACCTTCGGGCCAGAGGGGGGCGAAAGCGAAAGGCGCCACTCCGGCTAGGCCGCGCCAAGTCGAGCCGTTGGCGCCGCGCATCAGCACGGTTTCGGCTTGGTCGTCAGCGGTGTGCGCTGCGACGATGGTGTTGAGCTCCTCGCCGCGCGCGTAGTCGCAGATGGCGCGATATCGCGCCTCGCGTGCGGCTTGTTGAGCGCGATTGGAGCCATCCGCCCAGCTTAACGTGAGAACTTTAGCGTCAACGCCAAGGGCCTTGGCGAATGAAAGCGCTCGCGTCGCGTCATCAGCAGAGCGCCCGCGCAGCGCGTGATCGACGATCGCAACATGAAGGCGCGCGGCGCCCAGCTCCGCCACGAGCAAATGCAGTAAAGCAACGGAATCGCCGCCACCTGAGAGCGCGACGAGAACCGGCTTGTCGCCGGTCCAGGCCAACATTCGCTCGATCGTCAGCCGATCGAGCATGAGGCTAACTTAGGTTGGGCAGTTGGAGGCGCGCGCTTCGCGGACGGCGAGATCGCGCACGTTGCGCGGCGCATCAGGATAGGTGCGCAGCAACGAATTGAACGCGCCGCAGGCCTGGCGCAGCTCAGCTGCATCGTTGTTGCCGTCGCGCGCCATGCCGGCCAGCGCCATGCCAAGGCGCACCTGCGCTTCCGGCGCGCGCGGGGCGCGCGGCGTGCGCTGCAGATACTCGGCGAAGCTCGAAGCGGCATCAGCGTAATTATTCCGCGCCAGCAAAGTGAACGCATACCAGAAGCGCGCGTTTGGCGTCTGCACAACGTTGGGATAGCGCTCAAGGAATTCGGCGAATGAAGTCTCGGCGTCCGGATAACGTCCTGCCGCCAGAGAGGCTTGGGCGCGAGCGTAGAGTTCGTCCGCGGTCGGCGCAGGCGCAGCGGCGTTGGCGGCCGGCGTGATCGCGCCGGCGGGTATCGAGCCCAGAGTGCCGGTGTTGGCCTGCTGTGCAGCGTTGAGGCCTGAAGTCCCCGCGTCCGCGCGCGGCGCATTCGGTGGCGGGTTTCCGCCTGGCGGCGTCGCGGTTTCAGCCGGAGGCTGCGTGCCCAGTTGCTGGTTCACGCCAGCGAGTTCGCCAACCATGCTGCGCAGACGCTGGATCTCGCGATCACGCTGATTGAGCTCGTACTGCAGCCGCTCGTTTTCAGCGGTCTGATCGGTGAGCTGCTGCTGCAGCTCCTCGATACGATCCTGGCGCGCATCGGCGGTGCCGTATTGCGCCGGCGGCGGCAACTGGGTTTGCGCCAAAGCTGGCGCGGCAAAAAGAAACCCGGCCGCGGCGATGGACGCCGCGAGCCGGGGCTGAAACGAGGCCGAACGTTTGGTCATGGGCGAAGTCCTAGTCCACGCGTTCGGGCCAAATTTTGACGCTTACGAGACAGCGCCGCTAACGATCTGCGTATTGGCGTTTCTGTTCACGCTCCACGCTTCTTCGTTGGCGCGTGCATCGAGCGGGCGTTCCTTGCCGTACGAAACGGATTCGACACGGGCGCCATCAATGCCGAGCGACACGAGGAAGTCGCGGGCCGCAGCAGAGCGGCGGGCGCCGAGCGCGAGGTTGTATTCGCGGGTGCCGCGTTCGTCGCAGTTGCCGGCGACAAGCACGCGCACGTTCGGATAGCGGCGAAGCCAAGCGGCTTGGCGCTCGAGCACAGCACGCGCTTCGGTCGAGAGATCGAAGCGGTCGTAACCGAAGAACACACGGTCACCGACGGAGACGCGGAAGTCTTCAACCGAGCCCGGCGTCGGGCCGGACGGTTGCGTGACTGGCGGCGTCGTAGGGCCAGCAGGACCAGTTGGCGTCGGATCGGGACGGCTGGCGCAAGCGGCCAGGGTGGCCACGGCGGCCAGAGCTAGAATGATGTTACGCATTAGGACAATTCTCCCCTAGAAGCGGCGCATTCGGCGACGGCCGTACCCCCTGTACAAGAATGCAAACCTGATAAAGCAGGTTCCTAGCCGATAATCGTGTCTCCGTCATGGCAATATGGGCGACCAAGCCGGATCTGAGGCATCAGTTTGCGTTGGAATCCTTCGCAAATTCCGCCCAGTAAGGTCAACAGACCAAAGTTGTGGACCTTCGCCGCGACCTTCTCGGAAGAACATTATGACGCGTCCATTCGGCGACCACGTTGGCGATTCATCGAGATAGCTTTCGGTTAAGATGCGTTCACCACCGCCGTCGGGACGCATCACACCAATCGCAAAGCGTCCGCCGCTTTGGCGCGTGAATGCGATGAGATCGCCGCGCGGCGACCACACCGGGGTCGAGTACCGGCCTTCACCGAAGCTGATGCGGCGTTGGTTCGAGCCATTGGCGTTCATCACGTAGAGCTGCGGAGAACCGCCGCGATCTGAGTTGAACACGATCTGCCCACCGTCCGGCGAATAGCTTGGCGACGTATCGATTGCTGGGTGGTTGGTGAGACGCTGACGTGCGCGGCTTTGAAGATCCATCGTGAAGATCTCGGAATTGCCGTTCATGTCGAGCGTGAACACGATGCCGTTGCCATCCGGCCGGAAGCGTGGCGCAAACGTCATGCCTGGGAAGTCGCCCAGCACTTCACGGCGGTTGGTGCTCAAATTATAGAGAAACACGCGCGGCGCGCCGGTCTCGAAGCTCATGTAGGTGAGCACGCGCGTGCTCGGTGCAAAGCGCGGAGTCAGCACCATGGCGTCCGGGCCAGTGAGGAAGCTCGGATTGGCGCCATCTTGATCCATGATCATCAGGCGCTTGATGCGACGCGTACGCGGGCCGCTTTCCGAGACGAACAGAACTTGCGTATCGAAATAGCCCTGCTCGCCCGTGAGTTCTTGATAGACGGTATCTGCGATGCGATGCGCAACGCGCCGCCAACCGTCCGGCGTGCGATCGATCTGCAGAATCCGCGTCAACGCTCGTTCGCCGAACGTGTCATGGATGATGAAACTCACGCGAATGCGACCATCCGGCAGCGACTGCACATCGCCAACAACCAGCGCTTGCGCGTCAATGATCTTCCAATCGGCGTAGCGCGGCGGAATGTTCAGCGCTTCGATGCGCTGGATGTACGCGTCTGTCGGAATTGCGCGGAAAAGGCCAGAGCGATCGAGGTCAGCACGGATGACGCCGGAGATGTCGCGCCCAATCTGTTGGAGCGGCGCGCTATCGCCGAGCAAATCGATCACGGCGATCGGCATCGGGTCCAAGTGCCCTTGCTCGATATCGACGTGAACGCGTTCCGGTTCCTGCGCGAAACTCGGCGTGGCGATGAAGACCACGGCGGCGATCGCAACCAGCGATGCGAAGAAGGATTTCATCAGGCGCATGGGCTTCTAGCCTCTAGGTTCAATCAAGTGCGTGGGCGGAAGGTGAATTCGATCCGGCTCCAGGTCTCGTAGTGATCTGCCAAGACTGGGTCGGTAGCGTACGGAAAGGGATCACACGTTTGCACGGCGCGGATAGCGTTGTTCACGGCGTACTGCATGTCTGCGTCGAAAGTCGTGTTGCGCGGGCTGGTAACGCGCGGCGGGCCGCGCAGGTTGCCGTTCCGATCGAGTTCGAATTCAAGCGTAACCACGAGCCGCTCTGGATCGGGCCGATCCGTCGGCATGCGCCAGCAGCGCATGAGCGCGCGCTGGGCTAATGAGCGTACGCGGTCGCGCATTGCCGCCACTTCGGCCGTGCCTTGCCCAGCGCCCTGTTGATCGCGGTCGGCAGTCTCGCCTCTTTCGCGTTGCTCGCGCTGTTCGCGGTCGCGGTTCACTAGGCCCTGCGTAGCCGCGACGCTGAACTCTTCGTCCCGCGGCTGCGGCCTTGCCGGCGCCGGATCGGGCGATGGCGCCGGCGTTTCTTGTTCGTCGGACGCAGGTTCTTCGGTGGGAGAGACTTCATCGTCCGGACGGTCGATCGCGAGCGCACGCACGTTCGACTCCGCTGCGACATCGACGATCTCAATCGGCACGATTGCGCCGACTGCAGGCGTCATGGTGGAGCGTGCTTCCCAGGCCAGCATGGTCAGCATGACGAAGCCGATATGGCCGACAATGGAAACAACTACTCCGGCGCGCATGTCACTCCTCGCGCGAGCGCGTGTCCGGCCGGCGCGGGCCGTCGCGCGTATCGGTGACGAGGCCGAGATTGCGGAAACCAGAGGACGACAGACGCGCCATCACATCGGCGACGAGGCCATAGTCAGCGGTGGCATCAGCGCGGATGAAGACGCGACGATCATAGCCCTCGCGCGAGATAGCGCGCATCTTCGCAACCAGCTCGTCCGCAGTCACCACGGTTTCCTGAACGTATATCGTGCCATCCTGACGGATGGTGATCGACAGCGGATCGGCTTCGCTGTCCATCTGCTTTGCGTCCGTACGCGGCAATTCCACCGGCACACCAACGGTCAGCAGCGGCGCGGTGACCATGAACACAATCAGCAGCACCAACATCACGTCGACGAACGGCGTGACGTTGATCTCACTCAGGCGTCCGCGCCGCGCCGATCTGCGTCCGCGACCGCGCCGTGAGGAAGCGGCAAGCCCGCCCGCCATTAGCCGCGCTCGCTGAGGCGGCGCGAGAGACGCGCCGCAACTTCATCGCTGAAGGTGTCGAGGCGATCGCCGAAGCGATCGAGGTCGCCGGTGAACTTGTTGTAGAAGATGACCGCCGGAATGGCGGCGACGAGACCGAGCGCCGTCGCGAACAAAGCTTCGGCGATGCCGGGCGCGACGACGGCGAGATTGGTTTGTTGCTGAGCGGCGATGTTGGTGAAGGCGTTCATGATGCCCCACACCGTGCCGAAGAGACCGATGAACGGCGCCGAGGCGCCGACGGTGGCGAGGACGCCCATGTTGCGCGAGGCACGCCCCATCTCGCGCGAGACTTGCGCCTGCATCAGGCGATCAACGCGGTCGAGCATGAATTGCGCGTTCTCGTTCACGCCACCTGTGCGTCGGGCTTCGCGCCACTCGCGCGAGGCGGCGGCGTAAACACGCGCCAGCGCGTCACGCGGCTTGTCGCCACGATCTTCCAAATCATCGAGCGAGCGCCCGGACCAGAACTCGCGCTCAAACTTGCGCGCGTTCTGTTCGAGTTCGCCGAACTGCAGCCATTTCTCGACCGCGATTGCCCACGACCAAATCGAGGCTACCGCCAAGACCAGCATGACGCCCTTCACGACCGGATCGGCCTGAAGGAACAGGGTCAAAACTGTGATCTGCTCTGTGCCGGATTCCATGCTCGCTCCCGCTTTCGTGGCCTTTTGATCAGCCACGTTCCCCACATGGCTTAGAGCCGTATGAGTTTGTCAAAAGCTGGACGCGGAGGGCTCTAGAAATGGTTTAAGCCGCTCTAAAAGCATTGCGGGCGGTTTCTTGGCGCGGCCCGTGAGGTTGATGCAACAGACCTGCACCTTGGCGCTTACCAAGATTTCGCCAGACTTTTCGATCGTTTGCGCAATGAAGATGCGCGGACCCCGCATCGTTTCGAATGCGGTTTTCACAAGCAGCGCATCGTCGATGCGTGCTGAGCGCAGGAACTCCAGGTCCATTTTGTTGACGGCGAAGGCGGTCGGATCCGCGGCGGCGGCAAGCTCGTTATGGTGAATGCCGGCGACGCGGAGGAAGTCGCTCCTGCCCCGCTCGAAGTAGCGCAGATAGTTGGCGTGATAGACGATGCCGCTGAAGTCGGTGTCTTCGTAATAGACGCGCACCGGTAAGTGGTGGATGCGGCCCTCGAAGCGACCGGCGTTTGGTGCGTTGTCACTCATCGATGCTGCGATACACGAACTCAGATTAAAGCGGAAATTGCCGCGGCGCGTGCGCGGATCTCCGGCACGGCGGTAGATTCCCAGAACGCGCCTGCTGTGATCGGGCCGATCGCATAGAGGCTACCCTGCACCTGGCCGCGCGCGTCGAGCACTCGTGAATCCAGATCGAGATCGAAGCCAAGGCCGGTTGCGTGGGTGCGCGCCAGACCTTCGGTGACCATCTGTTGGATCAACGGATCGTACGAGCGCGTCAGAGCGAGATTAGCTCCGGTGCAGTTCACGACGGCGGCAACTTCGATCCGATGACGGACCATGCTGCCGCGTTGGCGATGATAGATCTCGTAGAGCCGGCCCTTCTTCTCAGCCGAGACGATCTCGCCCGCCAATACGCGAAGCTTGCCGGAGCTTTGCAGCTCTTGCGCACGCGAGAAAATCTCTGGCGCAGCGCGATGGCGATGTACGTCCCACCAGACGCGCAAATGTCGCAAAAACCGGCGCTGTTGTTCAAGCGAAAGGCCGCGCCAAAGCGCAGGCGTCGCGCCACGCATGCGATCAACCGCAAGCTGCCAGGGCTCGCCACGCTCGGCCATCGCGCGGACTTCACGGCGGAATTCGTAAAGTGCGTCGCTGAGATTTGACGGCAATTGCAACGCGGTGGTCGGCGGCGGGCGCGGCGGGTCAAGGTGCACGCGCGGGGTCTGACCGCGGCGAGATAGGGCGTAAATGGTTTGGGTGCGCGTGCGCGCAGCAAGCGACAGCGCGACGTCGATCATCGTCAGCCCGGCGCCTAGAAGGAGAACGTCGCCCTTCCCGATCCGTTGCAGCGCTTTAGCGTCCCATGGATCGACGACCGGTACATCCGCGTCCGCGAACACGATCGGATTGGAGACGGGCTGATTGCCGAGCGCCAGCACAACGCCGCTCGCTTCGATGCTCTTGCCGGACGCGAGTTCGACATTCCACCAACCCGAGCCGGCGCGGCACGAGACGGCCTCGCCCTTCAAGAGCTTCAGTCCGCCGCTGAACATCGCTGCGCGCTGTGCCTGCTTCAGGGCAGATTGCGTATATTCGCCGTAGCGCTTGCGGGTTGCGAACACGGTCGGGGACGCGCCGGTTTTGCTGTGCAGCCAGAGCGCGAAATCGTCAGCCTTGTCGGCGCGCGCGCTCATGTTGGAGGCGCGCACATTGAGCAGGTGCGAAGGGTCCTTGGTGCCGTAAGCCAAGCCGGGGCCGAAGCCGTCGCGACCGATCAGGGTGACACGCGCACGTTTGGACCGGGCGATCGCGGCTGCAGCCGCCACCCCAGAAAAGCCAGCGCCGATCACGACGACATGCTTGCGCGTCATCGCTTTCGCGTCCTTAGACTGATCTTCCCGATCGTCAAACCCAACCCCTCGGCGGCCAGTGTGGCCCGAACCGAGGCCATTTTGCCCATCCAATACGGCATAGCTTAGCCAATTCTCCGACAGGCACGCGTTGACATGCAACCATTTGGTTGCCTATAAAGATTCGTGGGCACCGAAGACGAGGCAGTTGACGGCGTTTTCCGCGCCTTGGCCGACACGAGCCGCCGCGCCCTGCTCGACACGCTTTTCGCGCGCAACGGGCAGACGCTCGGCGAACTCTGTGAAGGCCGAGGCATGAGCCGCCAGGCAGTGACGAAGCATCTGGCGATTTTGGAGAATGCCAATCTCGTGGCGAGCGTGAAGCGTGGCCGCGAGAAGCTGCACTACCTCAACCCGGCGCCCATCCATGAGATCGGCGATCGCTGGATCTCCAAATACGAACGAACACGCCTCGACGCGTTGTTCGATCTCAAAAGGGCGTTGGAGAGCGACAATGAATGATGGCGATGAGCGGATTGTGCCGCCTGACCTTGTGTACGTGTTCTATATCCGAAGCACGGCACAGAAAGTTTGGGACGCGCTGACGTCGAGCGAGTTCACAACGAAGTTTTTCTTTGGCCGGTCAGTTGAGAGCGATTGGAAGCAAGGCTCGCCATGGAAGATGGTGATGCCGGACGGCAAGCTCGATGTGTTCGGCGAAGTGCTGGTCAGCAATCCGCCAAACAAGCTGCAGGTCACGTGGACCGTCGATTGGATTGGCGAGGCAGACAAGCCCGGCCCCGCCATCATCACATATGACATCGAGCAAGCCGGCGACGCGGTGAAGCTCACGATGACGCAGCACAGCGACTACGCGATTCCGCGCAAATACATCCAAGCCGGCGCGCAAGGCTGGGCGATCATTCTGTCGTCACTGAAGAGCTTGCTCGAAACCGGCGAACCCCTGGTCGTGAAGATGGAGCCGCCAAAATGAGCGCGCCCATTGTCAGAGCGGAAATGCTCATCCGCAAGCCAACCAACGAAGTGTTCAACGCATTCGTTGATCCGGCGATTACTACCAATTTCTGGTTCACCAAATCGAACGGCAAGCTCGAGACCGGCAAGCGCGTGCGCTGGGAATGGGAAATGTACGGCGCCGCTGACGACATCGACGTGAAAGCGATCGAACCGGACACGCGCATCGTGTTCGAGTGGTCGTTCCCGAAATCGAATCTGGTCGAGATGACGTTCAGGCCGCACGCCAAAGGCACGATCGTCAGCATCACAAACAACGGCCTGCGCAGCGCCGACGTCATCGCCGAAGCACTCGATCTCACACAGGGCTGGAACCTTGTCCTC
Source organism: Terricaulis sp. (assembly GCA_040080935.1). Lineage (GTDB taxonomy): Bacteria > Pseudomonadota > Alphaproteobacteria > Caulobacterales > Aquidulcibacteraceae > Vitreimonas. Next base: position 16,477 of record JBEBHI010000011.1, read on the forward strand.
GCTGCCGCGAAAGCCTGGCTCGAGCACGGCATCAATCTCAACTTAGTCGCCGACAAGGCGCCGGATCATCAGGTCAAAGGGTGGGAAAAATGAGCAAGCCTGAATTTGTCTACGTCATTTATATCGGCGCACCGAAACAGAAGGTGTGGACCGCGATCACGACCGGCGAACACACGAAGACATTCTGGAAGCGCTTCGTGAAGTCAGACTGGAAAGTCGGCTCACGCGTCGAGTTCATGTATCCGGACGACCAAACCAAGCTTAGCCACGATGGCGAGGTATTGGAAATCGATCCGCCGAACCGGCTCGTGATGACGTTCGACCTGAAGCCCGAAGGCATTGATGAGACGCCGTCGCGCGTGACGTACGAACTCGAAGAGCACGAGCTCGGCACCAAGTTCACGGTGATCCACGAAGGCTTCCCGCCGGACAGCAAAGTGCTGCCAGGGATTTCGAACGGCTGGCCGCGCATTCTCTCGAGCATGAAATCGTACATCGAGAGCGGCAAACTGGGCTAAGCAACACCGATCAGTTTGAAATTTAGCGGCCCCGGTGCGAACTGGGGCCGTTTTTATTTGTGTAATGTGGGCTATGTAGGGCCAGGAGTTTGCACATGACCACGCTCGTCACCGGCGCCAACCGCGGCATTGGCCTTGAACTTTGCCGCCAGCTGAAAGCGCGCGGTGAGGACGTCATTGCCGTGTGCCGCAAGGGCTCGTCCGATCTAGATGCGCTAGATGTGCGTATCGAGCCTGGCATCGATGTCAGCGCGCCCTCTTCCATCGAGCAACTTGCGAAGCGATTGGCCGGCGTTGAGATCAATGTGCTGGTGAACAATGCCGGCGTGATGCAGACCGAAAACGTCGACCGTATGAATTTCGACGGCATCGAGCGGCAATTCGAGATCAACGCGTTAGGCCCGCTGCGCGTCACCACAGCGCTGCTGCCGCTTCTGCACGATGGCAGCAAAGTCATCATTATCACCAGCCGCATGGGCTCGATTGCCGACAATGGCTCGGGTGGATTCTACGGCTATCGCATGTCGAAGGCGGCGGTGAATGCCGCCGGCGTTTCCCTCGCGCACGATCTCAAGGGCCGAGGCATCGCGGTGGCGCTGTTGCATCCGGGCATGGTCGCAACCGAACTGACCGGCAAGCACGGCATCCCTGTTGAGGAATCCGTGCGCGGCATCGTTCAGCGCATCGACGCACTGACGCTGGAATCGAGTGGCCGTTTTACGCATGCTGGCACGGGCGAAGAGCTGCCGTGGTGATCTAGGCGAAGATCGCAATTGCCTGACGACCGACAGCGACAAGTTCGCCGGTCTCGTTCCACATCGCCATGTTTTGCAGCGAATAGCCGTTTGCAGATTGCTCGCTCGATGCCCAGAGCAAATGCCAGCCATCCAGATTCTGCGGCACGCGGGCGACATCAACAGTCCACGTCATGGTGCTGATCGGCGCTGGTTGCGGAAAGAGCACCATCGCAGCGGGCGGCAAGCAATCGGCGATCGCCAGAAGCGCCGTTGTCGCGTCAGCGCCGCCACTTTCGAGAAAGCGTGTCCACACCGCGAACTCGGGACGCGTCGCTTCTTTGTCGAACGGGCGACCACCTGAAGCGATACGCGTTTCGAAATTATTCCAGAAGCCAGGTCGCACTGCTGCGCCCTCTTTACGGAACGAACCGCACGCATCGGGGGCCGGCACATCTGGCATAGGGAAAAAGTCATGCGCGACTTTGCTCTCGCGCGCGGCGCCGAAAACAAAAAGCGCGCGCGCCGCGGGCCCCTCTTCGTTGAAGCAATCAGAGGCGATCAAGGCGGAGGATTTGCCCCGGCGTAGCAACGTTGACGTGAAGCGGAGCTTACCTGCGGCAGGGCCTATAAACGTAAATTGCGCCGAGCGCAGGGGGCCGAGACCTTCGTGCGAACGGCGCACAGCTTCGTGCGCGAATGCTGCGGTGATACCGCCGTAAAGCGTGCGCCCCTGCGCCCAATCGCCCGGCGCTTCGATGGTGAAGCCATCCCCTTCGGGGACGAGTGTTTCGACGACGGCGCGCAATGAAGACATGGCCGCGTTATGCTTGCGCGAGCGCACAAGCACAACGCTGACGCCAAGGCAGTTAGGCCGCGAGTTGTGGTTTCAATAGATTCACATTGGCGGCCAGGAAGTCGCCGACGCTCTGCGGCTCGCGACCGGAAAGCGTTCGCACCGCGCCGCTGATGATGCCGTGATGACCTTGCGCAGCGTCGCTATCGAACTGCACGAGCACGTCGACCAAACCGCGCGGCAGGCCAGCGGAGATCAGACCCGCTTGCAAGTCAGCGATGCTGACCGCGACGTGATTGACTGGCTTGCCGCTGAGCGACGCAGCGATGGCCGCGATGTCAGCGCCAGTGAGCCGCGTTGAGCCGGTGACGTCGAGGATGCGTTGGCCATCGAAAGTGTCGAGCAAAGCGCCAGCCGCGGTCCGCGCGGCGTCATCGCGCGTGACGTAGTTGCGGCCGTTGCTTGCGGTCGCCGTAACGTATTGGCCGCTGGCAATCGCTTGCGGCAGCGAGCCGAGCAGCAGGTCCGCGTAGAGATGATTGCGCAGGATCGTCCAGCCGAGCTTCGAGCTTGCGAGCGCTTGCTCCGTCCAGAAGTGATCGCCCATCACGACTTTGCCAGGCGCTGTCGCCGGCGCCGAGGTGTAGACGACGTGGCGCACACCGGCCTTCTCAGCTGCGGAAATCGCGGCGCGGTGTTGGCGCAAACGCTTGCCGGGTTCGTCCAGCGCGTCGGTCGAGATCAGCAGCAAGCGATCGACGCCCTTAAACGCCTTCTTCAACGAGTTTGGATCGTCAAAATCTGCACGGCGCACTTCGGCGCCCTTGGCTGCGAGATGCGCGATCTTCTCAGGGTTGCGCGTGGCCGCGATCACATGCGCGCCGCCACGGTCGAGCAGCGCTTCCACTGCGCGCGAGCCAAGATGGCCGCTGGCGCCGGTGACTAGAACGACGGGTTGCTTTTCCTTCGCCATAGCAGGCTCTCCGGGATGTAAATCTCAAAACGAGACCTACATTCAGCTGGAGAGCGGCTCCCGCCGGCAAAAGAAGGCGGGAAAAACTCCGAAGGTTACTCGAAGGGTACCACCCCATGGCCAAGCGGCAGGACATCGTCGCGATGTACGAGAACAACCCGGGCGCGTGCCCGGTGCGCCAAGTGCTCGATCAGGTCGGCGACAAATGGACGACTTTGATCATCATGCTGCTCGATGAAAGCCCTGCGCGCTTCAACGCGTTGCGCCGCGCCATTCCTGACATCTCGCAACGAATGTTGACGCAAACGCTGCGCAATTTGCAGCGTGACGGCCTCGTCTCGCGCCAGGTCTTCCCGACCGTCCCGCCAGCTGTGGAATACAGCCTCACGCCGCTTGGCCGATCGCTGCTCGGTCCCATAAACGTGCTGGCCCAATGGGCTGAGCAAAACATGGCCGAAGTCATGAAAGCCCGCGAAGCTTTCAGCGCCGCGGACATCTGAGGGAACCGGCTCGCCGTATCAGCGGTTACCCAACCGAACAGAGTTAATTGAGGCCATTCCGATGCTTGAACTTGCCGCCATGATCGCTGTTTCCGCGCTGGTGCTGACGTTCGTCACCGACGCGACGTCGGGCACGATGAAGGTCGTGCGCGCGATGGGCCGCAAGAACGAAGGCAAAATCCGGGTGGCAGAGCACTACTAAACATATTTCACGTAACAGATGTTGACTTTTGTTACTTGAAGCGCGAGATGGTGCTCCTGAAGGAGCATCGTCATGCAAACGCGTCGTCTCGGAAAAACCGGCCCAACCGTCTCAGCCATCGGCCTCGGCGCCATGGGCATGTCGGACTTCTACGGACCGGCTGACGAACAAGAATCCATCGCAACCGTTCACGCCGCACTCGAAGCTGGCGTCACGCTAATCGACACCGGCGATTTCTACGGCATGGGCCACAACGAGATGCTGCTCCGCGACGCGCTGAAAGGGGCGAAGCGTGAGAACGTTGTATTGAGCGTGAAGTACGGCGCGCAACGCGGCGCCAATGGCGCGTTCATCGGCATCGCGACCGATCCCGCTGCTACCAAAACGGCGATCGCATATTCGCTGAAGCGGCTCGGCACCGATTACATCGACATCTACCGCCCTGCGCGCGTTTCGCCGTTCGTGCCAATCGAGGACACCATTGGCGCAATCGCCGATCTGGTGAAAGAGGGCTACGTGCGCCATATTGGGCTTTCCGAAGCTGGCGCGGACAACATTCGCCGCGCGCATGCAGTGCATCCGATTGTCGATCTGCAGATCGAGTACGCGATGATCACACGGTCCGTCGAACGCGAGATCTTGCCGACATTGCGTGAGCTTGGAATCGGCGTGACTGCCTACGGCGTGCTGTCACGCGGCCTCATTAGTGAAAGCGCATTGGAAGGCGGCTCGATTAACGGCTTCCGCGCGCACTCGCCGCGCTTTCAGGGCGACAATCTCAACAAGAACCTCGAACTCGTCCGCGCCCTCAAGGCCATCTCTGACGATAAGGGTTGCAGCGTCGCGCAGCTCGCGATCGCTTGGGTGGCTCAGCGTGGTGAAGACATCGTGCCGCTTGTCGGCGCCCGTAAGCGCGTACGCTTGGCGGAGGCGTTGGGTGCGCTCGATATTACGCTGACACCCGAAGAACTGAAGCGTATCGACGCCGCCGCCCCGCCGGAGGCCGTTGCGGGCACACGGTATGCGCCCGAGCAAATGGCGATGCTCGACAGCGAACGATGAGGCGGGCATCACTCAACGCGTGAGCACTGATTCAATTAGAGATCGCATACTCGACGCCACCGTCGATGTGTTGCGACGCCACGGCCCCGCGAAAACGGGTGTCGTGGACGTCGCGCGCGCGCTCGATATGAGCCACTCCAACGTCTACAAACACTTCGCCTCCAAGAGCGCCCTCTTCGATGCGGTCGCCGAACGTTGGCTGAAGACGGTGATGGCGCCGCTGACGAAGATCACGGCCGACAAGAGAACGGCCGCGCCTAAGCGCCTGAAGCTGTGGCTCCGCACGCTGGCAGAGATCAAGCGCACGAAGGTGCTCGACGATCCGGAGCTGTTTGCGGTTTACAGCTCGATCACGAAGGACGCGCACGCCGTGGTCGCGGCGCACGTGAAGCACTTGCACGACGAGGTCGTTGAAATTCTCAGCGACGGCGTGCGGGAGGGCGCATGGAAGGCGAAGGATCCGAGCAAGACTGCCGGCATGTTGCTTAGCGCCACGTCGCGCTTTCACCATCCGGCGATGGTCGCTCTCGACGAGGGCCGGTCAGACCTCAAACAATTGGATGAGCTGACCGACCTTTTGATCGCAGGCCTTAGCGCTTAAGCTCCGCCATCGATGCCGAAGACGCCGCACCAACGCGCCGAAGCTGAACTCACCGCATACGGGCTCACGTTTCCGGAAACGAGCTCCGGCCCGGCGTGGCAAACGACGCGCGGGCTTTATGTGCGCAAGAAGATGTTCGCGGTGTTCGGCGAAAAGGCCGAACCGCTCAACGCACTGACGATGATCATGAAGCTGCCGATCTCGGCCGAGATGGCTGAGGAGCTGCCGTTCGTGCGGCCGGCGCGCGGCTGGTATAAGCAGCACAATTGGGTGACGGCACACTTTGGGCCGGAAGACGATGTGCTGGCGGAGATGGGCACGCTGCGCGGGTGGCTGAAGCAAAGCTACGTCGCGGTCGCGCCGAAAAAGCTCGGGCGGCTGGCAGACCAATAAATTGATCTGCGCATCGCTGGATCATTGGCGATAACGAGCCGATACTCGCGCCATGGAGCCTTCAGTTCGAATTGCTCTCGCTATGGCCGAGCAACGCGATGCCGTCGCGCGCCTGATGCAGTTTTACATTTATGACTTCACAGAATTGCTAGCGCCGGAGAAAATTCCGCATCTGAGCGCCACAGGTAATTTCGACGCTTATCCGGGACTTGATGCCTATTGGACCGCTCCCGGCCACGCTGCTTGGATCATCTACGCGCAGGACAGTCTCGCGGGCTTCGCGCTGCTCAATAATCATTCGCATGTTGGACGGCCCGTCGATTTCAACATGGCCGAGTTTTTCGTAGCGCGACCGTTCCGGCGGCGGGGCGTGGCGCGCGCGGCGTTTCATCAATTGCTACGACGCCACACAGGCACGTGGGAGGTGGCGATCGGCGCCTACAACACGCCGGCGCAAGATTTCTGGCCACGTGCAATCACAGCCGCCAACGTATCAGACATGGAAACGATCGAGGGCGACGGCGTCGCCTGGACCGGCACAATATTGCGATTTCGGGTTTGAGGCGGCGACTAACGCCGTACCCTCATCTAATAAATGGTCGCGACGTGCATAAAGAACAAGACTGCCGCGCGAACGCATTCTCCGTTAGAAGGCGCGCCCTCTTCGATGCCGCTGGCGCCTCCGGGCGCTTAAGCGCGTTGCGCTTCAGGAGCTAAAGCGATGCCGGAACACGCCGCCACACCTGAACCTAAAAAGCCTCGGGCGCGGATGGACCTCACGCAAGGCCCGATCTCGCGCACGTTGCTTATGTTCTCACTGCCGGTGCTCGGCACGAGTGTGCTCCAGTCGCTCAACGCTTCGATCAACGCCATCTGGGTCGGCCGTTTGCTGGGACCGGAAGCGCTAACTGCAACCACGAACGCAACGCTCATCTTGCTTCTGCTGCTTGGCGTGACGTTCGGCTTGGGTATGGCGGCGACAATACTCGTCGGCCAAGCCGTTGGCGCAAAGAACTTGACGCGAGCGAAGGAAATTGTGGGCACCACCGCGACGTTCTTCCTGGCGCTCGGCGTCATCATGGCGATCGTCGGCTTCGCCGCGGCGGAGCAATTGCTGCAATGGATGGATACGCCGCCTGAAGCGCGCGCAATGGCGGAGGATTATCTGCGCGTCATCTTCCTCGCGGTGCCGTTCATGTATTTCTTCGCCTTCATGGTGATGGCCCAACGCGGCGCGGGCGATGCTCGCATTCCCTTCTACTTCACCACGCTGGCGACGCTGCTGGATTTGGTCTTCAACCCAATTCTGATCACCGGTTTCGGGCCGTTCCCGGAAATGGGCATTGCTGGATCGGGCACATCGTTACTGCTCTCGCAAGCGATCGGCATGGTCGCGATGCTGATCTATATCTACCTCCGCAAATCTGAACTGCGACTCACGCGCCAAGAACTTCACTACTTAAAGCCACGCGGCGAGCTGTTGCGCACCATCACGCTTAAGGGATTGCCGATGGGCGCGCAGATGCTAGTGATCTCGCTCTCTGGCCTCATCGTGATGTCGATGATCAATGGCTACGGCACGGAGACTGCCGCAGCGTACGCCGTCGCGGTGCAATTGTGGACTTACGTGCAGATGCCGGCGATGGCGATTGGCGCGGCGGTTTCATCGATGGCGGCGCAGAATGTCGGCGCGGGCAAATGGGATCGCGTTGAACGTAGCGCGCACTCCGGCGTGCTGATCAACGTGCTGCTGACCGGCGGTCTGGTTGCGATCCTCTTTGTGATCGATCCGCTCGTGGTTGGGCTCTTCTTGCCCGGCCAACCCAGCGCAATTGTCGCTGCCGAGCACATCAACAACATCGCTGGCTGGAGCTTTATCTTCTTCGGCATGACGTTCGTGCTCTTCGGCGTCGTGCGTGCGACGGGCGCGGTGATTCCCCCGCTCATCATTCTGATCGTCTCGCTGTTTGGCGTACGCATCGGCTTTGCCGAATTGCTGCAGCCGGCGTGGGGTCAGGACGCGATCTGGTGGAGCTTCCCGATCAGCATGATGACGTCAGCCGGATTGGCGCTTGCTTATTATCGCTGGGGCGGCTGGCGTAAGGCGAGGATGGGCGCAACGGCGCCGCCCGCGCGACACGTGGAAGATGCGCCGGCGACGGGATTGGGTGAGCCGCCGCTGGGTGCGGAGATCGCCGAGGAAGGCGCAGTGACGCTGGCGGAGGAGGCCAAGCCGACGCGTTGAGCGCCTGCCGCTAGCAGAGTGCGAAAAATCACTCTCACGCCGCCTACGCAGGCGACTTCGAGTTAATCCAATCTATCTACGTAGAATGCAGAGGAATGACTCTATAGTGGGCGAAGGATAAGGCGGACGCACCGCAATGAACGAGTCGCTGATCATTTCCGCATGTCGCTCCGCGTTCGATCCAATATTGGTGCTCGATCGCCACGGCCTCATTCAGTTTGCGTCAGCGCAAATCGAAACACTGTCCGGATATACACCTGACGCGCTCCGCGGCCAGCCTCTGGCATATTTGCTGCCGCCACGGCTGCAAGAATTCTCTGTCCGCTTCCTGACCGAGTACTTTGCAGCACCGACCCCACGCTATGTCGGCGCGATGCACCCGCTCTACCTCCTCCATACGGATGGGAGCGAGCGGCGCATCGAGTTTGGGCTCGATGTATTCCAACACGAAGGCGGTACGTACGCAGTTTGCAGCGTGCGCGATTGCTCCGACCGCGCCGCCCCTCACGTTGTCGAGAAGGACGCCGTGGAACGGCTGGAAACGCGACTTCGTACTGTGCTGACGGATCTGACGCTGATGGTGCAGCACGCGCCGGCGGCCATTGCGCTGCTGGATCGCGATATGCGCTACATGCAGGCAAGCCGGCGTTGGTTGGAAGACTACGGCCTTAGCGGCAACATTATCGGCGAACGGCACGACGAATTGGTTCGCGACATTCCAGATCACTGGCTCGAGGCTTACGCACGCTGCATCTCCGGCGTGATCGTGCGCAACGAAGACGATTCATTCACGCGCGCGGACGGGAAAGTCGAGTTCGTGCGCTGGGAATTGGTGCCGTGGCGCAATGTCGAGGGCGGAATCGGCGGGTTGATGATTTTCAGCGAGGTCATCACACAGCGCAAACTCGCCGAGATCGCACTGCGCAAGAACCACGCTCTGCTCGAAGCGATGGTTGGCCAGCGCACCGCGCAGCTTGAGCAGTCACGCGACGAAGCTCTGCGCGCGAGCGCTGCAAAGACCCGCTTTATCGCCGAGATCAGCCACGATCTGCGACAGCCACTGCAGGCAGCGGCGTTGCTGATGTCCTCAATCGGGCGGCGCGTTCCGGCAGAAGTGGCCGATATTTGCGAGAAGGCGGAAACGTCGATCATCGACGCCTCGGAGAAGTTGAACGGCTTGCTCGATGCGTCTCGGCTTGAGGAAGGCGTACTGCAGCCACGCATCGAGGCGTTCGGGATTGGCGAGATGTTGGCGCGCGTGGCGCGTACGCACCGGCCGCTACTGGAGGCCAAAGGGCTTCAGCTGAAGATGCCGAGCTGCGATCTCGCAGTCTCGTCTGATCCCCTGCTGCTGGCGCGCATCATCGACAATTTCGTGTCGAACGCGATCAAATACACCGAGCGCGGTGAGATCGTTGTCGGCTGCGAAGTCGAAGGCGACACGGCTCGTATCTTCGTCAAGGACACGGGCATCGGCATCAGCCCCGAGAGCCTGGACCACGTGTTCGATCCTTACATGCAGGTCGACAACCCCACCGGCGACCGCGACCGCGGTTACGGCTTGGGGCTTTCGATCTGCCGGACCGTTGCGGACGCACTGCACTGCAAACTCAACGTCCAGTCGACGCCACACCAAGGCTCGACGTTCTCAGTCTCAGTAGCGCTCGCAAACGAAATGCGCAGCGGCGCGACGGCGGCTTAGCGCTATTTCTCTCCGAACAGACTTCCGCTGCTCGGCGGCGCGCTGGGCGGTTTCTTGCCCAAACGCTCGTACGCCTTCGGCGCAGCGACGCGTCCGCGAGGCGTGCGCATGACGAAGCCTTGCTGCATCAGGTACGGCTCAATCACATCTTCCAGCGCGTCGCGCGCTTCAGCGAGCGCGGCTGCGAGCGTTTCAACGCCGACTGGGCCACCGGAATAGGTTTCGACCAAAGCGTGGAGATAGCGCCGGTCGAGCAGATCGAGGCCGTCGCCATCGACTTCCAAACGCTTCAGCGCGCGATCCGCGACCTTCACGTCGATCGTCTCTTCACCGGCAAAGTCGCGCACACGGCGCAACAGGCGCACAGCGACACGCGGCGTGCCACGGGCGCGCTTGGCGATTTCCATCGCGCCCTCGGTCGTGATCGGCAGGCCGAGCTTTGCCGCGCCGCGCGTGACGATGCCGAGCAATTCGTCGGGGCCATAAAACTCAAGCCGCACCGGGATGCCGAAACGATCACGCAGCGGCGTGCTCAACATGCCGGCGCGCGTGGTGGCGCCGACGAGCGTGAACGGTGCGAGATCAATGCGCACGCTGCGCGCCGACGGGCCTTCGCCGATGATGATGTCGAGGTGATAATCCTCCATCGCGGGATAGAGGATTTCTTCGACGGCAGGCGCGAGACGATGGATCTCATCGATGAACAGCACGTCGCGCGGTTCGAGATTGGTCAGCAGCGCGGCGAGATCGCCGGCGCGCGCAATCACCGGCCCGCTTGTCGAGCGAAAGCCCACGCCAAGCTCGCGCGCAACGATTTGAGAAAGTGTCGTCTTGCCGAGGCCAGGCGGGCCGAACAGCAGAACGTGGTCCATCGCTTCGCCGCGCGAGCGGGCGGCTTCGACAAACACTTTCAGATTGGCCTTCGCCGCGGGCTGGCCGACGAACTCATCGAACCCCTGTGGGCGGAGCGCGCGGTCGGCGCCCTCTCCGGGCATGCGGTCGGACGTGACGAGGCGTTCTGCTTCGGACATGCGCTTTCCTAGCTCGATTCGGGTTTCCGGATTGTTCCGGTCGGCCCGCTCACTACGCTTGTGGATAAATCTCAAATCGAAACGTCGGCTTTTGGGACAGGCTTTCGTCCTTCGGTCAGCGCCGCTTATGGCGACAAATCAGGAAGGACCAACCATGCGCTACATGTTTCTCACCTCCGGCGCCGAACTCGGCCTCATTCCGCCGCAGTCCATGATCGACGCGATCGAGGCGCTAACTGAGCAAGAGATGGCCGCTGGCCGGATGATCGCGCGCGGTGGGCTGATGCCGACGGCGATGGGCAGCGCGCGCCTTGAATCGCGCCGCGGCAAGCTCAAGCTGACCGACGGCCCGTTCGCGGAAACAAAGGAAGTGCTCGGCGGCTTCGCCATCTTCGAATTCGCCACGCGCCAAGAAGCTCTCGCCTCGCTCCAGAGCTTCATGGAATTGCACCGCGAGCACTGGCCCGAATGGGAAGGCGTCTGCGAGATGCGGCCAATGTTTGGCTTCGGCGCGACGCCCGCCGCCGTCGCGGGTTAAAGCTTAGGCCGCCTCATATTGCGCGATTAGCGCATCGAGGTGACGCCGCTCGGGCGCGAGCTGCGTGAGATATTTCACGCTCATCCAGCAGGCGCTCAGCGCTAACGCCCCGCAAAGCACGACAGCCGCGCTCCGCATCTCATGCGGCGCCATTTTGCCCGTCGCGACGATCTGGTTGAGCAGCACAAAGAGCAGCGGCGCAAACACGAGCATCGAGCCGCCAATGATGACGATGCGCAGCCGCGCGGCGGCATTATTGGCTCGCAACGAGCGGAAGGTTTCCAGCAAGGATCCACTCGGCGGTGCCTTTGGCGCGGCGCGTTGCGCTATGATGAACAACGCAACGAACGGGATCAAAGCAAACGGAATGAGCCCCCACTCGCGGCTCAAATCGATCGCATCGACTTGTCCGGTGAGAATATCGAGCCCCATCAGCGCGAGCGGAATAGTTAGCATCACGCCCGCGAAGACCAGCATGCGGCGCACATTCGAAGCGCGCTGTTGAAGCGTCGCTTGCGCTTCCGCCATCACATACGCGCTGGCTGCTGCACTCGGGTTATTTCCGCTTGAGGCGAATGCCGCCTGCAATGCTTCGTAATTCATGGCGCCTGCTCCGTAAGTTGTGTGAGTTTTTGGCGCGCGCGAGAGAGCCGCGCGCCAATATTGGTGTCCGAAAGCCCGTGCAACGCCGCGATTTCCGCATAGCTCTGGCCTTCGAGCGATAAGAGCACGATGGAACGATCCAGCGGCTCAAGCTGGCGGATCGCATCATAAAGGCGCTCCAACAGCGGATCTTCGCCGCTCGCATCTTCCACGTGCAAAAGCTGGTAATCGCTATCACGCCTGCGCCGGCGCGCTTCGCCGCGCCGCCAGGTCAGCGCGCGATTGTGCGCGACACGGAAGATGAAGGTGCTCGGCGCGCTGTCGCCGCGAAATGCCTGCGCCGCGCGCCATACCGCGATCAGCATTTCTTGAAGCAGGTCTTGCTGATCAGCGCCGGTCGCGAAGCCACGAGCGACGCGATGGAGCACGCCGACGTGCTCGCTCACCCAAGCCTTGAACTGCTCCTCGCCCACGCACTCTCCCTTTCGCTACCTTAGACGGCAGCAGAGGCGCGTTCCTTACACTAGCGGCTGACTTCTTTCAGAGCGGCGCGGATGAGCTCCGGCGCGGGCGCATCCGCTTCGAATTGCTTGGCTGCCGACGCCACCGCGCGGGCGGCGCTGGATTGATCGATGCCGAGATTAACCAGAGCGGACACGGCCTCCGCGCGGGCGCCAGCTGCGCTCGGTGAAGCTGTGCTTGCGCCTGCCCGCGGCGTTGCGCCACCGAGGCCGATGAAGCCTTTGGGGCCGCCCTTGCCGGTAAGCTCGGTCGCCAGACGCGCCGCCAGCTTTGGGCCGACGCCGTTGGCGCGCGCGAAGGCGGCTTTGTCTTGGATCGCAATCGCGTCTGCGAGTGCATCAGGTGGCATTGCATCGAGAATGCCGAGCGCGACTTTGGCGCCGACGCCCGGAATGGTTTGCAGGTGCGCGAACCAGGCGCGCTCTTCTTCCGAGGCAAAACCAAAAAGCTTGATCGCGTCTTCGCGAACGTGGGTCTCGATGAACAATCGCGCCGGGCCGCCGACCTGCAGGCGCGCCAGTGTGCGCCCACCGGACAGCACGACGTAGCCCACGCCGCCAACTTCAATCAGCGCGGTATCCTCGCCAATTGCCGCAACAATACCGCTCAACGACCCGATCATTCTGATCCCTCTTCCCGCACATCATCGACGGATTCGGTGAACGCCCGAAACGCTGTGAACAAACGCAACCCGCGAACACGGGATGGCGGAGGGCGTCTGGCGGGCGGACACTGCCAGTAGTTGCGAACCACTCTCACGCTGACGAACGTCACGGAGCCGTGTTACGATTCTTGCGAGGGATTTGAGAGACTTGCGATTAATTCGCAGTAGTCGATCGGGGAGAGTTCATGTCCGAGAAGAAGAAGCTCAATCGACGGTCATTCATGTCCCGCATCGCAGGCGGCGTTCTCATCGCCGGCGGCGCCACCGCGATGGTCACCGGCAAGGCCGAGGCGCAGAATTATACCGGACGCTCAGATAGCGACAGCGGCAGCAACGCTGACCGCGGCGGCTACGGCCGGACTGGTCTCACCGATAGCGACTCTGGCAACGGCGCAGATCGCGCCGGTTACGGGCTCGGCGGCAACACAGGTGGCCGCGGCCGCACCGGTCTCACCGACAGCGATGCCGGCGGCAACGCCGATAACGCCGGCAACGGCCGCGGCGCAACACGCAACAGCGCGAGCGGTTTGACGGACGGCGACGGCGGTAGCGCTGCTGACCGTTCCAGCTACGGACGCGGCCCCCGCCGCAACTGGTAAGTCAACTCAATGACGCACGAGCCGTGGCTCGTCGATCCGCTCGGCTACCTGATTGGGGCCGAGCGCGAGACGGATTTCTTCGCGCGCATCTATGAGCGCGAAGCCCTCATCGTGCACCACGGCGCGCCGCAACGCTTTGCGGGGCTGATCTCGCTCGACGATATCGATCGCATCGTCACAACGCTTGATTTGCGCGAAGGCCAGCTCGCGTTGGCGGATGCGTCAAACCATGTCGACGCGGATGAGTACGTAGACGCAGCCGACTTCATCGATCGCGGCGCGGTGGCTGACCGATACCGGCGCGGCGCGACGATCGTTCTGAACCAGGCGCACCAGTTCGATCCGGCGTTGGCGCGGCTCTGCCGTGGCCTGGAGCACGCGTTCTCAGCGCACGTGCAGACAAACATCTATTTGACACCACCGAACGCCCAGGGCTTTCGCACGCACTACGACAATCACGACGTGTTCGTGATCCAAGTCGAAGGCGAGAAGGCATGGCGGCTCTACGACATGCCGATTGAAGCGCCCTATCGCGGCGAAGCATTCGAGCAAGGGCAGTTCGAGCCCGGCTCGCTGCGGCAGGAGTTCGTGCTAAAGCCCGGCGATTGCGCCTACGTGCCTCGGGGTTTGATGCATGACGCGCAGACTTCCGGCGATAAGCCGTCGCTTCACATCACTGTCGGCCTCATCACGCGCACATGGGCAGACCTGATGCTCGAGGCGGTGTCGGAGGCGGCGCTGCGCTCTCCAGACTTGCGACGCAGCTTGCCTGCGGGTTTTGCGCACGCTGGGTTCGACCGCAGCAAAGCTCGCGCGCACTTGAAAGAGATAGCGGCCAAAATCGCTGAAGGCGTCGAACTTGATCCGGCGCTTGATCTGATGGTCGACACGTTCATCCGTTCGCGCTCTGCCGACAATCGCAGCGCCATCCGCGACGTCGCCGCAATTGCCGAGGGTGATCGTTTTCAAGCACGGCCACGTTCGCCGTTTCGCATCGCCGAAGACGGCGATGACATCATCGTCGTCAGCCCCGGCGGCGAGCTGAAGTTCGCGCCAGATCAACGCACGGCGCTTGAGCGTGCATTGAGCGGAACAGCCTTTGGCGTCGCCGATATCAAGATCGAAAAGCCCGATGCGATGATCTCCACGCTTCTCGCCTACGGTTTGATTTCTCGCGCCTAAGCGGCTCCCCGCCGCGCGCTAAGGTCAGCTCGTCTCAAACCAGTTGAGCGAGCTAGCAGCCCCCGCCTCAGTGCGGCACAACGCGCCAGCTTTTGGGGGGACCGCATGACCATGTTCACACGCCGCGCCGTTTCGGCATCGTCCATCGCTTTGCTCGCGGGTTGCGCGACGGGCGCAAGCGTCGGCAGCAGCGGGTCGGCCACGACACCTCGCGCGCCTGCCGCTATCGGCGCATTCGGAATCGACCTCGCCTCGCGCGATATGAACGTGAAGCCCGGGGATGATTTCTTCCAGCACGTCAACGGCACGTGGTTCGCGAACAACACGATCCCGGACGATCGCACGACGTGGGGCACCAACGCGATCCTGCAGGAAAAGGCCGAGCGCGACGTACGTGTGATCATCGAAGAAGCGGCCCTCGCGGGCGGCGCACCAGGATCCAATGCGCAGAAGATCGCCGACTATTACAACGCCTATCTCAATCAGGATGCGATCGACGCACGCGGACTTGAGCCCTTGCAACCGGTGCTCGCCGAAATCGCGGCGCTGCGCACGCATGAGCAAGTGATCCGCCTTACATCGCGGCCTGACGTCGGCATCTCGATGCCGGTCGCGGTTTACATCACGCTCGATGAAGGCAATCCGGATCGCTACCTTACAGCGATCACGCACGGCGGCCTTGGCCTTCCGGAACGCGAATACTATCGCCGCACGGATGACGTATTCCCGGAGCAACGCCGCCAATACACTGCGACGATCGCAAACATGCTGACTCTGGCCGGCCAAAGTGACGGTGCAGCCAAAGCCGCACGCATTCTTGCGTTTGAAACTCGCATTGCGGAATTGCACTGGCCGATTGCAGATCGCCGCGAGCGTGAGCGCGTCTATAACCTTCGCACGCGCGCCCAAGTGCGTGAATTGGCGCCGCGCTTCCCATGGGATGCGGGCTTCGACGCGGCCGGCCTCGGAGCCGTAGAACAGATCGTCGTTGGCGAACTCAGCGCCATCGGCCCTTTGGCGGAATTGTGCCTGGCGACGCCCGTCTCAACATGGCGCGACTACATCACTTGGCATTACATCAACGGCAATTCCAACGTGTTGCCGCGTCCGATCGACGACGCCAGCTTCGATTTCTACGGCCGCACTTTGAACGGTCAGCCGCAACAGCGCGAACGCTGGAAGCGCGCGATCTCTTCCGTAAACAACGTGCTCGGCGAAGCGGTCGGCGAGATTTACGTACAGCGTCACTTCTCAGCAGAAGCCAAGGCGCAGACGCTCGCGCTCGTTGAAAACATGCGCCGCGCGTATGGCGAACGCATCAGTTCAAGCACGTGGATGAGCGCGGAGACAAAAACCGCAGCGCTCGAAAAGCTCGCGACGTTCCGCCCAAAGATTGGCTATCCGGATCAGTGGCGCGATTACTCGCAGCTCGAAATCCGGGCGGGCGACGCCTTCGGAAACTCCGTGCGTTTTGCGCAATGGACTTGGGCGCATGAGCTCGATCGCCTTGGCAAACCGAGCGACCGCGAGGAATGGTTCATGGTCCCACACGCTGTGAACGCCTATTACAACCCACCGTTCAACGAGATCGTTTTCCCAGCAGGTTATCTGCAGCCGCCTCTGTTCGATCCGAACGCGGACCCGGCCTGCAATTACGGCGGCGTCGGTGGCGTCATCGGCCACGAAATGGGTCACGGCTTCGACGACCAAGGCGCGAAGTCTGACGCCCACGGCGTGCTACGCGATTGGTGGCGCCCTGACGACGTGCAGCGTTTCGAAGCGCTCACCGGCCGCTTGGTCGATCAATACAGCCAGTTCCAGCCGCTCGAAGGCCTCAGCGTGAACGGCCGCCTAACGCTCGGCGAGAACATTGGCGATTGCGGCGGCTTACAGGTTGCGCTGCACGCGTACCAACTTTCCCTCAACGGCCAAGAAGCGCCGATCCTCGAAGGCACAACCGGCGTGCAGCGCTTCTATATGTCGCGCGCCCAATGCCGCCGCGAGCTACGGCGCGATCAATCCCTACGCAATCAAGTGATGACCGATCCGCACTCTCCGGCGCGCTACCGAGTCAACGGCCCGGCGCGCAACATGGATGCGTGGTACGAGGCGTTCAATGTGCAACCGGGCGAAGCGCTCTATCTGGCGCCCGCCGATCGCGTCACGATCTGGTAGGTCAACGCTGCTGGCGCGCCGCTTCGATCGCGGCCGCCAGCGTGTCCAGACTGAACGGCTTCGAAAGCAGCAACAGGCCCGCGTGCTCGGCGTCGCGCTGCACGGCTTCTGTGTAGCCACTCGCCAGCACGATCGGCAGATCTACATGGCGGTCGCGCAACGCGTGCGCGAGCTCGATGCCGTTCTTGCCGCCCGGCATCATCACATCCGAGAAGACTAACCCTACATCGAGCCCGTTCGTGATGGCGCCCAACGCCGCTTCGGCGCTGGCGACGCGCGTCACGCGCCAGCCGAGATGGGTCAACATCTCGCCGGTGAGCGCTGCAACGTTGTCGTCATCCTCGACCAACAACGCTGAACCGGTATCGCTCAGCGGCGCTGGATTTATGGTCACGACAGGCTGCGGTTCGGCGGCGGGCACGTCCTCTCCGCGCGGTAAAATGAGCGTGAAGGCCGTGCCCGCGCCAAGCTCGCTTTGGACCTCGATATGGCCGCCGGATTGCTCGGCGAAGCCGTGTACTTGGGCGAGGCCAAGGCCAGAGCCTTTGCCGGTTTCTTTGGTCGTGAAGAACGGTTCGAAGATCCGCAGCCGCACCTCCGGGCTCATGCCAGCGCCGGTGTCGGCAACCGAAATGCTGACGCATTCGGCGCCTGCATTGTTGGGCGAACCGTTGCGCGCGCTGATCGTGACGACGCCGTTGTGATCCATCGCATCGCGGGCATTGACGGCAAGATTGAGGATGGCGAGCTGCAACGCGTTTGGGTCTGCAAACACCGGCGCCACGTCCGCCGACACATCAACCGCCACGCGCACGTTGACGCCCAAACTGCGGTTCAACAGATCGCTCATCCCGGCGAAATAGTCCGGCAAGCGAATTGATTCCGGGCTGAGCTGGTGGCGGCGCGAGAACGCCAGCAATTGCTTGGTGAGGTTAGCGCCGCGGTCCACCGCCTCGCGCATGCGCGTCATCAGCATGTCGCGCTTTTCTTCATCGGGAGAGCGCGCCAGCATGTTGAGACCGCCGGAGATCACCATCAGAAGATTGTTGAAGTCGTGCGCGACACCGCCGGTCAGCTGCCCGACCGCTTCGAGTTTCTGCGCTTGCCGCAGCTCTTCTTCAGCTTTCACCCGCGCGGTGATCTCATTGGCTTCCGACACGATCGCGATCACGTCGCCAGCTTCGTTGCGCACTGGTCGCAACGCGAAATCGAAAGCGCGAACGCCGGTCGGCAAATTCAGCGACAGCGCGGAATTGGTGACGATCTCGCCTGCGGCTGCGAGCGATACACCGTTGCGGATGAAGTCACCGGCGCCTTCGGTGCCGCTGAACCAAGGGGTCTCCCAGAACTTCGTGCCGGTGACGTCTTCTCGGCGCGCCTTGATGGCCGCGAGCGATGCCGCGTTGCAATCAACGAGCGTGCCGTCGAGCTCCATCAGCCCTTGAAAGAGATGGCTCGTCTCGACCATCGCACGCACGCGGCTTTCGCTCGCTTGCAGCGCGGCGGTGCGTTCAGCGACGGCAGCTTCCAACTTTGCACGCGTCTGCAGCCGATCGGTGATGTCGGTCAGCGCGACGCAGATGCCCTCCTCGGTGGGCGCGATCCGCAATTCGACTTGATGACCTGGGCGATAGAGCGATTGGGTTTCGAACACGACCATCGGCGCGCCGTCCATGGCGGCGCGCAACATTACCTTGAACTCGTCGCTCGCCTTCTCAATTAGCGTCCTATAATCGGCGCCAAGGAGATTCTCGCGCTCCAGCGCAAAGTAGCGTTCAGCGGCCGCGTTGAACTCAGTCAGCCGCCAATTGCGATCGACGGCGTAAAAGCCATCGGAGATGCTATCGAGCACGCCACGCAGGCGCGCTTCGCTGATCCGCAACGAGGCCAAAAGGTCCTCGGGCGCAGAGTCCGATTTCGCTGTGTCGTCCGCCATCGACCGCCCGTCCACGCCGGGACCTGCAGCTCCCGGCGTACCGTAACGCTATCTGGCGCAGTGTGGTTCCCTCAAGCCCCAGCACGCCGGCGGAAGCCGCCATGCGCGGCGTGGCAAAGGGCGACGCCAAGGGCGTCGGCTGCGTCGGCGGTCACCCGCCCGGCCGTCGGCAGCAGACGCTGCACCATGAAGGCGATTTGATCTTTGTCGGCGGCGCCAGAGCCAACAACGGCTTTCTTGATCGTCGTCGGCGCGTACTCGGCCACAACCAAGCCCTGTCGCGCCGCGGCCGCCAGCGCCACACCGCGCGCCTGTCCAAGGATGAGAGCGGCGCGAGCATTTGAGTTGACGAAGGTTTCCTCAACCGCAGCTTCGTGCGGTTGATAGCGCTCGATCACCTCACACAAGCCTTGAAATACGTCATGCAGACGCGAGGCCAGCTGCTGCGTCTGCACCGGCTTGATCACGCCATGCGCAACGTGGCTGAGGCGCGAACCTTCGCTCGCCACCAAGCCCCAACCGCATTTGTTGAGGCCCGGATCGACGCCCAGGATAAGCATTGCCGTCATGAGCGCTGTCTCGCATCGAGTGCGAGCCGCGCCGCGACCGCTACGTAGATGATCCAGAAAATGTTATTCGCCTGCAGCGCATGGCTTTCGCTCAACGTGTAGAGCGCGAAGGTAGCCAAGAACGCCGGCGCCCAAAGGCCCGCTTCCCGTTGCAGCGTCACGCCAACGCCGCGCGACAACGTCACGAAGAGTTGCAGCGCAAACACAACGACGCCAAGGCGACCAAGCCCTAGCGCCAGCTCCAACCAGCTCGAGTGGGCAGACGCGACTTGCCACGCCACCGCTTCGCGCACCCAATAGGCCGGACCGTTCTCCGGCAACCAGAATGCGTAATAGCCATAGCCGAGCCACGGCTTGGCCTCGACAAACCGCATCGCGGCTTCCCAAATATCGGTGCGGCCCGTCAACGTAAGATCGCGACCGAGCGCGGCGACCAGCAGATCTGGCGCGAGCAGAACGATTCCAGTGACAGTGACGATGCCGACGCTCGCCGCGGCAAGCGCGTTGACCATGTGCACGGGCCCACGCCGCAAGATCATGCCAAACGCGATCATGCCGACACCAAGCATTGACGCGACCAGCGCTGTCTTCGATGTCGACAACAACACGAGCACGAATGCAGCGAGCGAACACGCCACCCAAAGCTTCCGCCGCTCAGGCGTAACGGTCGCCGCGCCGGCGCAGATCGCGACACCAAGCGCCATGATGCCGCCGAGTGTGTTTTTGTGCGTCCACAAGCCGGACCACGCGCCCGGGTGCTCAACGGTCATGCGGCCAATACTCGGCGCAAGCAGACCAAGCGCGAACGATCCCGCGATCAGTACGATGAAGCCGCCCGCCAAAACGTTCAGGAGCGATTTCCAATCATTACGCCACGCCAGGTAGAGCCCGAACGCCATCGACAGCCCGAGCCAGACCGAGCGGCGCAACGTCGCGCCGCCATCGATCGACCAGAGCGTCGAAATGCCAGCGAGCGCGAGCAACCCGATTAACAGCGGCACAGCGCGCGCGGCGCTCAATGCTTGCGCGCGGTCGCGCCACAGCACCCAAGCCAAGAACGCATAGACCGGCAGGAAGAATATCCGCGCGTACTCCGGCGGTTCAGTCAGCCCCTGACTTTGTGCGATCGCAGCAAACAGCGGCTCGGAAAACTGCGCCAAGCAGAGAGCCGCCACCGCGGGTTCCCAGCGTGCGAAACTGGGCGCGGCAGAGCTTGCGGGCGCATGCGCGAGAGACATGTGCCTAGCCCTGCGCCCAATCCCTTGCCAAAGCGCTAACCCATCGCCAGCATGCCTGAAACGATTGGGGATTTTCATGGGCGGTTGG
>JBEBHI010000121.1:0-10880 GCA_040080935.1 Terricaulis sp.
GTGCGCGCTGGCGTGCGCATCGCCTTCGGCACCGACGCCGGCGTCTATCCCCACGGCGAGAACGCGCGCCAGTTCGCCTACATGGTCCGCTACGGCATGACCCCAATGCAGGCGATCCAATCCGCCACCATCAACGCCGCCGAAATGATGGGCCGCGCCGGCGACACCGGCTCAATCCGCCCCGGCCGCCGCGCCGATCTGGTCGCCGTGCAAGGCGATCCACTCGCCGACGTAAACCTGCTCTACACCAGCATCGCCGCCGTGATCAAAGACGGCCGCGTCGTGCGTTAACGTCCCTTCTCCCGCACGGGCGGGAGAAGGTGGCCGAAGGCCGGATGAGGGTGGGTCCGTCAGAATGAGGCTCATCTTCAACCTCGCCCCCTCACCCGCGCGCAAAGCGCGCGACCTCTCCCCCTCGCGGGGCGAGGTGAGAGAACCGCCGAAACACACCCACCCTATCCCACACCCAACACCGCAAAATCCCAACGCCACCAAGCACGCACACAAAATCTATCCGGCGGCATTGCGCCCAGCCGTATCATCGCCGTCGCTTGAAACATGATCCGCCCCTCCTGACACAATCTCACGCCGAAGCGTTCACCGCTTCGGCGTGGAATTTTGTGCTTTGGGTGTTCGGCGTGATCGTCCGCCTCGGCCTCACAGGCCGCAGCAAGAAACTCAGCGCTACGCTTCGACATGCCGAGCGCGCCGTCGAGCTCACGCTGTTTCTGCACGCCGTCGCGCTTCTGGGGCCGCTGCCAAGAAAGAAGCATCGCCACTTTGCGGCGCCGCCAGGCGTTCGCATCGCGCGATCAAACGGCGCGCTCTTCTACAAACGCGCCAACATCCGCGCGCGCAAAGCCAACGCGATTGAGCGCATCTTCGCGCTCATCGACGCGTTGCAGCACCCAGAGCGCGCCATCTCCTATTTCCTCAAGCGCATCGCCAAAGGCTTGCGCAGCCGGCGCCTCGTGCTCGCCGCGCCAATCGCGGACGCGTTTTTCTCTGCGCCCGCGCTTTTTCCCCAAACCACGCTCGATAGCTCCTAGCCCGCGTCTCCTTCGACAAGCTCAGGAAGGCGCTACTGTAAGGTTGGCGTCACCCTGAGCCCGCCGAGGGCAACGCCACGCACCATCCCAACCCGCCGCCGAATCCCCGGATTCGCGCGGGCGCCGGCGCTTGACTAAACGCGCGCCAGCCTCACCTAAGCTCTATGCTCGGCCTCGCTCCCAAACCAAAGGCGCAGACGCCCCCGCCGGCGAAGCGCTGGCGCAACTATTACCGCGTCTATCACGTGCTCGATCTTTATCGCATCGGCACCGTCTTCCCCGGCGTCCACGCTGGCCCCGACTTTTTCCCTACCAAGGAAATCGCCGAACAAACCGCGACGACCTTCCTCGCCGCGATCAATCCGCCCGGCCGCTACCTGATGGATTTCGCCGGCGCCTATCCAGACGGCGACGCCGCCAACTAGAGCTGCTACGAGGCGGGTATGCGCTCAACATTCATTGCCCTCGCTCTTCTCGCCGCCGCCTGCTCACCAGCGCCCACCGCGCCCGCTGAAAGCGGCGCCACGACAACCGCAGAGAGCGAGCCCATCGATCCGAACACAGCAGCGCTCAGCGCCACGCCGCAAACCGGCGCGTGGTCCGTGCGCACGGACGAAGGCACAACCGCCGCTGGTTTCGGCGCGCCAGAGAGCGAATACCAACTCACCATCGTCTGCGAAGCCGCAAGCGGCAAACTCACGCTGATGTCCGAACACGAACTCGCACCTGATCAAGATACGACCTTGCGTATCATCACGCCGGTGCAAATCCTCGATCTGCCCGCGCGCTCGTTCAACGAAGGCCTGCCCAGCGTCACCGCCGAAGTGCTCGATAGCGACGCCGCGAAAACCGCGCTCATCAGCATGCTCGGTTCGCCGACTGATCGGTTTGCTGTGGAGGTGAACGGTCAAAGCACCGTCTTCCCGTGGGCCGATGCAGTGTCCCAAGCCCTGATCGCCTGCCGCTAAAACGCCCCGATCCTGAAACGAACGTGCAACACCGCTGCAACAGCAGGAGACTAAACCGGCCCCACTTCGGAGGGACCGATGCAACGCAAAACCGCTTTCTTGATCACGATCATGTTGGCTTTGATGCCAATGCTCCCCGCTTTCGCCGCTGCCGCGACCGCCTGACCGGTTCCGCTCCCCAGCGAACACGCCTATGTCTCCCGCCGGAGACGACGGATGGGCCCGCTAGAGGGAATCAAGCGCGAGATCAGATTCCTGGACGGCCTCGCCCGCACACTATGGCGCGTGCGCAAAATCGATCCGGACTCTGATGTTCTCGTCTGCGACGATTTCGAAGAAGCCGTCGATAAATTCGCCGACCACACAGCTCTCGTGTTCGAAGGCGAACGCTACACCTACCGCCAGCTCGACGCGCTCGCGAACCGCTTCGCCGCCTGGGCCGACGCACAAGGTCTGAAAGCCGGCGACACCGTCGCGATCTTGCTGCCCAACCGCGCTGAATACATTCCCGCCTGGGTCGGCCTATCAAAGCTCGGCATCGCCTCGGCCTTGATCAACAACAACCTCACCGGCGCCGCTCTCGCGCATTGTCTCTCTATCTCGAACGCCGATCACGTCATCACCGACACCGAAAGCCTATCCGCCATCGAGACCATCCGCGCCGGCCTCGCCCGCCCGCTCAGCTATTGGGTGATCGACTCGGACTTTGCGGCAGCGCCCGATCGCCACGCACTAGACCTGAAAGAACCAAAGCTCGCGCCGGAGCGCCCAGCCAAAGCCCGCCGCGCCGGACAAAAAGCGCGCGACGTCGCGCTCTACATCTACACGTCCGGCACCACCGGCATGCCGAAAGCCGCAAAAATCACGCACATGCGCGCGCAGCTCTACATGCGCAGCTTCGCAGGCGCGACTAAGGCCAACGCCGAAGACAACATCTACTGCGTCCTGCCCCTCTATCACGCCACCGGCGGCCTCTGTGGCGTAGGCTCTGCCCTCCTAAACGGCGGCACCGTGGTTCTCCGCCGCAAATTTTCCGCCTCGCACTTCTGGGGCGACGTCATCGACAATGGCTGCACCATGTTCGTCTACATCGGCGAACTCTGCCGCTATCTGGTCAACCAAAGCCCGACGCCAAAAGATCGCGCGCACAAATTGCGCCTCGCGTTTGGCAACGGTTTGCGTCCTGAAGTGTGGGACGAGTTTCAAGCGCGTTTCAACGTGCCACGGATCATGGAGTTCTACGGCTCCACCGAAGGCAACGTCTCGATGTTCAACTTCGACGGCCAACCCGGTGCGATCGGGCGCGTGCCGCCGTATCTGCAACGCAACTTCGCGGTGCGCTTGGTAAAATTCGACGTTGAATCCGAAATGCCGGTGCGCGACGAGAATGGCATCTGTGTGCTGTGTGATGTCGGCGAACCCGGCGAAGCCGTTGGTCTCATCAAAGACGACGCGCGCCACAACTATACGGGCTACGCCGACAAGGCCGCATCCGAGCGTAAAATTCTGCGCGATGTGCTTGAGAAAGGCGATTCCTGGTTTCGCACCGGCGATCTGATGCGCCAAGATAAGGACGGCTATTTCTATTTCGTCGATCGCATCGGCGATACCTTCCGCTGGAAGGGTGAGAACGTCTCCACCACCGAAGTCGCCGAAGTGATCTCGCGCTATCAAGGTGTCGACGAGGCAAACGTCTATGGCGTGAAGATCGGCAAACTCGATGGCCGCGCCGGCATGGCTGCGATTACGCCTGGGGACGGTTTTAAGATCGAAGGCCTGCGCGACTATCTCGTCCACGAGCTGCCGAGCTATGCGCGTCCGCTCTTCATTCGCATCGCACCCGCGATCGAAACAACCGGCACATTCAAGTATCGCAAAGTCGATCTCGTCCGCGACGGCTTCGATCCGGCAAAGGTCGAGCAAGCGCTCTATTTCGATCAGCCAGAGAAGTTCGCGTACATCCCGATCACGCATGATCTCTACGCGCAGATCCAAGACGGCGCGTTCAAACTCTAACGCTCGAAGATCGCCGCAAAGCTATCGCCGACGCGCTCAAGCCGCGCCGAGCGACCATACGCTTCGCGAAGCGCATCAGGCGTGAGCGCGTCCGTTGGCGCTCCCTGCGAAATGGCGCGCCCTGACTTCATCAGTAAAACGCGATGCGCCACATCCGCCGCGAGCGCGATGTCGTGGGTCGAAAAAATAACCGACCCGCCCTTCTCGGCTTGAGCGCGCAAAATGTCGGCGACCCCAAGCGCTTGCGCTGGATCCAATCCGGCGGTCGGCTCATCGAGCAGAAGCAAAGGCGCATGTTGCGCGAGCGCACGCGCGAGATGAGCGCGTGCTTTTTCACCGCCGGAAATCTCGTCCATGCGCCGCAAACGCAACGCGCCGAGCCCGCATGCTTCAATAGCCTCGTCGACAGCTTGCTGATCCGGCGCGCTCAAACGATCCGGCGCCGCACCGTGGGCAAAGCGACCGAGGACAACGAGTGCTTCAACGCTGATCGGCCAAATCGATTGAGGTCGCTGAGGGAGATAGGCGGCGCAGAGTGCGCGATCGCGGGCCGAGAGCGCGTTCGGCGATGCGTCGCCGAGCTTCACTTCACCGGTCGCGGCGACGAGACCGAGCGCGGCGCGGAGCAATGTTGTCTTGCCTGCACCGTTAGGCCCGAGCAGCGCGATGACTTCGCCGGGGGCGACATCAAGTGACACGCCCTCGAGAGCGCGTGTTTTACCGAGGTCGGCGGTGACATTGTGCAGTGAAAGCAAGGCGCTCATGCGTCGCCTCCCCGCGATGCGAGGCGCGCGGCGATAAGTGCGAAGACGGGGCCGCCGATCAAAGCAGCGGCGACGCCGAGTTTGAGTTCGGTGTCGGTCGGCAACAGACGCACCATGATGTCTGCGCAAACGAGAAGCGCGCCGCCTGCCAGCGCGCTGGGCAGCAATATGCGCGCAGGATCGTGCCCCACGAGAGCGCGAACGAGATGGGGCGCGGCGATGCCGACGAAACCGATGACACCGGCGACGGCAGTTGCGCCACCGGTGCAAGCGGCGGCGCCGAGGACAACGAGAGTGCGGGTGGTGGTGAGATTGGCGCCTATGGCGACGGCGGCCTCCTCCCCAAGTGTCAACGCTTGCAAGCCGCGCGCAGCCGCGAAGATCAAAGCTGCGCCGATGGTGAGCAACGTTGCCGCGAGCGCGACGTGTTCGAGCGAACGCCCTTCGACCGAGCCAAGCGTCCAATTGACGAGATCGGCGAGCGCGCCGGGATTTGGCGCAAGATTGAGTGCAAGCGCGATGAGACCTCCAGCGAAGCTGGAGAGGCCCACACCGATCAGGACGAGGCTTGCGGGGCCGCGTGAGGCCCATCCGAGTGTGGTGATGAGGAGCGCCGCGATGAGCGCGAAGGCGACGGACATCACCGGCGCAAATGTTGCGAAGCCAAAAGCGAAAGCGATGACAGCGCCGAGAGCGGCGAAACCCGAGAGACCAAGGACACCGGAGTCCGCGAGAGGATTACGGAGCAAGCCTTGTAGCGCTGCGCCGGTGAGCCCGAGCGCCGCTCCCGCAAGCCAAGCCGTAAGAGCACGCGGGAGACGGATGTCCCATACGATAGTGCGGGTGATGTCATCGGGCGCGAACAGATTGCCCAGCTGCGTCGGGCCGAGCCACAGAGCCGCAGCGAGAGCGGCAATGCTCAGCGCAACGAGCGCCAGTGAGACGCGCAGTGACGCGCTCATCGATTGAGCTCGGCGGCGATCGCTTCGGCGGCGTCGACGGCGTACCATGCTTCGCAGGCGATCGACGCGGGTGGCAGGCGCACGGTGCGGGCGTTGGCGAGCGCGCGGCGGAGCGCAGGGTGATGCGAGGGCGACCACGCATTCACCTCCTCGCGACCGGTATCGAAGAAGCCGAGCGCAATGAGCGAGGGCGGCGTTTGCACCATGCGTTCCAGCGGCAGCATCTGCCAGCTCGCCTCGGTGCGGATGTTGCGCCCACCGGCAGCATTGATCATTGCGTCCATCATTGTGCCGCTTCCGGCGACAGCGCCGCCTGCCGAGAGATACATGACGGGCGCGTTCGTGTGGTGTGCGCCAAGGCGCGCCAGGCGCGCATCGAGATCATGCGCGAAGGCCACCCCACGATCGGGATGGCCGAGCGTTTGTGCGGCGTCGAGGAGATCGCCGCGGGCAGATGCGAAGTCTGGTGTATCGCCAACTTGCAGAACAGGCACGCCGAAGCGCGCGTAGACTTGCTCAGCGTCCCACGGGCCGCCCCAACTGCGGATGACCAAATCGGGACGCAGTGCCAACACTTCTTCAAGCGTGTCGCGCGCCTGACGAATGCCCCGCGCACGATCGCGAAAGTAGGAGTCGTCGCGACGCGCGCCTACGGAGAGCGCAGCGATCTGTTCGCGGTCCGCCAGCGCGAGCACGAATTGGTCGGCGCAATAGTCCAACGAAACGATGCGACGCGGTTCGGCGTGGGCCGCACCCGCGCAGATAAGCGCCATCGCTGCAATGAACCAACGCACATCGACCTCCGCGGCCACATCCCGGGCCAAAGGCATTCGCGCCGACAGGTCTTCTGGCTTCGCGAGTCACCGCTTGATGGCCCCTTCCCAGATTGCTCCAGTGGTATTGCCAACAAACTCGTCGCTTACAGCTGCGGGAGCAGCCGCGGTTTCGCACCGCGTTCCCTTAACCGGCGAGTTGCGGCTTACAGCGCGCAGCCGCAGCGCGCAAGCGAGCCGCTATTCATCGAAAAGTGCGGCAGCTTAAGCGTTCAGGTTTGACGTGCGTTAACAGCGTCGCTGTTATGCAAGCTGCGTTTCAAAGGGTTTGCAGCATGTCGATGTGGCGCGGCGCGGTAGGTGCGATGTTTGTAGTGTGCGCAGCCAGCGTTGCTTGGGCGCAGCCACAACGTTTGCCGATGCCGCCGGCGATCGAGGCGCCGCAGGATACGGCGTACCCCGGCGGCGCCATCACTCTGGAGATCGACGCGACCGATACAACCCGCGGCATCTTTCGCGGCCGCGAGCGTATTCCGCTGGCGAACGATGAGCCGATCACGTTGCTCTATCCGCAATGGTTGCCAGGAAATCACGCACCGCGTGGACCGATCAATTTGTTCGCCGGATTGGAAGTGCGCGCCAATGGCGAGCGCGTAGCATGGCGCCGCGATCCGGTGAACGTCTATGCGTTTCACGTCGACCCGCCTGCCGGTGCGCGTGAACTCGAGGTGACGTTTCAGTTCTTGTCGCCAACACAAACGACGCAGGGGCGCGTTGTGATGACGCCGGCGATGCTGAACCTGCAGTGGAACGCGATGCTGCTCTACCCTGCCGGGCACTACGCAACGCAGATTCGGTTTCGGCCGAGCGTAACGCTGCCGACTGAATGGACATTCGCGACCGCGCTTGATGGCGCTGAAACTGCGGGTGCGACGACGCGTTTTGCCGAAACCGATCTCGAAACACTGGTGGATTCGCCGATGTTCGCGGGACGTTATTCACGCGTCGAGCAGCTGGATCGCAGCGGACGTTCGCGCGTGACGCTTAACATTTTCGCGGAGCGGCCGGATCAACTCGCGGCGACGGACGAGCAAATCCGTTTGCATCGCAATTTGGTCGTGCAGGCCGACCGTTTGTTCGGCGCGCGACACTTCGATCACTACGATCTGTTATTCGCCCTGGGCGATCGCCTCGGCGGCATCGGCTTGGAACACCATCGTTCGAGCGAGAATAAAGTGCCGGGCGGATATTTCGCGGAGTGGGACAATTCCGTTGATGATCACGATCTTCTGCCACACGAATATTTGCACTCGTGGATCGGCAAGTATCGGCGCCCTGCTGATCTTTACACCCCGGGCTATGACGTGCCGATGCGCGGCGAATTGCTGTGGGCGTACGAGGGATCCAATCAGTATTGGGGACAGATACTGACGGCGCGGTCTGGCTTGTTCACGCGTCAGCAAGGGCTCGACTACCTGGCGAGTGTGGCAGCGACCTATCAGTATCGCGTTGGCCGTGAATGGCGTTCGGTGACAGACACTGGCAACGATCCAATCATTGCATCGCGCCGGCCGACGCCATGGGTGAGCTACTCGCGCAGCGAGGACTATTATTCCGAAGGTCTGCTGGTTTGGCTCGATGCCGACACGCTCATTCGCCAACGCACAGGCGGACGCCGTTCGTTGGATGATTTCGCGCGGCGCTTCTACGGCGTGCCGTCGGAGAATGGCTCGCGACAGGTCAACACGTTCGATTTTGACGATGTCGTCGCCGGCTTGAACGCAGTGATGCCATACGACTGGGCGACGTTCCTGCGCGAGCGGTTTGAAGCGGCGGACACAGAGCCGCCGCTTGATGGCATCGAGCGCGGTGGCTATCGCCTCGTCTACACCGAAGAACGCAGCGCCTATCAGCGCTCGGCGGAGACATACAGCAAGACCGCCAGCTTCGCTTACTCGATCGGCCTCACCTTCTCCGACGGCAACACGGTCAGCACCGTGCAGTGGGATAGCCCGGCGTTCAACGTGGGCATCACGACCGGCACGCAAGTGATCGCTGTGAATGGCGAGACGTACTCAGCCGACCTAATGCGTCGCGCGATCACCGCAGCGAAGGATGGCACGACGCCGCTCGAGCTGCTGCTGAAGAACGGCGATAGCTATCGAACCATCCAGCTCGAGTATCGCGATGGCCTGCGTTATCCGCATTTGGAGCGCATTCCGGGCCGAACCGATTTGCTGAGCCGTATCCTGGCGGCGCGTTAGAGGATTTCTTCGACGCGTTCTTTGGGTCGCGCCAGGCGCGTGCCCTTGGGAGTCACCACGATCGGGCGGTTCACCAAGATTGGGTGCTCGACCATCGCGTCCAAGATTTTCGCGTCAGAGACCTTGTCATCAAGCAGGGCCTCAGCTTCTGGCGCATTGCTGCGCATGGCTTCGCGCGGCGCGAGGCCCGCAGCGGCGAAAAGTTCTTTGAGCTGCTTCTTCGTCCAACCCACCTTGAGATACTCAACGACCTCTGGCGCGTGACCAGCGGCTTCGATCATCTCCAAAACGTTGCGCGAGGTGCCGCACTTGGGGTTGTGATAGATCGTGATGGGAAATTTCTTGGCCATCAATAGTCCTCGGCGTCTGGATCTTCGTCCATCGGGAAGAACGAGAAGTTGTCGTCAATATCGACGGGCTCGGCGACCTGTTGGACCTCTTCAAACATGATGCGCGGCTGGATATCGCTCCAATCGCCAGGCGGCGGTTGGAGGTCTTCATCTTCAAACAGCAGCTCGGAGCAAAGCGCTTCGGCTTCGCCTTGCGTCGGCGCCTCGATGTAGCGCGTGGTGTAAAAGCCGACGACCTCGACATTGTTGTCGATGATCACCGGAAAATCCTCGCCGCAGGCGAAGAGACGAAACCAGGCCATCAGCCCCACTCCTCTGCGATGATGCGGCCGATCAGGATATGCGCTTCGCTGCGGGCGGCGAGATTGACGTTGCTGTCACTTAGATAGGCGGCGATCAGAATCGGCGCGCCGCTTGGCGGCCACGCGATGGCGACGTCGTTGGTTGCGTCATGCTCGCCGTTCCAAGTGCCGGTCTTGTCGCCGACGCGCCATGTTGACGGCAATCCGGCGCGTAAGCGTAAGCGGCCAGTCGGGCTGGCGATCATCCAACCGATAAGCCTTTCACGCGACGCGGCGCTGAGCACCGTGTCGGTGAGCAGAAAGCGCTGCAGCGTGCGGATCATGGCGTCGGGCGTTGTTGTATCGCGGTCGTCGCCCGGGAGATTCTCGTTGAGAGTCGGTTCGGTACGGTCGAGCCGGGTCAGACCATCGCCGTTGGCGCGCAGAAAGGCGGTCAGGCCGGGTGGGCCGCCGGCTGGGACGAGCAGCAGGTTTGCGCAGGTGTTGTCGCTCAGGACGACGGCGCCTTGGCACATCTGTTCGTTCGACATGTAACCTTGCGCGACGTGTTCGCGTGCGGTGGGCGCGTGCTCGAGGAGATCGGCCGGGCCGAACTGCATGACTTCGGCCAGCCATCCTGGCGTTTCGTCGTTCATGCGCAAATGCTGCGCGGCGAGTAACCACTTGAACGTCGAACACATCGCGAAGCGTTCTTGCAGACGATGACCGAGCCAATCGCCGGTGCCGGTGTTCCACGCGGCCACACCAACACGACCACCGATGCGCTCTTCGATCGCGGCGAACCGCGGGTCATTTGGCGGCGGCGTGTAAGCGGCGCGCGGCTCGACCGGCGCGCACGCACCGAGCGCCGCGGCGCCCAGTAACGTATCGCGACGCGTCAGCATCAATCTTTTGCGCGCTCGACGTAAGAGCCGTCTTCGGTCGAGATGATGACGCGCGTGCCGGGTCCGATGTGCGGCGGCACCATCGTCTTCACACCGATGTCGAGCATGGCCGGCTTGTAGGATGAGGACGCGGTTTGTCCCTTCACGACTGGTTCGGTGGTGTCGATCGTCGCGGTGATGCGCGGCGGCAGTTCGATCGAGAGCGCTTGGCCCTCGAACATGGTGAGATCGACGACCATTTCCGGCTGCAAGTACGCGACGCTATCGCCGACCATGTCCTTGGAGAGATGGACTTGCTCGTAGCTCGTCGGGTTCATGAACACGAGGCCGGCGTCGCCGTCGTCGAACAGGAACGTATGCTTGATCTGCTCAACGAACGCCTTCTCCAGGCCGTCTGTGGTCTTGTGGACGGCGGTCGTCTTCACGCCGTCGGTGATGCGACGCATGATGATCGTCGTCGTCGGCGTGCCCTTGCCAGGGCGGAAGGTTTCGTGGCTCAACACGACGTAAAGCTTGCCGTCCTCGTGCTCGAGAACGTTGCCTTTGCG
>JBEBHI010000122.1:0-10841 GCA_040080935.1 Terricaulis sp.
CTCCCTCTCCGCCAGCGCTTTGCACATCGCCACACTACCTGTCGCCAATCGGCGACACAATTGTGCTGTGTGCGGCTAAGCGGCAACGCTGTTCACAGCTCTGGATGCGTTGACGCGCTCCACTCCACTTCCGCGTTTATGCGTGAAAGGGGACACGCAAATCTCAGTTCTTATTTGCGTCGCATTTGATGCGGCGCCGTCT
Source organism: Terricaulis sp. (assembly GCA_040080935.1). GTDB lineage: Bacteria > Pseudomonadota > Alphaproteobacteria > Caulobacterales > Aquidulcibacteraceae > Vitreimonas. Next base: position 203 of record JBEBHI010000122.1, read on the forward strand.
GCTTACGTGTCTGTCTCTTCGCAAGGAGTGACAGATGAGTCAGATGAACAATGACGCTCGCGCGGACGCGGGGGCGAACCGCAAGCGCCGGCGCGCGAGGGCGTCGAGTGGAGCAGGTGATAAACTCTTGTTGGGATACAGGCTCGAAAACACAACCCAGCGCGTTGGGTTTGTTGACTCGCGAGAGCCTGTGTCGAATGCGGGCGAACCGATTTGGCTCGATGGCGAGGGGCACCTCATTACGATCGCGCCGACAGGCGCAGGCAAAGGTCGCGGCGGTCTCATTCCGAATTTGCTGACATACGAGGGCCCGGCGATCGTTATCGATCCGAAAGGCGAGGCGTGCCGCGTGACTGCGCGTCGGCGGCGCGAGATGGGGCAGAAGGTGCACATCATCGATCCGTTTGGGTTGGTGACGGACACATCCGACAGTCTCAATCCGATGGACGCGTTCGACATTCCTGGCGTCGATCCATCCGCGTTGGCGATGGATGTGGCCAAGCAGCTCTCCGGCGGCGGTTTGTCATTGAAGGATCCGTTCTGGGACATTCGCGGACACGATCTGGCGGCCGGCGTGATTTCGGCGGTGGCGTCGACCGCAGAGCCGGCGGATCGTTCGCTGAAGAAAGTGCGCGGATATCTGAAGTCCGATGACACGGTCTACAATTTGGCCGTGTTGCTCGATACTCAGGGCAAGAAGCTGCATCGCTTTGCCTATGAGGAAATTTCGAGCTTTCTGCAGACTGAAGATCGCTGCAGGTCGGGCATTCACGCCACGGCGTGCAGCTATTTTTCAGTCATTGGCTCTGACGCGGCGCAGAAGACGGTGATCTCTTCGAGCATCGATCTACAGGCCGTCGCGCGCGGCGATCCGATGACGATTTATCTGGTCGTGCCACCTTCGAAGCTAGCGAGCCACGCAGCGCTGTTTCGGTTGTGGACGTCGGCATTGATGTCAGCCGTGCTCTCCCGTGAGAGCGATCTGCCGAAATACCGGACGTTGTTTGCGATTGATGAATGTGCGCAGCTCGGCGACTTCTCGATGTTGGCGATGGTTTACACCTTGGCGCGTTCCTATGGCGTGCGGGTGTGGGCGTTCTTCCAGGACTTGGCGCAGATCAAGCGCATGCTGCCGCACGAATGGCAGACCGTGTTGACGAACGCAGCCGGCATTCAGGTGTTTGGGGTGCCGAACCATTTGATGGCGTCGGATCTTGCGCATGTCTTGGGTGACTTCAGCGAGGACGAGTTGCGCAAGATGGATCGCGGTGATCTTGCGCTACAACTGGCGGGCGCGCGTGGGATCACGGCACGTAGACCGGACTATTTGTTGGATGGCATGTTCAGTGGGTTCGCTGATCCGCATCCAATGATGGCTAAGCGCGCTGTCGTGCGTCCAACGAGCTATGATTGGGACGGCCGGCACTAAGAGCGGGTCAGCGTTTGTAGTGCGCGGCGACCTTGCGTGCTTCTTCTGCGATCGCGGCGCGGAGGGCTTGTGGTTCAACCACCTTCACCTCCGCGCCGAGCCGCAGGAATTGGCGCTTGGCCAGGTCGATGCTTTCGATCGGCACGCGCGCGCGTAGCCAGCCTTCAGGCTTGCATGGCTTGTTCTCGGCGGTGAGCGCCTCGTGTGCGCCGGCGTTCGTATCGCGAAGAAGGCGACGTCCTGTGGGGGAGACTTCGATGGTGGCGTGTTCTTTCATCAGACGCGCTTCGAAGTCCTTCGCCCATTCGCTCCAGTAGCGGGATAGATTGAACCGGCGCGGACGTGTGAACTTCACGTCTAGCGTTTGCATGTCTTGGATGTTGGAAACGCGGTACGTGCGCGGCGCGTCTTTCACAGCGGCGACCAAATACCAAATGCCGCCTTTCAGCACGAGCCCGAGCGGGTCGAGCGTGCGCTCGACGACATCTTTCCAGCTTTCATAGCGCACGCGGACGCGGCGTTCGTTCCAGACCGCGGCCGCGAGTGGCTTCAGCGCGTCCGAAGAATCGGCGCGCGTGTACCAATTGATTGGATCAAGATGGAAACGGGCGGAGACCCGCTCCGCGCTCGCGCCCGATTCCGGAGGCAAGCTCGCGAGCAGCTTGAGTTGCGCAGCGGCGAGATCGGGGCCTAGTCCCAGATCTTGCGCAGCCGCGCCGATGCCGGAGAGTAGGAGCGCATCCGCTTCTTGCGTGGTGAAGCCAGTGAGCTTGGTGCGATAGCCATCGTGGAGTTGGAAGCCGCCGGCGCGTCCGCGTTCAGCGTAGATCGGCACGCCGGCGGCGCTCAGCTGATCGACGTCGCGATAGATGGTGCGGACGGAGACTTCAAACTCCTCCGCCAAAGCCTCGGCGCTCAGGCGCCCGCGCATTTGCAACAAGATAAGGATGGAAAGGAGACGGCTCGCACGCATGCCGCGATGATTGCATAAAATCCTGACATTGGGTGGCAGGATTAGCGGAATAAGGTCTTCGCAGCCTCAATTTCGCCGGGGGAGACACATGAAATGGATTTGCAAAGACGGGCGCTCGTCGCCGCAGGCGGGGCGCTTCTTCTTCCAGCCTGCGCATGGAGCGCGGCCATGAGCGCGCCTGCGAGCTTTGACCCGGTGCCGCCGCTTCCCTCGACGCCAACGCCGGGCAAGCCCGGCGACTTTGATTTCCTCACCGGCGAGTGGCGCATTCATAATCGCTCGCTCGTCAACGGCGAATGGATCGAATATCCGGGCGAGGCGACAGTGCATGCAATTCTCGCCGGCGTTGGCAGCGTCGAAGAGTTGCGGATTCCGGCGCGGAATTTCTCCGGCATGGGATTGCGACTGCTCGATGTTGGGAACCGCGTGTGGGCCGACCATTGGGTCAATGCGCGCTCCGGCGTCGTGACCGTGCCCGGGCAGCTCGGTAGTTTTGAGAACGGCGCCGGCATCTTCATCACTGACGATGTGGTTGACGGCGTGCCGGTGAAATACGCCGGCGTTTGGGACAATATCACGCCGCGATCGTGCCGGTGGCGGCAGGCGTCATCGCGCGACGGCGGACAAACCTGGGATCAAAATTGGATCATGGAGTGGTCGCGCGTCTGACTTTCGCGCTAGGGTGAGCGCATGAATTTTCATGCGTTCAACCGCGCGATTGTGCGCACGCCGTCTCGATCTGTGGTGGATGGATTGCGCGCCGTCGATGTTGGCGCGCCGAGCTACGATGGCGTGCTCGCCGAACACGGCGCCTATGTGCGTGTGCTCGAAGCGCTTGGCATGACTGTTGAGACGTTGCCAGCTCTCCAAGAGTTTCCTGACTCTGTCTTTGTTGAAGATACTGCGCTCGTGTTCACTGGCGCCGCGATCCTGTTGCGCCCAGGTGCAGCAACCCGCCGTGGTGAGGCGGCAGAAATGGCCGCAACGCTAGATCGTAATTTCGAGCGCGTGCTGCGTCTCGAAGACGGCACGGCTGAAGGCGGTGACGTGCTCACCACCCCGCGCGGGGTGTTCATCGGCGCATCCGCGCGCACGAGCACGATCGGTGCGGCGGCTTTGGTGTCGCTGCTGGCGCAGATTGGGCAGCAGGGCTTTGTGGTGAACACGCCGCCGGGCGTTCTTCACCTCAAGTCCGACTGTTCGCTCCTGGACGATGAAACCATCCTTTGCACGTCCCGCTTGGCTGCGGCCGAGCCATTTCCTGGCTTTCGGCTAATCCTGACGCCCGAGGGCGAGGAAGGGGCTGCGAACGCGCTCGGGATATGGAGCGCCGTGCTGCTCTCCGAGGGCCATCCGCGAACGGCTGAGTTGCTGGCGCAGTCAGGCTATAACGTGAAGGCGCTCAAGACCGCTGAGATCGCCAAGATCGACGCCGGCCTCTCGTGCATGTCTCTGCGCTGGCGCGCATAGATAAGATATTGGAAATATAGGATATTATGGCCCGAAACTTGAATGCCATCCGCGGTCGCAGCGCCGCTTCAAAATCCCGCGAAAATGTCCCGCTTCCGCATTGACGCTTGAGGGGGCTTTCCCTTATACCCCCCGCTCCCCGCCCGGGCGAGCTACGTCCGGGCGCACGAATTTTTTGGCGGTTACGATGTTCGCGGTAATCAAGACGGGCGGCAAGCAATACCGAGTGGCCAAGGACGATGTGATCGTCGTTGAGAAGCTCGAAGGCGATGCTGGTTCGAAGGTCACGTTCAGCGATGTGCTGATGTCAGGCGACGGCAAGACCCTGAAGCTCGGCAAGGACCTCTCGGGCTTCACCGTGACCGGCACGCTGGTGAAGACTGAAAAGGGCGACAAGGTCACGGTGTTCAAGAAGCGCCGTCGCAACACCTATCGCCGCAAGATCGGTCACCGTCAGACCGAGTCACACGTGAAGATCACCGCCCTCGGCGGCAGCAAGGAATAAGAGGGCGTCATGGCTCACAAAAAAGCAGGCGGCTCTTCGCGCAACGGTCGTGACTCGGCCGGTCGTCGTCTCGGCGTGAAGCGCTTTGGCGGCCAGTCCGTCACTGGCGGCGAGATCCTCGTCCGTCAACGCGGCACCAAATTCCATCCAGGTTCGAACGTTGGCCTCGGCCGCGACCACACCTTGTTTGCCCTTTGTCAGGGCCAGGTTGAGTTCGCGACCAAGCGCGATGGCCGCACGTACGTATCCATCGCACCGCTCGCGGTGGCCGCGGAATAGGCGATAACGGAAGAAATTCCCGGATCGCCTGATAGCAGGGCGATCCGGTTCCCGAGATAGCGTGGGGCGCCCGGATCAAGGCGCCCCATTTTTTATGCCCCACGCGTTAGAGCCAAAGGAGCGGCTCATGCGTGACGTGATTGAGATCGAAACACCCAGACTGAAACTGCGGCGCCTGCGCATGTCCGATGCACAGCGCATTGCTCAGTTCTGCGACGATCCAGGCGTTGGACGAAATCTGGCACAGACGCCGCTCCCGTATCTTCCGGTCGCGGCCGAAGGCTGGATTCTGATCAACGCGGCGCGTGCGTCGCGTGGGACGGATTTTGTCTATGCGGTTGAACTACCGGGCGAAGGACTCATCGGAGCGATTGGCGCGCACGCGCGTGGCGAGGACGGCTTTGAGATGGGCTACTGGTTTGGCCGCCCGTACTGGGGCCAAGGCTTTGCGACTGAGGCGGCGATGGCGTTTGTCTCGGAAGCCAACAAGCTTGGCGCGCTCAATGCCGGCCACTTTGTCGACAACCCCGCATCGGGCCGCGTGCTGAGCAAAGTCGGCTTCGCTTACACGGGCGAGACCTTGGCGATGTTCTCGCTGGGCCGCGGCGAGAGCGTCGGCTGCAAGCGCATGCGCTACGCACCGGCATTGGAGCGGAGTGTGCAGTCGCGTGAAGCGGTTGTTATGCATTGAAGAAACGAGGGCGGGCGCTCGCTCGCCCTCAACTTCACCCGATGCCTGCGCCGCGTAGCAGATCGGTTGCGCCGTCGATCAATGCGCGGAACGCGCCTTCGACATCCAGACCACCGACATGGACGGCGAAGAAAACCGCGTAACCGATGATGAACAGGATCGGCATGGATCGCTCCAGAGACCACCACTTCATCGCGCGGCGCTTGCCGGTGATGCTTTGCCATTCGTCACGAATGGGGTGGACACCGAGGTCATCTTCGAGCGCGTAGATGTTCTTGTACTTCGCCGCGAGAAGCACGGTGTAATACGAGTTGGAGGTGCGCCAGATGGCGCATGTGAGCGCGAGCGCGATGGCGCAGAGCGTGAACAGCACCGGGTTTGGCAAGCCATCAGCGCTGGCCAGAAAGCCCAACGCGCTCATGCCGGCGATGTTGAGCGTCATGAACACGTTCGAAAGTTCGCGCCGGGCGCGTCGCGCGTCGCGGACGTCCTCGACCAAGAGCTTGTAGATCTCGAGATTGGTAGCTGCGTCGACCATATCGCCCCCCGTCGGCGCTGAAATGTAGGACGGCTATGCGATCCTGTCTCGCGCTGCGCCTTGGAAAAACCCTGGATTCTGCCTAACTTACGCGAACGCAGCCTGGTGGAGCGCCAGCGCCTGCGGGAGACTGAAATCATGGGATTGCGCGTAGCTGTCGTTGGCGCCACCGGAACCGTGGGCAGAGAAATGCTCACAATTCTGGAAGAGCGCCTTTTTCCTGCGGACGAAGTGATTGCGCTCGCATCGCGCAGATCCGTCGGCAAGGAAGTCAGCTACGGCGACAAAACGTTGAAGGCGAAAGACCTGGAGACGTTCGATTTTACCGGCGTCGATTTGGTGCTGATGAGCGCCGGCGGCGCGGTCTCGAAAGAATGGTCGCCGAAGATCGGCGCAATGGGCGCAGTCGTGATCGACAATTCCAGCGCTTGGCGCATGGACCCGCGCGTGCCGCTCATCGTGCCGGAGGTGAACCCCGAAGCGATCGCCGGCTACGACAAGCTCAACATCATCGCCAACCCGAACTGCTCCACGGCGCAGCTCGTCGTCGCGCTGAAGCCGTTGCATGATCGCGCCAAGATCAAGCGCGTTGTCGTGGCGACGTATCAATCCGTCTCCGGCGCCGGCCGCGAAGCGATGGATGAGCTCTGGAACCAAACCAAGAAGCTCTATGTCGGTGACGAGATCGTGCCGGAAGAGTTCCCGAAGCAGATCGCCTTCAACGTCATTCCGCACGGCGGCGACTTCATGGATGATGGCTACACCACGGAAGAGTGGAAGATGGAAGTCGAGACCAAGAAGATCCTCGACCCGAAAATCAAGCTGACGGCCACGTCCGTGCGCGTGCCGGTGTTTGTCGGTCACTCGGAAGCCGTGAACATCGAGTTTGAAAACGAAATCACCGCCGACGAGGCACGCGAGCTCCTGCGTGAATCACCGGGTCTCATGGTTATCGACAAGCACGAGGACGGTGGCTACGCCACGCCGCTCGACTGCGTGGGCGAATTCGCAACCTTCGTGTCGCGCATCCGTGAGGACCACACCATCGAGCATGGCTTGTCGATGTGGGTCGTCAGCGACAACCTCCGCAAAGGCGCGGCGCTCAACGCGGTGCAGATCGCCGAGCTGATGCTGAACAAAGGCTTGTTCAAACGTCTGCGTGCTGCGTAATCGACATCGCCGCATGTGAGCGCGGCTGACATCTGCTGTTACAAAATGTGTAGGCGATTTCGTCGCTGACGCGTGGCGAGATGGTAGTCGCGTTCCTATTTAAGGGGCGAGGGGACGCATGCTTTCCATCGCCATAGAACAACCGTCAGAAACGGACGTCGACGCGATTCACGCAGTGCTGCGCGAGACTTATTGGTCTCCCGGCATTCCGCGCGACGTGGTCGCACGCGCGTGTGCAAATTCGATGTGCGTCGTGGCGCGCGATGAAAGCGGCAAACTCACCGGCTTCGCGCGTCTCGTCACCGACAAGGCAACGTTCGCCTGGCTGTGCGATGTCATTGTGCTCCCAGGCAAACAAGGCAAAGGCCTCGGCCGCGCTTTGGTGCAAACGTTCCAACGTCATCCCGAACTTCAGGGCCTGCGCCGCTGGCTGCTCGGAACCAAAGACGCACACGGCGTTTACGCACCGCTTGGTTTCACGCCCGTCGAGGCGCCCGAGCGGCTCATGCACATTAAGAATTCGAACCCTTACGGACGACCCGCATCATGAGCGAAGCGACTGCGCCACTGACTGCCAGCCCATCGGAGGCTGAGCGTCGTGCGGGCTTCTTGTCTGCAGCCTCGGCCTATATCGTCTGGGGATTCCTCCCGCTCTATCTGAAGCTCCTGCACACGGTCGATGTCCGCGAAGTGCTCGCGCAACGCATTCTGTGGGCGGCGCCTTCGGCGCTGATCGCGGTATTCGTTATGAGCGGTTGGCGGACAGGACTTCGCGAAATCTCGACTGCGCTCAAGCCGAGCATGATCGGTACGCTGGCGATCTCCGCGTGCTTCATCTTCGTGAACTGGGGACTCTACGTTTATCTTGTGCTCCATGAGCGCGTGATTGAATCGGCGCTGGCGTATTTCCTGGCGCCACTTGTGGCCGTTGGCGTTGGTATGTTGTTCTTCGGCGAGAAGATCACAACGCCGCAAATCATCGCGCTTGCGCTCGCTCTGGTCGGCGTTGTTGTGCAAGGCTTCGCCCTCGGCGCGCCGCCGTGGATGGCGCTCGCTCTGTGCGCGACCTGGTCCGCCTACGCAGTCATTCGCAAGCGCGCGCCTGTACCCGCCGCCGTTGGGCTGCTGATTGAGAGCTTGGCGTTGATGCCACTGGTAGTTGGCCTGCTGTGGTGGGCGTCGAGCGAAGCGCCGCTGAGTTTCACTTCGGATTGGACGATGGCGATCCTGCTCGCGGTCGCTGGTCCTGTAACGGCGATCCCGCTCATGGCGTTCGCGTTCGGCGCGCGCCGCGTCAGCTTCACCACGCTCGGTCTGCTCCAGTTTCTTGCTCCGACGCTGCAGTTTTCCACGGGCCTTGCGTTTGGTGAGTCGTTCACACCACTGCGCGCGGCGAGCTTTGTGTTGATCTGGCTGGGCTTGGCCCTCTTCGCGTGGGATACGTTGCGCCGCGCAAGGCATGCATGAGTAATGTGATCTACTACGCGATCGGCGACGTTCACGGCGAGATCGAAAAGCTTGATCGTCTGCTCGACTTTATTCGCGAGGATGCGCGGCTCCGCGCCGCGTCGCACAAAGTCGTGTTTCTTGGAGACCTCATCGATCGAGGCCCAGATAGCCGAGCCGTGGTGGCGCGTGCGATGGCGCTCGTGCAAGCCGGTGAAGCGCTCGCCGTCAAAGGCAATCACGAAGAACTCATGGTGCATGCCTATGAGAAGACCGAGTCAGTCGGTGTCTTCTTTTGGGCCGAGAACGGCGGCGATGAGACGATCTCTTCGTATATGATGGCCAACGGGGTCTATGACGATTGGCGTGACGCGATCGACGACCGGCACGTTAAGTGGCTGAGGGAATTGCCGGCCATGATACGCGACGAAGAGCGTGGCTTGGTCTTCGTCCACGGCGGCATTGATCCCGCGACATTTCCGAATTGCACAGACGAAGTTCGGATGTGGACCCGCTCGCAGAAATTTTTCGATCCTGGCCGCTGGCCGAATCGGCCTGAGCTCGAAGGCGTCGTGGTAGTTCACGGTCACACGCCCACGCACGATTTCAAACCGCACTCAGATCCACGCCGTATCAATGTCGACACCGGCGCATGCTTCGGCGGACCGCTTACAGCTGTAGTGCTGGCGCCGGGAGAGGGGCCGCGTTTCTTACGCGCGTGAACGCCGTGATAAGAACGAGCCAAGCGGCAAGCGGGCAAATCGGCAGCGAGATATATTGGCCGAGCGCAACGCTGAGGGCTGCGCCCCAAGCAAAGATCGCGGCGACGTAGTCGAGCGGAGATCGGGGCGCGCCGAGCAGCGCCGCACCGACGAGAAGCGTCGTGAAGTCGTAGAAAAAGAGATAGGGCGAAACGAGCAGCGTCGCAGCGCAGAGCGCCGCGCCGCCGAGCGCAACATCGCCTTTCCGGAACACAATGCATGCCACGATGATGCCTGCGATCGCGCTGACGGCATGAAAGCCGATTGCGAGCGCCTGTGGCGCATCCAATCCTAATAGATTTGCGTAAAGCGATGCGTAAGCCGGTGTCGTGATGCGTTGCTCAGAGATGAGGCGCTGCGAGTAATCGAGGCTCTCGAACCAATTCGCGTAGGTCTCAAATCCGAAGATGAGCCCAGCCGCAGCAGCAAACGCCACCGCTGCCACCGCGGCGGAAAAGAACACGCGCCATCGTCCCGAGAACGCCAGAAACAACGGCCACAGGAGCGCGATATGCGGCTTGATCGCCAGAAAGCCAATGAGGGCGCCGGCGAGGTGCGGACGTTTGTCCAGCCAACGGATCGCCAGGCCGTTGACGCCGGCGATGAGCATGCCGGCCTGTATCGTCGCTGTCTGATAGAGAACAGTTGGCGATGTAAACGGAAATATGAGCGCGCGTGCATCGGGCAAGAAACGACGCATCGCAAACCCGAAGAGCACCAAGGTCGAGATTAGAAAGACCGCCCCGGAAATCGGATAGGGCAGCAACGCAAGGACGCAGACGATCATCAAAAATGTCGGCGGCGAATTCCAAGGCGCATAGAATTTCACTGCCGGCGCGACGGCCTGCTGCACCTGCCACAACATTGTGCGGTCGTGAATTTCGTGCGCGTGGCCATCGAGCGCCGCGCGGCCCGCGCTCCAGAACGCCATGTAGTCGCCAAGGAATGGCTGGCCACTCGGCATCGCCATGTCGTGCATGTAAACAGCACGAGAGATGAAGTAACCGAGCATCGCCACAGCGACAACGATGGCGGCGGCCTCGAAGGCCCAACGTTTCACAGGCATGAGTAGAGCGCGTCGATCAGTTTGAGGGAGCGGGGGTCGGCCATGATGTGGTGCGATTGCTTGTTCATCACATAGCCGGCGGAGACGCCGGCAACGGGATCGCCGAAGCCAACGGAGCCGCCATTGCCGGAATGACCGAATGTCTCGGCGTTTGGGCCGTAATACAGGTTGGAATTGCCGATGATGCCGGCGCGCCAATCAACGTTGAACGGCAACACCAGATCGTCGCCTTTCCAGACGCGCTTGGTCAGTGCGTCGAAGCCTTCTTGTGAGAGCACACGTGCGCCGTTGATCATGCCGCCGGTAGCGTA
>JBEBHI010000260.1:0-2872 GCA_040080935.1 Terricaulis sp.
GTGCCCGCGGCGGCGCCGCGTTGCCGCTGATACTTTGGCACGACGTACAAGCCCATCCAGGGCCAAGCGGATCGCTTCTTCATTTACTGTCCAGCCCTGGTTGCTGGCCGGGTTTTTCCCCGCCAGTTGAGCTTCCACCTCCGTGCGAGTCCAGCGATCAACGTCGACTTTGGCGGGAAATTTTCCTGTCGCGATCCGCCGGCGCAGTTGTTGGGCGTTCCAACCAGTGCGAGCGCGTATCTCATCGCCGGTGATCCAATCAGTCGGTGAACGATCATCGTCCGCACTGTGCGCCACGGCCCGTCATCCTTCGTGCCGCGCGAACGCGGCTGGTTGGGTAAGCAAGGACATCGATGTTGCCGTAGGAAATTTCCCTGGGCGCTGACCGGAAACGCCCGGAAACGGCAGGAACTGGTCCGGAAACGCCGCTCAATGACCTGCATGATCGCGCCCTCGCCGCCGCAACCAAGCGTCGCGCCCGTAGGCGTTCCACTCAAGCCAGGACGCATAAGCGTTCGCGTGCTCAATCAGGACTGCAAACACGAATGCAATCATGGCTTCGCCCCATTCGCCGACCCATAGGCGAGCGACGGCGTAGAGAAGGAGGAGCGGCGGCCCCCAGCGGAACAAGACCCAGAGCGCACAAAGCGCTGCGGCCACGGTGAGGATATGCTCCGGGATCATTGGCCGCTCCACGACGAGCGGGCGAAGTTTGGGAGTGTGGATCGATCAGGGAAGTGCATGGCGCCTTTTCCTCGAAGGGGAATGAGGCGCTGCCGTTAGACCGGGTTGGCTCCCGGATTCTCTCTCTGGTCGTCCTTCTTGCGCTGCGTAGTGGTCGCTGGCCGGACGCCGATCCTCGGTGGGCCAATGCGAACACAAGTGCGCCCAAGGCGCAAGCGTGATGTCCGCCTTAGCGATCCAATCCGGGCGGCAGCTTCAACGCTTTCGACATTTGCCGCGCCGGGTCGGCGGGGCCGCGCGCGAGGTCCTGTGTGCGTGAGCGCACCAACGACTTGCGGATATCCAGATGGAGCTCCATCGCCTTGAGGCGGTCGCGCCATTCCGGCTCGAACTGAAAGATGTTGCGACCAATCTCGGTGGCGAGGCCAAGGCGTTTGAGTTCCTGCGCCCGCGCTTTCAGCGCATCGGTCACTTCCGGCGACCGGTCCGGCGCTTGAAGATGGGCGAGACGAACGCGCCCTTGCTCATCAAGCTGGCCCTCGATCATGCGGTCGAGCCGGCTTGGGCGATGTGCGCGCGCTTCCCGTTCCAGCGCTAGACGGGCGTCGTCTCGGCCGCGCGGGCCAAGGCGTTCGGTGGCGATGTCCTGCGCCGCCGATCGGAACCCATGGCTCACATATTCACGCGGGATGACAAGATCGCGTCCATCCTCGTGGCGGCCGCGCAGAATGATGTGCGTGTGCGGGTTGTCCGTGTCCCAATGGTCGACCGCGATCCAGGTCAGCTGGGTCCCTAGCGCGATCTCCGCCCGCCGCATCACCTCGCGGGTGTAGCTCTTGAGGTTGCCAAGCCGGCTGCCGTTCTCGGCAGAAAGAATGATCCGGAAGTGCCGGCGGTCCTCGCGGGCCCACGCCGCCGCACGGCCGCCGCCGTCGACGCTGTCGTCCAGCGCATCGTAGAAGACGGATCGTTCCGCGCCGCGTTGAAGGTAGCGCGCATGCGCTTTCGCCGGAGCTTCAGCCTCGCGCTCGTCGTGCATCGGCGCGTCCTCGCCTGGCAGCGGCGGTGACGGCGCTTTGGCGGCAGCGTCGCGCGCCACATAGCGGGCGTGGGCGCCGAGCGCCGCGCCGCCGCCTCCGCTGTGACCGAAATAGTGGACCTTCACGATCGCGCGTTGTCGCGGGTCGAACTTGAACTTGCCGGCTCCGCCCAGACGCTTGCCGGCTTTGCGCGAGGAGCCGATGCGCTGCTGCAATTGAGACGACAGCGCCGACGTTGCTCCAGCGCTTCTGCGACCTCGTCCTTCGTGGCGGCCGGTGAGGCTATCCGCATCGATTGGGCGCGCGATGCGCAAGCGTGAGCCGGGAGAGAACGTCTCGCCGCGCATGGCGTCGCGCAGCAATTTACTGAATCGAAAGGCCGGTGCGGTGATCGTCGTGGAAGTCATCGGTGCGATGTTCGCCAGCACTGTGCGCGCACCGTGCGGCGCACTGTGCGATTGTGCCTCGCACCGTGCGTTTGCGCCAACGCATTCAACCGCTTGGCGTGCGACACGACTCTCCCTTTATCTAGCCTTCCACCGTACTTTTGTTGTTTCCGCGATGGTTGCTAGAAAACTGGCCGCCACACGCCTTCGATGTCATCGGCGGACACCGGCCCGAAATAGCGGCTGTCGAAACTGTCTGGCGTATCGCCCATCAAGAAGACTTCATCGGCAGAAAGCGTGCGACATCCGCTCCAATGCGGCAGTGCGCGACCTTGGCTATCCTGCACCGCACGGTGCGCCACGGTGCGGTCATTGATGCGAATGGCCTCTCCGTGGGCGCAGACGCTGTCGCCATCGTTCGCAGCGATGCGTTTGATGAAGCGATCGCCTGCATCGGTGAAGTTGCGTGCTGCGGCGTAGTCCGGCGCCACGTCCTGCGCACGCACTGTAACGAGAGAGCCGATCGCGATCTCGCCTGAGCTGCGCGCGTACCACCCAGGCGGCACGGATGGTGTGTGATTGTAGAGGAGCCAGTCGCGCGCATTCACAGAGGCGACAGCCAAGAGCGCAATCGCCGCCGCACCGATGCCAAGCCAGGTTCGCGTCTGTGTTCGCACGCCACCAAGAATGTGGCGACGTCCGGTGCGCGCAAGCGGATGCGCCTTCGAGGCTCAGCCGTGAACCGGGGTACGTGTCCTAGAG
>JBEBHI010000261.1:0-2871 GCA_040080935.1 Terricaulis sp.
CGCGATCATCGCCGCATTGTCCGTGCACCATTTCAGCGGCGGCGCGATGAAATCGTAGTTCCGCTCAGCCGCTATGGCTTCGAGCCGCCCCCTGATCCCCTGGTTCGCCGCGACACCGCCGGCCGCCACCAGACGTCCCCTCGCACCCCACACCGTATCGAACATGCGCATCGCGTTGCGCGTGCGGTCTTCGATTATGTCGAGCGCTGCTGCTTGAAAGCTGGCGCATAGATCGGCCTTATCCTGTTCCGTGGCCGTGCCAAGGCGTTCGACTTCGCGCGCGCAGGCCGTTTTCAATCCGGCAAAAGAAAAGTCGCAGCCTTCGCGGCCGAGTAGCGGGCGCGGCAGTGCGAAACGCTTGGAATCGCCGTATTGCGCGGCTTTTTCGACAAATGGTCCGCCAGGAAAACCGAGATCGAGAAGCTTCGCGAGCTTGTCGAACGCTTCGCCGAGCGCGTCGTCCATGGTCGAGCCGTAGCGGCGGTACACGCCGACATCGAGCACTGCAATGAACTGGCAGTGGCCGCCGCTCACTAGCAGCAAGAGATACGGGAACGTGGCGCCGCCCTGGGCTAAGCGCGGCGAGAGTGCATGGCCTTCCAGGTGGTTCACGCCGATGAGCGGCTTGTTGTGCGCCAACGCGATGGCTTTGCCGGCGAGCAATCCGACCATGACGCCGCCAATGAGGCCCGGGCCGGCGGTAGCCGCGACGCCGTCGAGATCGGCAAACTCCAGTTTTGCGTCACGCATCGCCGCGGCGATCGTGCCGTCTAGACCTTCGACGTGAGCGCGCGCGGCAATCTCCGGGACGACGCCCCTGTACGGCGCATGGTGCGCGGCTTGGCCGAGGACGATGTCGGAGATGACGTGCGGGCCATTCTCGTCCAGGCGCAGCACTGCCGCTGCGGTTTCATCGCAGCTGGTTTCAATGCCGAGGACAGTGAGCGGCTTCATGCGGGACATTTGGCGCGTTCCCCTCACTCGCGCCAGCGTTTAAGTGCAGAGCATGAGTGCACCGCTTTTCCGCGTCGGCGCGCGCGGTTCGAAACTTTCGCTGGCGCAGACGTCGCAGACGTGTGCGCGTCTGGCGGCGACGCTTGGGCTCGATGAGAACGCATTCGAGATTGTGCCGATTGTCACCAGCGGCGACCGCATTCAGGACCGCACCCTGATCGAAGCGGGCGGCAAAGGCCTCTTCACGAAAGAACTGGACGAAGCGCTCTTCGATGGGCGCATCGATTTGGCCGTGCACTCGCTCAAGGATTTGCCGACGCGATTGCCACACGGGATCGTGCTCGCCTGCGTACCGGAGCGCGAAGATCCGCGCGATGCCTTCGTGAGCTTGAAAGCGAAGACATTGGCGGATTTGCCCGCAGGCGCAGTGGTCGGCACGGCGAGCTTACGGCGCCAAGCGCAAGTGCTGTTCGCGCGGCCCGACCTTCGCGTATCGGTGCTGCGAGGCAACGTTGATACACGGCTAGCAAAGCTCGAGGCGGGCGATGCGGACGCAACGTTTCTCGCCCTAGCTGGTCTAAAGCGCATGGGTTTAGAACATCGCGCAACCAGTTTGGTCGAACCGGAAGACATGTTGCCTGCGGCTTGCCAAGGCGCGATCGCCATCACAGCGCGTGAAGACAACATGCGTGTGCTTGAAGAGCTGGCGAGGTGCGAGGACTATAACGCGCGCGTCGAAGTTGAAGCAGAACGCGGATTTTTGGATCAATTGGATGGTTCGTGTCGAACGCCGATTGGCGCGCTTGCACGTCTAAGTCCCGATAGGCGCTACGAAGGTGGTGCAATATTCGCGCAACTGACGATCACAGGCGAAGTTCTTCTCCCTGACGGCACAAAGCGTTGGAGGCGCACTCGGGATTACCAGTTGGGCAGCGACGCGTACCATATAATGGCACGCGAGCGTGGCGAGATAATTGCGCGAGAAATTCTTGACGAAGCTGGCGACGCAATTGTGCTGGACACCTGATGCTGCGCGTTGCGATCACGCGGGCGCAGCCTGAAGCGGAGCGCACGGCGGCGCGGGTGCGGGCGCGTGGCGCCGAGGCGATTGTCGCGCCGTTGCTGACGATCGTGCCGTGTGGCTACGACACCAGCACAAGCGGCGCGCAGGCGATCATCTTCACCAGCACAAACGGCGTGCGCGCGTTTCCGGATGCGCGTGGCGCGCGCGAACGTCTGGTGCTCACCGTTGGCGATGCAACCGCGAGTGCAGCGCGCGACGCTGGGTTCATTGATGTGCGTTCGGCTGATGGCGACGTAAACGCGTTGGTCGAGCTGGCGAAACGCGAACTTGATCCCACGAAAGGCAAACTCATCCACATCTCGGGTGACCACGTTGCGGGCGATGTCAGCGGTAAACTGCGTGCCGCGGGGTTTAGCGTTGATTGGCGCCTCGCCTACGCATCGGTTGCGGCGATGGCATTACCAGACGCACTTCGCGAACCGCTGGATGTCGTACTTTTCCACAGCACGCGAGCAGCGGAGACGCTTGCAGCATTGGGTGCGCCCAACGCTGAGAAGCTCACAGCAGGCTGTCTAAGCGAGGCGATCGCTGAGGCTGCGGGCAAATTGTCCTGGAAGCGTATCGTTACAGCGCCCCATCCGCGCGAAGACGACCTCCTAGCGGCCACACTCGGGGGGTAAATCTCCCCTGCTGGCGCAATCGCTTGAGCGCTTGTTCGCCCGGCCCTAAGTTTCGCATGGCTAGCGACTCGTTTCCGGTGCGAAATAGCGGAAAAGTCTCGGAAAAAAGCCGGGCAGCTCTTGGGGAATAGCATGAGCAGAGACGACGATGACGCCGACCGCGGACGCGGCGAGCCGATCGACGTTGAATATGAGCCGGCGTACCGCGAGGAC
>JBEBHI010000123.1:0-10776 GCA_040080935.1 Terricaulis sp.
CATGGGCATGATGCCTCACCCGGAACGCGCGTCCGATCCCGTGCTCGGCCGCACCGGCGGCGCTGCTGTCTTCCAAAGCCTAATGGAAGCAGCATGAGCGCGCCGCCTAAGAAAACAGCCGCCGCGGGCTTCGACGCGGAAGTCGATTCCGCGCGCAAGCGCTTGGAAGCATCGCTCGACGAAGAAACCGGCTTCGACGATCTCGCCGCATTGCAAGCGCTGGCGCCAATCCTCAGCGAAAAGATCTCGTCGCGCCGTCTCACCTTCACACTCGGCGATGACGACGAGGAAGAAACGCAAATCGTCGTCTTGCACGTGCAAACCGACGAAGAGCTCGGTTTCATCTTTGCCGAAGATGGCGAGTACGTCTTCGAGTCCAACCTCGAAGCCTATTTCGATGATTTCGTCGACGACGATCCAGAGCGCTTCGTAGAACGCCTCTACGAAACGCTGCGCGCCGATCTGGCCAAGTACGAAGTCGAAAACAAAAGCTAATCGTCACCCAGGCGCGGGACGAAGCCGCCTCAATCCCTACGAATCCGCCGCCTAACTCTCAGACAACAAACGAATAGCGCGCCGATCTATCCGGCGGAGCTCATGGCGCCCGTACACTGGCGAGCCAATGACGCTTAGCCACATCATCTCCGACCAACGCCTCGCGCAGTTTCGCGCGAGCGCGTTTGCGTGGATGGGATGGCTGCTTCAGGTGGCGCTGCGCATCGGCGTCTTCTCCAAGAGCCGCCGACTCCGACACCTCGTGCAACACTGTGAGCGTTGGGTCGCGAGCTATTGCTTCGTGCTCGCGGTGCAAAGCGCGACCGCGCCAAAAAGCCGTCGCCGACACCCACGCGGCGCGCCACCAGGCTTTCGCCGCGTCCGCGGCAACATTCGCCTGCTGCTCAAAAGCGCGCGCATTCATTGCAAAACCGCCAATCTCGCCGCCCGCCTCGCGAGCTTGTCCATCGCGCTCGCGGATCCCGAACCTTATGTCGCCCACTTCGCCAAGCGCATCGCCGCCGGCCTAATCGGCACACACCTCGTCGCCGCAGCGCCCGCCGACGAAATCGCATTCGACCTCGCGTCGCTGACACCCGTCGCGGCAGACTCTTCGTAACGTTGCCTACCCAACTCGTCATTCCGGGCGCGCATCAGCGCGAGCCCGGAACCCATGGGCCAACGCACAGCCCTACGCCCCATGGGTTCCGGGTTCGTCGCGTAGCCGCGAAGCCCCGGAATGACGGAGGTGAACTTCCAACATCCCAATCAAACGCCCACTGCCTTGCGCCCGCGCAAGCGCAGCCCTTGGCGCGCGCAAAAAGAAAAGGCCCCCCGCGTTTCCGCGGAGGGCCAAGGCTATGGAGTCAATTTAGCTTAGTGGATCGTCATGCGATCCGTTTCAGCCCGAGCGTTCGCGTCCTCTTCGCGCATCGCCGCCATCATGCGTTGCATGCGCGGATCGGAGAGGGCCGCATTGAGCCGTACCAGACCTTCAACGCTTTGCGCCGAAGAGCCGAACAAGGTGCCGAACGCTTCGAACGGGCTTTCGACCGTCGGATAGAAGCGCAGCTGCACGCGAGCATCTTCATCGATACCGGCGAGCGCACGCGCACGCGCCAGAGCCACCGAGAATCCGCCCAGGTGATCGACAAGCCCGCGTTCTTTCGCTTGCTGGCCAGTCCACACGCGGCCTTGGGCCACGGCGCGAACTTGCTCAGGCGTCATGCCACGTCCTTCGGCAACCAGGCCGAGGAACTCGGTGTACGCACGATCGATGAACGCTGCGAAGGTCGCCCGTTCAGCTGCGTTGAACCCGCGCTGCGTGGAGAACATCTCCACCATCGGCGAACCAACGGTGATCGTCTCGGTGTTGGACGAGAGGTAATAGTCCATCGCTGGGCCAATGATCAGCTTGCCGCCGACAACACCGATCGAGCCGGTGATGGTCGAAGGCGAAGCAACAATCTCGTCAGCAAAGGCGGAGACGTAATAGCCGCCAGAAGCTGCGACATCGCCCATCGAGACAACGATGTGCTTGCCACGTTCTTTGGCCGTCCGCAGCGCCGCCAGGATTTGATCCGAAGCAACGACCGAACCGCCGGGGCTGGAAACGCGGAACACGATGGCCGCCACGTCTTCATCTTCCGAAGCATCAAGCAGAGCTTGCGCGATCGCATCGCTGTTCATCGCCGACTCGTCGCTGAACAGTTCATGCCGCTCAGGTCCCGAGACGATCGCGCCTTCGCCTTGCACAACCGCGATCACACGGCCGCCACTGTGGGTCGGCGCGCGATAATCGGCGAAGTCGACAAGCTCGGAACCTTCAGCCCGCGCCAAAGCCGCGCGTTCTGCTTCTTCCGGCCGGCCGATCTGGTCGATCAGGTGCAGCTCTTGCGCACGTTGCGCAACGAACGGCGTCGACTCAATCGCCGCGCGCGTCGCTTGCGGGGTGATGCCCCGGTCAACGGCGATGTTGGCGACCATGTTGTCGTAGATGCCGTTCATCAGGCTCGTGATCTCTTCACGGTGCGCCGGGGTGAACGTGCGTTGGGTCAGCGAGTTGGGATATGTTTTGTAGTCTTCACGCTGCTCGAACTGCGCTTGCATGTGATAGCGCTGCAGCGTCTGACCGAAGAACGTGACTTCAGCCGACAGCCCCATCGGCTGGAATTCGCTGGTCTCTTGCAACCAGACTTCATCCGAATCCGCGATCGCCATGTAGCCGGGCATGCCCATGCGGACGCCGTCGTTCTGCAAATGCGCGACAACGAACTTGCCGGACTCACGGAACGCCGCCAGCGCTGCGCGAAGCTCTTCAGCTTGCGCCGCCTGCATGCCGCCGGTGTTGGCGCGGATGTAAATGCCTTCAACGGCGCTATCGGTGCGCGCGCCGTCGATCTTGGCGAGCACGTCGAGCAGCGCATTGCTGCCGCCGAACGAGGCGAACGGGTTGGCGGGGCGTTGGTCAGTCAGCGGCTCGCGCAGATCGAGCGCCAGAACCATGTGCGAGGGCTGGGCCGGTTGGCTGTTGAACGAGGCGCTCAGCATGCCGATCAGGATGATCGGCGCGAGGACCAGGAACAGCACCAGGCCGGTCAGCACACCCGCCACGGTGATGAGAAATTGCTTCACGACAGGAGACTCCCACCCGGCCCCAATGGCGGGTTTATCGATAAATGATATGGAGCGGGGTGCGAAGGCAAGCGGAATTTTATCGAAAAATGATAAACCGGCAGCTAGGGACGACCGCCAACAGCCCCAAAACCTTGCCGCAACGCAACTTTTCCCCAAGCTCGGCGTAGAGCATGATGCGCACTGGAGGGCTGGCTCTAAATGGCCGTGTCACGCGGTAGACCCGCATACGCTACGGACGACTGGATGCAGGAGCAGCAGCTCCGTGCAGAGGTGGAGGCCGAGGGCTGGCGCCGGATGCGCGAGAAGCTCGCCCGCGCCGCGCTCCCGCCGCCAGAAGCCGTCGCCACCGCCGTCGAGGCTGATCCGCACCGCACCGGCAGCACCATTCTCAAAGCCCTGGTCCGCTTCATGCTGGCGGCCTTCGCGGCCTATTTAGCGTGGATCGCCGGCGTCGACGCCCGCTTCGGCGAGTTCGATATCTGGATGGCCACAGGCTCGACCTTCGCCATTGTGCTCGCCCTATCCATGTTCGCCCCGGCCCGCGGCTTCGTGCATGCGGCCGCCGAGACCATGCGCTGGATTCTGCTTATCGGCGTGGGCTTCGGCACGACCTGGCTCGCCTTCAACTGGCCGGGCTAAGCGCGTTGCGCCATCCTCAGAACCGTGTAAAAGGCCCGCCTCGCGTAAGCGTCGGAGTATAGCTCAGCCTGGTAGAGCACCACGTTCGGGACGTGGGGGTCGTAAGTTCGAATCTTGCTACTCCGACCATCCTTCGCTCATAGAGCGATGGATGGTCGTCCTCCGAAGCCTCGGCGTAGGAGGACCGGGCGCTAGCCGCGAGCTACGGATGGCTTACGCCAATCCGACCGCCTTCTTAGCCTCAACGAACGCCGCGACCGCCCGCTCGACTTCGTCGCGCGTGTGCGCCGCCGACATTTGTGTCCGGATCCGCGCTTTGCCCTTAGGCACCACCGGATACGAGAACGCGATCACATAGACGCCGCGCTTCAGAAGCTCCTCGGCCAAGGCTACCGCAGGCTTGGCGTCATAGAGCATCACCGGAATGATTGGGTGCTCGCCGGGCAGAAGATCAAAACCAGCCGTTTCAAGCCCGCCACGGAAGAGCTCCATGTTGGACTTGAGCTGCTTGCGCAGATCATCGCCCTTCGCCGCAAGCTCAACGGCTTTGCGCGCGCCAGCCGCGATTGGCGGCGGCACCGTGTTGGAGAAGAGATACGGCCGCGAGCGCTGACGCAGCAGCTCAACAATCGCACGCTTGCCAATGGTGAAACCACCGCTCGCGCCACCAAGGGCCTTGCCGAGCGTGCTCGTCAAGACATCAATGCGGTCGATGCAATTGCGATACTCGGCCGTGCCGCGACCGCCTGGGCCGACAATGCCGGTCGAGTGTGAGTCATCGACGTGGACGAGCGCGTTGTACCGTTCCGCCAAATCGCAAATCTGATCGAGAGAAGCGATGACGCCATCCATCGAGAAGACGCCGTCTGTCGAGATCAACTTGAAGCGCGCGCTAGCAGCATCTGCCGCTTTCAGCTGCGCTTCGAGATCGTTCATGTCGTTATTTTTGTAGCGATAACGCTGCGCTTTGCAGAGCCGCACGCCGTCGATGATCGACGCGTGATTCAGTTCATCCGATATGATCGCGTCTTCCGCGCCGAGCAGAACCTCGAAGAGGCCGCCATTCGCATCGAAGCATGATGGATAGAGGATGGTATCCTCCATCTGCAGCCATTTGGAGAGATCATCTTCCAGCTGCTTGTGCACCGTCTGCGTGCCGCAGATGAAGCGCACCGAGGCCATGCCGTAGCCCCACTGATCCAAGCCCTCGTGCGCGGTCGCTTTGATGCGCGCGTCTTGTGCAAGCCCTAGATAATTGTTGGCGCACATGTTGATGACGGACTTGCCGCCGGTTACGCCAATCTCCGCGCCCTGCGGCGTCGCGATCACACGCTCTTCTTTGTAGAAGCCCGCCTCACGAATGCCGGCGATCTCTTTTTCGACGTGCTTCTGAAATTCGCCGTACATGGATTCAGCCCTTTCAAAGTCATTCCAGACACGCGCAGCGTGATCTGGAATCCAGAGCCACCTCTTAGCTGTTTGCCCTGGATTCCAGGTCGGCCTCCGGCCGCCTGGAATGACTCATTGCTCCCAATTCAGAACGATCTTGCCTGACTTGCCTTCCAGCATCGTCTCAAAGCCCTCTTCGAACTTATCGTACGGCAGCCGGTGCGTGATGATCGGCGAGAGGTCCAAGCCTGACTGGATGAGCGTCGTCATCTTGTACCAGGTCTCGAAGATTTCCCGCCCGTAGATGCCTTTGATCGTCAGCATGTTGAAGACGACCTTGTTCCAGTCGACCTTCATGTCGCCGGACGGGATGCCAAGGATCGAGATCTTGGCGCCGTGGGCCATGTTGTCGATCATGTCCGAAAGCGCATTGGGCGCGCCGGACATTTCAAGGCCGACGTCAAAGCCCTCGGTCATGCCGAGTTCTTTCTGCACGTCGCCGATCGTCTCCTTGGAAACATTCACCGTCCGCGTCGCGCCGACTTTCTTGGCCAACGCCAAGCGATAGTCGTTGATATCGGTGATCACGACATGCCGCGCGCCGACGTGCTTTGCGATCGCCGCAGCCATCGCGCCAATCGGGCCGGCGCCAGTGATAAGCACGTCTTCGCCAACCATATCCCATTGCAGCGCGGTGTGGGTTGCGTTGCCGAAGGGGTCGAAGATTGAGGCGATGTCGAGATCGATGCCGTCGTGGTGGTGCCAGACGTTGGCGTTCGGAATGACGATGTATTCGGCGAAACATCCGGGACGGTTCACGCCCACGCCGCTCGTATACGGGCAAAGGTGACGGCGGCCAGCCATACAATTGCGGCAGCGGCCGCACACGATGTGGCCCTCACCCGAAACGATCATCCCCGGCTTGTAGTCGTTGACGTTGTCGCCAACCTCGACGACTTCGCCGACAAACTCGTGGCCAACGACCATCGGCACCGGGATCGTCTTCTGCGCCCACTCATCCCACTTGTAGATGTGAATGTCGGTGCCGCAGATCGCCGTGCGCTTCACACGGATCTTCACATCGTTGGGGCCAGCCTGAGGTTCCGGCACCTCTTCAAGCCAAAGCCCACGTTTGGCCTCGCGTTTGACCAGCGCTTTCAACGGCCTCTCCTTCGATGCGGTAAGCGCGATCTTAACCCCGCGCTAAATCCAAGTGTTTGGAAATCAGTCCATTATCTCCTACCTAGCGGAACGACAATCGCCTAACGTCAAGCGGACTTCATGCTTTCAGTTTTAGACCTCTTCCGTATCGGCATCGGCCCCTCGAGCTCGCACACGCTCGGGCCGATCCGCATTGGCAAGCGCTTTCTGGAAGACCTCAAAGGCGCTGTGGATTTGGACACGGTGACGAAGGTCGTCGTGGAGCTGCAGGGCTCGCTTGCGCTGACCGGCAAAGGCCACGCGACGCCGAAGGCGGTTGTGTTGGGGCTGTTCGGGCTCGATCCGGAAACGCTCGATCCCGACTCCGCGGAAGCAACGGTTGAGCGAGTGGCCGTTGAGAAGCGCGTGAAACTTCTGGGATCGCATCAGATCGCGTTCGACCCGGACAGCGACATCGTCTTCGCCTATCACATCATCCCGGAGCTACACCCGAACGGGATGAAGCTCAGCGCGTTCGGCGAGGACGGTACGCTGCTGTTCGAGCAGACGTATTACTCAACCGGCGGCGGCTTTATCGCGACGGAAAAGCAACTCCGCACGCCCGCACCAAAGGACCTCGTCAGTATTGGGCGTGCAGTGCCGTTTCCGTTCGGGTCCGGAGCTGAATTGCTCGAAATTTGTGGGCGCGAGGGCAAGACGATCGAAGAGATCATCTACGCCAATGAAGACGCTATGCGGCCGCGCGAGCAGACCGACGCGCGACTTGATCGAGTGATCGGCGTGATGACCGCATGTATCGAGCGCGGCCTTTACAAAGAAGGTCTTTTACCAGGCGCGCTGCAGGTCACACGCCGAGCGCCAGCCATTTGGAAAAAGCTCCAAGACCAACCAGGGGCAAATGAACCAGAGCGTCTGTTCGACTGGCTCAACGTTTACGCTATGGCGGTGAACGAGGAAAACGCTGCCGGCGGACAAGTCGTCACTGCGCCGACGAACGGAGCGGCCGGCATTTTGCCAGCGATCCTCAAGCACTATTGCCTGACAAGTTCGAACCCGGAGCGCGACGCAAGGCGCTTCTTGATCACCGCTGGCGGCATCGGACTGCTTTACAAACAACGTGCGTCCCTGGCCGGCGCAGAGATGGGGTGCCAGGGCGAGGTTGGCGTTGCGTGCTCGATGGCCGCTGCTGGATTGTCAGCCGTCTGGGGTGGCAGCCCGCAGCAAGTCGCGAACGCCGCCGAGATTGGTATGGAGCATAATCTTGGCCTCACCTGCGACCCAGTCGGGGGATTGGTGCAAGTCCCCTGCATTGAGCGAAACGCGGTCGGCTCGGTGAAGGCGGTCAACGGCGCGCGGCTTTCGCTTCATTCGGACACGCCCAGCAAAGTCTCCCTCGACCAGGTCATCGAGACCATGCGTCAAACCGGGGTGGATATGTCATCCAAGTATAAGGAAACCAGCCAGGGCGGCCTCGCCGTCAATGTGGTGGAGTGCTGAAACCCAGTTTCGGCCAAAGACTTGGGTTCTATTGGGACTAAACCCCAGATGCGTCAGCCGGGCGCTGTTGCAACAATGGGCGGGCGCCTCTAAGTAGCCGCTTCGCCGGTTTTGGGGTGTCGCCAAGCGGTAAGGCAGCGGTTTTTGGTACCGCCATTCCTAGGTTCGAATCCTAGCACCCCAGCCATCCTTCGCTCGCGAAGCGAGTGAAGGATGCCGTCCGTAGCCTTGGCGAAGGACGGCTGGTGCGCTCCACTCGCGAGCTTCGGATGGCTTACGCCCAGCGCCATTCCTGACAGATCAAAACTGCGCTTATCCTGCTCACGCGGGAGCCAGGATGTTTTACGTCTATATGCTGAAAAGCGAATCTCACGAAGATCAGCGCTACACAGGGTTCACAACCGACCTGCAACAGCGATTCAAGAAACACAACGAAGGCGCAAGCATTCACACCGCGAAGTATCGACCGTGGCGGTTGGTCGCGTACTTTGCATTCGAGGACGAACGTAAAGCTCGCGAATTCGAGTTTTATCTCAAGACTGGTTCAGGCAAGGCGTTTGCCAACAAACGTCTCTGGTAAGTGCGTTTCAGAACGGAGCGATGATGGCGCGGAAGAGCTATATTCCTGGTGACTTCGAACTGGTCGTGAAGCGCTCGGCCACGGGGCTTGGGCTTTTCGCCGAGAGCGAGATTCCGAAGAACGCCTGCATCATCGAATATACCGGCGTGCAGATCTCCAAAGAGCAGGAAGAAAAGAGCCGCTCGAAATATCTGTTCGAAATTCACGCGCGCAAAACCATCGACGGCGCGCCGCGCTGGAACACGGCGCGCTACATCAATCACTCATGCCGTGCCAACTGCGAGCCCAACATTCACAAGGGCCGCGTGTTCATCCACGCCAAGCGCAAGATCAAGCCGGGCGAAGAGCTGAACTACGATTACGGCAAGAACTATTTCAACGAGTACCTGAAGGACATCTGCGCCTGCCCGAAGTGCGAAGAGAAGCGCGCATCGGTGAAGAAGGCGACCGCCAAAACGGCTGCTCGCAAGCGGGCCGCGACGAAGGTGATGAAGACGTCCGCCAAGAAGGCGACGTCTTCGCGTAAGGAACGCTAACTAAGTCATTCCAGACGGCCGCAGGCCGATCTGGAATCCAGAGCCGACGCAGGAGCGGTTGCCCTGGATTCCAGGTCTCGCTCCGCTCGCCTGGAATGACTACTAGGAGAGCGTCTTTACCTCGGCGCCTTTGGCTTTGCCGATGATCACGACCTGGCTGAGGCCGATGAAGAGGCCGTGCTCGACGACGCCTGCGATGTCCTTCAACGCCGCGCCGAGCTTTTCCGGATCGGGAATGCGCTGCGTGTGCGCGTCGAGGATGTAGTTGCCGCCGTCGGTTATGACCGGCTCGTTGGCTTTGCCGGTGATGCGCAGCACCGCCTCGGTTCCCGCACAGCCGGTGGCGCGCAGCGCTTCAGTCACGCGCTGCTGCGTCAGTGCGAAGCCGAAGCGTGTAACTTCGATTGGCAGCGGAAAGGCGCCCAGGGTTTCGACCCACTTCGAGACATCGGCGATCACCACCATCTGCTTCGACGCCGCCGCGACGATCTTCTCACGCAGCAGCGCACCGCCGCCGCCTTTGATCAGGCGAAACGCGGGATCGACCTCGTCGGCGCCGTCGACGTCGAGATCGAGTGAGGTGATCTGGCTGATCTCCAGAAGCGGAACGCCGACTTGTTCGGCCAGATTGCGCGTCGCTTCTGATGTCGGCACGCCTTTGACACGCAGGCCTTGCCGCACGCGTTCACCGAGTTGGCGAACGAAGTGCGCAGAGGTCGAGCCGGTGCCGAGGCCGACGACCATGCCGTCTTTCACGTAGTCGAGCGCCGCTTGCGCCGCGTTGAATTTTGCGATGTCTCCGCTCACGGGGCGCTCTCCTGCACTTGCGCGCGACGTCCTAGATTTTGGCGTAGCAGCCGCCGCAGGCCTGCGATGGCTTGAGTCGAGAGATCGCGCTTGGGAATTATCTGAATGGCGCTCTGTTTTTGTTGCAAAATGAACAGCGCTTTGGTTTCGACCGCGCCACGGTAGGCGCTCCAAGCTGTGCTTGTTCCGCCGTTGGCGATGCCGTCAGGTGAAATCGCATACGTCGCCGGCGCGAGATGACCCGGCGCTCGCGCGTTGAGATTGGCCGCGAAATAGAAGATCGCGAACACTGCTGGCCCGATAATGGCGATAGTGATGCCCATCTGCATCGCAATCTCTACAGTGCGCGCTGCGACTTCCATGCCTTCGGTCCGCTTAAAATGCAGCACACCTTGCGAGACCGGAGGGATCAGCACTGCGAGCCAGAAAACGCGACTGCTCAGGCCATCAAAGAGAAGGCCCCAGAAATAGTCCGAGCGCTTGCGTGTGACTGTGATTTCGAAGCGATCTGCGCTCGTCACGTCTCACTCTTTTTCGCGGCTTTGGCAGCGAGCTTCTTTTCCTTGTTCTTTGTCGCCCAGCCTTCGAGGTTCACTTGCCGACCGCGCGCGACGCCAAGTGCGCCGGCGGGCACGTCCTTGGTGATGACGCTGCCAGTCCCGGTGTAGGCGCCGTCGCCGATGGTGACGGGCGAGACGAGCGCGGTGTCGGAGCCGATGAAGGCGTCCGCCCCGATGGTCGAGCGATACTTATCGAAGCCATCGTAATTGCAGACGATCGTGCCTGCGCCGATGTTGGCGCGGGGGCCAACGTCAGCGTCGCCGATGTAGGCCAAGTGACTGGCTTTCGCGCCTTCGCCGAAGTTCGAGTTCTTCACTTCAACGAAGTTGCCGATCTTCACCTTCGCCGCGAGCTTCGTGCCGGGACGGAAGCGAGCAAACGGCCCGATCTCGGACTTGGGGCCGACTTCGGTCCGTTCGAAATGGCAGTACGCATGGATCGTCGCGCCGGCGCCGATCTTCACACCAGTACCGA
>JBEBHI010000124.1:0-10745 GCA_040080935.1 Terricaulis sp.
GTTCTGAGCTGACACCCCCATCCGTCGCGCATCCGCGCGACACCTTCCCCACAAGGGGGAAGGTTCGACCTACGCCCCCATCTTATACGGCCCACCCTTTTCCAGGGCGCGCTGGTAGGCCGGGCGGGCTTGTTGCAGTTTTCTGACGCGGACCATGTTCGGGTAGCGCTCGAGGCCGCCGCGATTGTTTCCGGCGTCGAGCACGAAGCTCATCTGGATGTCGGCGGCGGTGAAGCGATCGGCGGCGAAATAGTCTTTGCCCTCGAGGTGGGCGTTGACGAAGCTAAAGTGGTTGTCGATCTCGGGATCGATCCGCATTTGCATCAGCGGCGCGCCATTCTCGCCAAGCATGCCGACATAGAGCTTCAGCAACAGCGGCAGCATCGCCGAGCCTTCGGCGAAGTGCAGCCAGTAGAGATAATCGAAGCGCGCCGGATCGTTGGCGGCGACAGAAAGCGCGCCGAAGGCTTCGTTCTCCGCCAGGTATTCGATGATGGCGGCGGACTCGGCGAGCACTTTGCCGTTGGCTTCGATCACCGGCGATTTGCCGAGCGGGTGGATTTGTTTGAGCTCCGGCGGCGCGAGGCGCGTCTGCGGATTGCGCTCGTAGCGCTTCACTTCGTACTCCGCGCCAAGCTCTTCAAGCAGCCAAAGGATGCGCTGCGAGCGGGATTCTTCGAGGTGGTGGACGATGATGCTCAACTTTTATTCCTCCAGTTAACTCGAACGCTTCCCGGCCGAAGCGCCGGACTTGATCCGGCGTGAGAGCCGGGATCCAGGGGCAAACGCAGCAGCGCTCCGCTCCCTGGGTCCCGGATCGCGCCCCGGCGTGCGCCGGGGCCGCGTCCGGGAAACGTTACTAGTACGGCGCGAAGTTCAATTTGAGGCCAGGTTCCGGCCAGCGGACTTTGATCAGCTGGCTTGTTCCGGACAGCGTGACGTAGGCGTCGCGCATATCGGCGCCGCCGAAGGCGACGTTGGTGACGAGTGGATCTGGGAACGCGGTGTGCGTTGAGGCGCCGGCCGGCGTGATCGTGGTGATGCCGCCATTGAGGATGGTGGCGACGCAGACATCGCCGTTGGCTTGCACGGCGAGGCTGTCGAAGAATACGTGCATTGGTTGCACGGCGACGCAGCGGCCTGACGGGCCACCGAGCGGAGAGCGGGCGACTTCGCCTTCGCCGGTAATGTCGAACGCCCAAAGTTTGCCGGTTTCGGTTTCGGCGGCGTAGACGACTTTTTCGTCAGGCGAGAGGCCCACGCCATTCAAGCCGACATGGCCGTAGGATGCTTCTTTGATCAGCGAGCCATCCGGCTTGCACCAATAGAGTCCGCCGCGATCTTGTGAGCGTTTGTAGTTCTTGCCGAGATCGGTGAACCAGATGTTGCCGGCTTTATCAAAGACGAGATCGTTCGGGCCAGAGAGTTTGCCGCCTTCGACTTTATCGTAGAGGCGCTCAACTTTACCGGTGCTGAGATCGACGCGCTCGACGCGGCCAGTCGTGTAATCCGGCGCGGCATTGCCTGGAATATTTAGGCCGCCGACTTGGTGATACTCGAAGCCGCCATTGTTGGTGATGTAGCACGCGCCATCGGGGCCGATGGCGGCGCCGTTCGGGCCGCCGCCGATATTGGCGATGACTTCTTGCCTGCCCTTCCACACGCGCGTCAGCGTTTTTCGCTGGATCTCAACGAGAATGACGCTGCCGTCGGGCATAACAATGGGGCCTTCTGGAAATTGAAGGCCGGTGGCGATGACTTCGAAATCAGACATGAGCGCAAGCATACGCACCAAAGCGCGTTGCGCTAGCTGCGTTCGAGGACGCGCACGGCGAAATCTGCGTCGTCGTTTTGACCTGCCGCCACGTCTTCGCGGCTCACTTCGCGCCAGCGAGATAGATCGAGGTCCAAACGCGCATCACCCTCGGGTTCGAGGTTCACTTCGGTCAGTACGATGCGATCGGCTCGCGGCAGCAAGGCATTGTAGAGTTGGGCGCCGCCGATGACGCACGCCTCCTCTACGCCCGCCGCTTCGGCCATGGCGCGCGCGGCGGCCAGCATCGCATCGAGATCAGTGTAGACCCACGCGCCGTCGGCTTTGAAATCGGCGTCGCGCGTGAGGATGAGATTCTGGCGCCCAGGCAGAGGCTTGCGCGGCAGCGAGTCCCACGTCTTGCGCCCCATCAGCGCCGGCTTGCCCATGGTCGCAGCTTTGAAGCGCTTCATGTCGGACGACAGCCGCCACGGCAGAGCGCCGTCGCGGCCAATAACGCCGTTTTTCGCAACAGCGACGACGAAGGTGAGTTTCGGAATCACAGGCGCAATCTAGCGGTGCGCCGGCGTTCGCAACATCGCCGTTTGCACTGCGCGCACCAAAACCTCGCCGGTATCGCTCTTGATCTCGGCGCTCGTGAACGCCGCAGAAGCTCCAAGGCGATCAACGCGAGCTTCCACCAAGGCACGTGGACCGATGGGAACCGGCTTGAAATATGTCGTGTGCAGATCAAGCGTGACGGGGAATTTTTCCGCGCCGGTGGCAGCGACGATCAGCGGCCCCATGCAATCGTCCAAGAATGCAGCAACGATGCCGCCCATCACGGCGCCGCCAGGATTTGCATATTCGGGCTTCGTCGGAAACGACACGCGCAACACCCCCGCGACGGGATCGTGGCTCTCGAAGCGGCCGCCGAGGAACTTGTGGATCGGTGGCGTCGGA
The DNA here is from genome assembly GCA_040080935.1 of Terricaulis sp. Classification (GTDB taxonomy): domain Bacteria; phylum Pseudomonadota; class Alphaproteobacteria; order Caulobacterales; family Aquidulcibacteraceae; genus Vitreimonas. Next base: position 2,717 of record JBEBHI010000124.1, read on the forward strand.
AAGCCTGGAAAGACAAAGCCCGCCTCCCAATCACTCGCCTTCAACTGAATTGCGGGCATCGCTTGCTCCTTGGGAACATGCTTCGCATTGGCCGACGCCATTTGGAAGAGAGTCTTGGCGCCGGTGTGCGCGCTCCGTATGGATGGCGCCATGCCACGCAATCTTATCGTCTACGGCGTTGCCGTCCTCGCCGGCCTTATTGGTTACTTCGTGCTGCGATCGATCGTGGGCGGCGACATCATGATGATCCTGGCGCTGCTTGGATTGGCAGTAGGCGCGGTGATCGTCACACGCAATCTGCAGACGAACCGCAAAGTCGCGGAAGCGAGTTTGACCGAACGCGACGAGGCGCTGAGGTTTGCCCCGATTCCGGGCAAAGCCGTGCTCTACGTGTTTCGCAATCAGTTCGTTGGCCGCGCCGTTGGTATCAACGTGCTGATCGATGGCCGCGAAGCAGCGCAGATCAAAAGCCCGCGCTTCACCCGTATTTTGCTGACGCCGGGCGCGCACCGGATCGCGGGGTACACTGGCGCCAACAAGAAGCCTGCGGACGGCGATGGCATCGAGCTCGTGGCAAATGCGGGCGATGTTTATGTCGCCAAGTGCGAAGTTGAAGCGCAGATGGTTGGCGTCTCGATCAAGTTTACGCCTATGAACATCGACGCGGCTCGCGCGGATTTGCAGAAAATTACGCGCATGGTCGTGCCGGATTTGGCAGAAGTTTAAACTGTTTCGATCGTCGGCGATTGCGGGACGCGTGCGAACCAGATGATGTGGCGCGCACCTTTGCCGCCGCGCCCGGCGCGCACCATGACTTCTTCGACTTGATAGCCTGCGTGTTTCAAGCGGCGCGCGAAACGCTCATTCTGCGCCGCTGACCAAATCGCCAAAACGCCACCCGGCTTCAGCGCCCTCTTCGCCTCCTGCAAACCAAGAAGCGTATAGATGTGATCATTGTCGACGCGCGTAAGGCCATCAGGGCCATTGTCGACATCGAGGAGGATGGCGTCGTAGCGGCGCTCGACCGCGGCGATGGCGCGTGACACGTCGCGCATGATGAGTTCGACGCGCGGGTCGTCGAGGCAGCCGGCAGCCAATTCCGCCATCGGCCCGCGCGCCCACTCGATGATCTCCGGCATGAGCTCAACCACGGTGAAGCGCGCCTGCGGGCCGAGCCGTGCAAGCGCCGCACGGAGCGTGAAGCCCATGCCGTAGCCGCCGACGAGGAGATGCGGCGCCTCGGCGTTCTGCAGCCGATCACACGTCATCAGCGCCAGCGCCTCCTCCGAACCACTCAGGCGGCTCGACATCAGCTCATTGCCGCCGAGCGCGATGATGAAGTCAGTGTCGCGCTTGTAGAGACGTAGCTCTTCCCCGCCGGGGATTTGGGCCGTTCCTAGAAGTTCGCGCGGTTTCATATCAGGCGTGGTATGGCATCGCCGGGGCACTGCACGCCAGCAGCATTGAGGGCTTTCATGACGCTTGAGCAGATTTCCTATCTCAGCCAGTCCATTGCTGCGATCGCGGTGGTGGCGTCGCTCGTTTTCGTCGGCATCCAAATCCGGCAAAGCGAAAAGACACAGCGCGCCGCGATGCACACCAGCCGGCTCGGCCAAATTCGCGAGACCGCATTTCACATTGCATCGCCAGGCATCACCGAGGGCTACAGCAAGGCCCTGGACGCCGATCCGGAGACGACGCCAACAGAGTGGATGCAGTTCCTTTTCACCACCATGGCCATCGAGATCACGCGCGATGAGCAGTATCGGCAATTTCGCGAAGGGTTGATCGGTGAAGAGCGTTGGAGTCAGACCAAAGCAACAATTGTGAATTCCATGACAGCGCCGGGCTTTCGCGCGCTCTATCAAATCAACCGAGCCGTCTACAGCGATGAGTACCAGGCGCTGCTTGACGGGCTGATGAAGAAGATCGTCCCCCTCAGCTCGAGCGGGCGATTTGAGGCTTGGAAGTCGCTGGCAGCCGCTGAGCGTGCACGCATCGGCGGAGCGGCGCAGCCATGACCCTCGAAAACATCAACTACGTCGCGCAGACGATCGGCGTGCTGGCGATCCTAGCCTCGCTGGTCTTTGTCGGCATTCAGGTCAGGCAGAATACGGAGCAAGCGCGCCGCGCACACCTGCTCGCGGTTTCCGACAAGGGCATGCAACACCAGGATCGCATCATCGCCCTCTGGCAGATCGCCATGAATGATGCGCGGCTTGCCGTCCCGATAACGCAGGGACACGCAGGCATCGTCGTCGCGGTCGATGCTGATACAGCCGCCCAGCTCGGCGCGTGGTCTGGCGCTTACACGTATGCAGTGCGCTCCTGGTACGCGGATTATCTGAAAGGCCTGATCCCTGAAGACGCACTGGACATCGTCGAGGCCGAGTTTTGCGGATTGATGGCGATGCCGGCGTTCCAGGTGTCGTGGAGCTATTTCAAGAAAAACCGATTCTCGCAGGATGCCGCGTCGGTTGATGTGCAATGGATCGCGCGGATCGAGAAGAAGCTTGCGGCTCTTGCCAGCCAGCGCGGCGCCGCGACGCAATGATCAAGGCGACGGGCACTAGACGATGACGCGCGCTTGGCCCGCCGATTAAAGCAAGGCAGTGTTGGGAATTAAGGGGGATTTGATGCGATTTGTTTTTCTTCTTGGCGCGGCGCTTGCGTTTGGCGCGTGCTCTCCGCAGCCGGCTACTGAAACGTCAGAGCCAGCGGCTGTTGCACAGACAGATTCGGAATTAGCGACTGTCACGACGCCCGCAAGCGGCGCGACGGTGACGAGCCCGCTGCAAGTGAGCGGCGTGGCGCCGGCGAATTGGTTCTTCGAAAATCAGTTTCCTGTGCGGCTGGAAGATGCGAGCGGCGTCGAGATCGCCTCCGCGCCTGCCCATCCGCGCGTCAGCTGGACTGATCCAGGACCGAAGGAATACGACGCTGAACTGACGTTCACCGCAACTGGGCCGGCGACATTGGTGCTGGAAGAAGACATGCCGGGTGAAGGCAACGAGCCACGGCAAGTGCGCATTCCGGTGGTGTTGCAGTAGCGGCTCCGCGCACCCCTCACCTTTCGCAGCGCCACTGCATCCAACCCCGCAACGCGATGCATCATTCCGGCGGGGGACCAGCAGCATGGGCGAGCGGCGTTGACGGATACGATAGACCGGCGCCGCGCCGCGATTGAGCTTGCCGTTTTCGGCGCGCTGGCGCTCGGCCTCCGCATCGCATTTGACCCATTGTTCTGGCGATTTGCCGGACCGGTGTCGCTCATCGCGACATTGGTTTGCGTGGCGCTCTATCTGCGCCGGCGCGGGGAAGGATGGTCCAGCTTTGGGCTCATCCCGCTCAAAGGCGTCAAAGCCAAACTCATGGTCTTGCCGCAAGCGTTGCTGGTGTTCGGGTTGTTCGCCGTTGCCGTGGCAAGCGCGCTTGGCGCCGGCGAAGCGTTCGGTTGGGCGTTCATGAAAGACGTGCCCGCAGGAGTCGAAGATCGCTGGGGCGATGTCGAAGGTAATTTGCCAGTGTTTCTGTTGTGGCTAGGGATTGTCTGGACTGCCGCAGCGTTTGGGGAAGAGATGTTCTTCCGCGGATTTCTGGTAACGCGCATGCTGGCGCTATTTCGCGGCGTTCCGTTTGCGGCTGTTTTTGCCGTTCTCATCCCGGCGCTGTTGTTCGGCCTCGGACATTTCTATTATCAGGGATTTCGCGGGCTGGTGACGACCACCCCCATCGGCATCGCGTTTGGCGCGGCGTTCCTGCTGCTGAAGCGCAATCTCTGGCCGCTCGTGCTCGTTCACGGCATCGTCGATACGATAAATTTCATCGCATTGTATCTGGGGTTGGAAGACTGAACGATTTGGCGCGTCCCCTCTCCCGGGCAATGCTCACACCGCGATCGGCGCTTTGATGCCAGGATGCGCCGTGTACCCTTCGAGTTTGAAGTCGCCGTACTCGAACGCGAAGATGTCCGTGCGCTCCGGATTGATCAGCATTTGCGGCGGGGCGTACGGCGCGCGGGCGAGTTGCGTGCGGGCTTGGTCGAAATGATTGTGGTACAAGTGCGCGTCGCCGAAGGTGTGGACGAATTCGCCGGGCTGAAGGCCCGTCACTTGCGCCATCATTTGTGTGAGCAGCGCGTAGCTGGCGATGTTGAACGGGACACCTAGGAAAACGTCGGCGCTGCGTTGGTAGAGTTGGCAGCTTAGCTTTCCGTCGGCGACGAAAAACTGGAACAGGCAATGGCATGGCGGCAGCGCCATCTGGTCCACTTCGGCGGGATTCCAGGCCGACACGATGTGGCGGCGTGAGTTCGGGTTGGTCTTGATCGCGTTCACAACGTTGGCGATCTGATCGATGACGCGGCCGTCCTTGGTTTCCCACGAACGCCATTGCTTGCCATAGACAGGGCCGAGTTCGCCCTCTTCGTTGGCCCACTCATCCCAAATCGTGACGCCCTGCTCTTGCAGCCAGCGCACGTTGCTATCGCCGCGCAGAAACCAGAGCAATTCGAGGATGATGCTCTTGAGGTGCACCTTCTTCGTCGTCAGCAACGGGAAGCCGGCGCTGAGATCGAAGCGGAGCTGACGGCCAAACACGCCCCGCGTGCCTGTGCCGGTGCGGTCGCCGCGGTCGACGCCGTTTTGCAGGATGTCATCCAGCAGGCCGAGATAGGCGATGTCGGCTTGGGACGGATTGCCTTCTGGCAGCGGTGCGGGTTGGGCGCTCATTTCAGAGCCAATATGGGCTGACTCGCCCCTCCTCACCACGCCGAGAAGCGAGGCCTGAGCTTGTCGAAGGCCGGAAATGCAGTGTTGGGCCGCCCTTCGACAGGCTCAGGGCTCGGTTTGGGGGATTGGGCAAGACGTCGGCTGGACGTGCCGCACTTGCCTCACAAGGGGCCCTGCGAGCCAGGCCGCGCGCGCGTTCACGTTGACCCCGGCGGCTCGCAGCGCGCGGGCCATCCATTGGTTGCAGACTTGGAGCAAATGGAATGAGCCGCGTGAACGGAGAAACGCGGAGCGGCCGACGTATTTGCCGTTGCTGGTTTTGATCGGGTTGCCGTTGGCGTCGAGCACGAGGAAGCGATCGATGAAGGCGACAAACCGGCGCGCGCCTTCTTGGCTGACGGCGACAGCCGCGTCGTCATTTGGGCCGAGGTATGCGCTCGCCGGCGCGGCGTTATAGGCAATGTGAAAGACGCTCGCGCTCGGCGGGATCAATGCGTCGAGGCCAAGCATCAAATCCGTGCCGTCAGAATAGTAGAAAGCTTGATCGCCCCACCCGATCAAGAAGCTTTGCGCCTCAGGGTACATCCGCCGGAACGGATGATCTGGCGGGAAGATGCTCGCAGGCGCGCCGATGTCGCTGTGAAAGCCGTTCGAATAGAGATGCAGTTCGACGCAATCGCGACCGATCGGTTGGGGCACGTTTGGCGCAGGCACTGGTCCGTACAGATATGCCAGCACGCTGACGACAAGCACCGTCAGCATCGCAGCCAAAGGGCGGCGGCTGAGCGTGCTTAGCCTTCGTCCGCCGTCAGTAGTCTCACCCGGAACGCCCATCCTGCGAGCCCCGCCCCTAGCATCGGCGCCGCGACGAACAGCCAAAGCTGCATCAATGCGGGAAGCCCAACCCAAATCGCCGGCCCAAGCGAACGGGCCGGGTTCACCGATACACCGGTCACTTGGATTCCGACAATGTGGATGGCGACAAGCGTCAAACCGATGGCCAAACCGGCAAATTGCGGCGCAGCACTGCGCTGAGTAACGCCGAGAATGACGACGACGAAAATGAAGGTCGCGACGACTTCAAAGATCGCGCCAGATATCAAGCTGTAGTCGCCCGGCGAGCCTTGGTTGGTGACGGCGTCACGCAAACCGTAGCCGTTCTGGCCGAGGCCATCGGCAAGCGTGTAGTCCGGCGCGCCGGATGCGATGAGAAACAACACGCCTGCGCCGACGATCGCGCCGAGGCATTGCGCGATCCAGTAGCCAAGCATCTCGCCGGTCGGCATGCGCCCGGCAGTCCAGGCGCCGAAGGAAACAGCCGGGTTGATGTGGCAGCCACTGACGGGGCCGATGCCGTAGGCCATGGCGACAATCGCCAAGCCGAACGCCCAGGCGATGCCGTCTTGGCCGATGACGCCGAAGCCTGCGAGCACGGCCGAACCGCACCCCAACAGAACCAGTGTGAACGTGCCGATGAATTCCGCCGCCAGCTTCTTGGTCATGTTCGCCTCCGCAAGTTCCGCGCTTAAGGCGAGTCGCTTGTGACGTCCGCTCACATCCGGCGTGACGGATCATGGTTCGGAAGCGAACCAGGCGGCGCCTACGTCCTCAGTGAGAGATGGAGGCAAGCATGTCCATGGAAGTGCTCGACGCGCCGGTGCGCGATCTGACGGTGGAAGCGCCGATCCTGTTTTTAGAGCCATCGGGCCGCAAGCCGCGTCTCAGCTTCGGTTACGATACCCCCGCCTCCGACGTCTCGGAGATCTACGCCCCGCGCCGTGTGCTCATCCGCGATGGGCGGAAGCTGGACGCTTCGCTGGATGTCGAGGGCTTCGCGCTGGCGCGGCACGTCTCGGCGATCGATTTTAGCAACGAGGCGGAGATCGCCGGAACCGGTCGCGACGAGGCCGCGGGTTTGGTGCGGAAGGCGACGGGCGCGGCGCGGGTTCTGGTATTCGATCATACTTTACGCAAGCGCGCGCCCGACGCGCTGCGTCAGCCCTCGACGCGCGTTCACGTGGACTACACGGCTGACTCGGCGCCAAAGCGTGTGCGCGAGCTGCTGGGAGATGAAGCGGACGCCTTGCTTCAAAAGCGCGTCGCGTTCGTCAACGTATGGCGCCCGATCCGGCATCCAGCGGCGGATTGGCCGCTCGTGCTCGCCGATGCCCGTACGACCACGCCTGCTGATCTTGTGGCGACCGACATCGTCTATCCCGATCGACACGGTGAGATTTACGGCCTCGTTCACAGCGATCGTCAGCGCTGGTTCTATTAACCGGAGCTACGGCTGGATGAGGCGCTGCTGATCAAATGCTACGATAGCCGTACCAATGTGGCGCGCTTTACCCCGCACACGGCGTTTGAAAATCCGCTTACGCCCGCGGGCGCGCCGCCACGCGAGAGCATCGAGTTCAGAACGATTGCGTTTTTCGACTAGGTGCAGACCAGGCGCCGGCGCCAATCGAGCGGCACAAGGATGCGCTGGCCGATGGTGCCGTTCCATTCTGGCTTGAGGCCGTTGCGCTTGAGGGCCGAGACGATCTCGCGCGCGACTTCGAGCGCGGGTCCCTCGCCCTCGCGCTCGGCGCCGTAGTTCAGATAAACGCCAGCGCCTTCGACGGCGCGTTCGGTGTCTTGCTGGTGATAGAAGGCGTAGCCGCGAATGCGGATGCCGCGGCTTTCGGCTTCTTCCAACTCGCCGCCGATTTCGGCGACGCCGCAATTGCCACAGCAGGTGAAATCCTGACGGCAAACGATGCCGCGTTTTTCGAGATCGTCGAACGCCTTGTCGAGGCGGTCACAATCGGTCTTGCCGCTCCAAGTGGCTTCGACGGTGCGCTGTTCGGACCAAAGGCGCTCGAGTTCGGCTGAAGCGTGGGTGCGCAGAGCGTCCGGGTCGGCGCCCTCCTCGCAGATCTCGTCGACCGCGTACCAGACCTGATCGCGCGGCACGAAGGCAGCACGGACCATGGCCTTCAGTAAGGCGTCGATATCGCCGCGCAGGTCTTCGTCAGTGTCCTTGGCCATGTCAGTAACTTAGTTGCAGATGGGAGTGACTTCCATGTGGGGGCAGCTGGCCCTATATCCGACTCGTCCGGGCAACCGGACTATGGCGATAAACGCGCAGAGATAGGCGGATCGGACCCGGGTGCGATGCCCGGCGGCTCCACCAGTTTCATCCCTCTTGGGGGATTGTCTGGGGCCGAAATAGGATCGACGGACGTTGAAGGCTGATGCTTTTGCTCGGGTGGTCCCGATACAGGCCAAACAGCATAGTTGCCAATGACAACAACGCT
>JBEBHI010000262.1:0-2848 GCA_040080935.1 Terricaulis sp.
TATCTCAAGGCGCTGAAGCATCCGTTGAAGAAAGAGATCGAAGCCGTGCGGTTGATCGTGCTGGGCGTCGGTCCGGCGATTGGCGAAGGCATCAAATGGAAAGTGCCGAGCTTTCGCACTGAGAAGGAATGGTTCGCAACGTTCAATGTGCGCTCGGAGGAGAGCGTGCAGCTGGTGTTTCATTTGGGCGCCAAGACGCGTCCGGATTTGAAGGCGTTCAAGCTGGCTGATCCGAATGGCCTGATGAAGTGGCTCGGGAAGGATCGGGCGATGGTGACGCTTGGCGCTGGGCGCGATATTCCGGCGAACCGCAAAGCGCTGGAGGCGATTGTGCGGGCTTGGATCAAGCAGCTCTGATGGCGGCGAAGAAGAAAATCGTGCCGAAGAAGGCGGCAGCCAAGCCGGTCGATGCTAAGTCGCTCGTTGCTGAGCTAAAGCGCAATGGTTCGCCGCAATACAAAGCGGATATGGCGGCGCGTTTCGGCATCGTGACGAAGGCGCCCGTCTATGGCGTCGCCGTTGGCACGTTGCGCGCGATGGCCAAGCGCACTGGATACAATCACGCGCTTGCCGAAGAGCTTTGGTCGACTGGCATTCACGACGCACGAATGCTCGCGACAATGATTGATGATCCGGCTGATGTGACGCCCACGCAGATGGAGCGTTGGGTCAAAGACATGGACAATTGGGGCATCGTCGATACGGCGTGCTTCCACTATTGGGATCGCTCGCCGCACGCGTTTGCCAAGATCGAAAAATGGTCGAAGGCGAAGGACGAGTTTGTGAAGCGCGCGGCGTTTGCGCTGCTGGCCAGTTGCGCGCTGCACAAGCATGGCACGGACGAGCAGATGTTGCGCGGACTTGAGTTGATCGAGCGCGAGGCGAGCGATCCGCGCAATTTCGTGAAGAAGGCAGCGAATTGGGCGCTGCGGACGATTGGCAAGAAGAAGAGCCCGAAGCTTCGCGCTGCGGCGCGTGAGTTGGCTGAGCAGCTTGCGAGTTCAGATGATGCGACGGAGCGTTGGAACGGCAAGGATGCGATGCGCGCCTTTGTCAAAGGAGATAAGTGATGTTCGAGAAGGTGGCCTTCACGATGTATGCCGTCGAGGACCCTGTGCGGGCGCGTGATTTTTACGAGAACACGCTCGGGCTAAAGATCGGCAGCAATGGCGCGCACGGTTCTATCAGATGGATGGAGTTCGATCTTCCAGGCGGCGGCTGCCTCGCGCTTACCAACGCCACAGGTCATAAGCCCGGCGGTGGCGGCATGATTGCGCTTGAGGTGAGCGATCTCGACGCGGTGATAGCCGATCTGAAAGCGAAGGGCGTCACGTTCCGGAGCGATATCATCAAGGGGCCGCGTTGCAGGATGAGCAATATCCTGGATAGCGAAGGCAATGGGATCGTGCTGCACCAGCTGGATCACAAGCACTGAGGCTTGCGGCGCGGCTTAGTACGCGCGCTCGACCACGAATTCAGGCAGCGCTTCGAGCGCTTCGCGATAGGCGTTCGCGGGCAGCGCTTTCAGCGCATCGCGCGCGGCTTGAGCGTGGGCGCGGGCGGCGTCGATTGTGAGTGCGATGGCGTTGTGGCGTTTCACCAGTGCGACGGCGCGATGGAAATCGTCATCGGTGCGCTCGCCGCCGACCACGCGGCGCCAGAAGCTGCGTTCGCTTTCATCGCCGGCGTCGCGCGCGAAGATGACGGGGAGCGTGACTTTGCCTTCACGGAAGTCATCGCCGGCGTTCTTGCCCATGGTGTCGCTAGCGCCGCCGTAATCGAGCGCATCGTCGACGAGCTGGAAGGCGAGGCCGAGTTCGCGGCCGTAGATTTCGAGCGCTGCCGCTTCGGGGCCTGCGCGGCCTGCGGCGACTGCGCCGGAGCGTGCGGCCGCTGCAAACAAAGCTGCCGTCTTGGCGGCGACGATTTCCATGTAGCGTTCGCGCGTGGTTTCGGCGTCGTTCGCGGCGGCGAGCTGCATCACTTCGCCTTCGGCGATGACGCTGGCGGCGCGCGCAAGAATGTCCAAGACTTGGATGTCGCCGGTTTCAACCATCAGGTTGAAGGAGCGGGCGAAGAGGAAGTCGCCGACCAGCACGCTGGCCGAATTGCCCCAGACGACGTTAGCGCTCTTCTTGCCACGGCGCATCGAGGAGACGTCGACGACGTCATCGTGCAGCAACGTGGCGCTATGAATGAACTCGACCGCCGCCGCCAGTTTGCGCGGACCATCGCCGCCGCCGCCGACGAGGCGTGCAGCCGCGAGCGTGATGAGCGGACGGATGCGCTTGCCACCGGCATCGATCAAATGCGCAGCCAAGTTCGGGATCGTGCCGACCGGGCTTGCGAGATATTGATGGATGATCGCGTCAACGGCGGCGAGATCTTCGGCCAAAAGCGCGGCGAGCCGGTCCACCGCATGGGGGGCGCCGGGCTTGGTCTTGGTTGGTTTGGCCGCCGGCGCCAACAGGCTCTCTCCGCTTGACGTTCCTGTTATGATCAAACGATGGTGGGGCATGACGCGCGGGTCAAGCTGGGTTCCACCGGTCGCGCGGAAGGGTCGCACAGGCTTTATGGCCGTTTTCGAGACAACCGAAGACACGCTCCTCAATGGCCGCATTCGTATCCGCCAACCGGCGCGTGGCTATCGCGTCAATGTTGACACGATGCTTCTCGCAGCCGCGATAGAAACAAAAGATGGCGCGCGATTGATGGAAGCGGGCAGTGGCGTCGGCGCCGCTTTGCTCAGCATCGCGATACGCAATGAGAACGTGAAGTTGGTCGGAGTCGAACGCGATCAGAACATCGCATCGATCTCACGCGAAAATGTCGCCGCTAACGCGATGAT